>CACXGK010000067.1 GCA_902767115.1 uncultured Ruminococcus sp.
ATATTCGCCTTGATGAGACCCGTGATGATATTGGTGGTGGGTCGCTGGGTCGCAATGATAAGGTGCATTCCAGCCGCACGGGCAAGCTGTGCCAGACGGCAGATGGCATCCTCGACCTCCTTCGAGGCGGTCATCATCAGCTCCGCAAGCTCGTCGATACAAATGAGGATCTGGGGCATTTTGGTCAGTCCCAGCTCCGGCTTGGTCTTGCAGAGGCTATTGAACTCGCCGAGGTTACGCACGCCGTTCTCGGCGAACACGTCATAGCGCTTGAGCATTTCCTGCACTGCCCAGTTGAGCGCACCGGCAGCCTTCTTCGGGTCGGTGACAACGGGAATCAGCAGGTGCGGAATGCCGTCATACACACGGAACTCAACAATCTTCGGGTCGATCAGGATGAGCTTGACCTCATCCGGACTTGCGTGGTAGAGGATGCTCATGATGATGGAGTTGGTGCAGACGGACTTACCGGAACCGGTCGCACCGGCGATGATCATATGCGGCATCTTCGCAATATCGCCAATAATGACATTGCCGGCGATGTCCTTGCCGACACCAAAGGCAAGCTTGCTCTTGGAGCCGGTGAACTCCTTGGATTCAAGCAGCTCACGCAGGGATACCGTATCCCGGTGGGAATTCGGCACCTCGATGCCGACTGCCGGCTTTCCGGGGATGGGGGCTTCGATACGAACGCCCTCCACGGCGAAATTCAGTGCAATATCGTTGGAAAGGCTCGTGATCCTTGCCACCTTGACGCCGGCTGCCGGCTGCACCTCGTAACGGGTAACAGACGGACCACGGGCGATGTTGGTGATACGGGCATCGACATTGAAGCTTTTGAGGACCTCCTGGAGCAGATCTGCCTTTTCACGCAGCTCCTGCCCCATACCGGCATCGTTCGCATGGGACTTGCCGGGATTGAGAAAGTCGATCTTCGGCATCTGGTAGGGATGGTCGGGATTGTTCGTCTGTCCTGCCTGCTGAGCGATCTCGTCCGCAATTTCGAGGACAGCTTCGAGCTTTTCCTCCTCCTTGGTCTTTTTCCTGGAGGTCGTTGCCTGACGGATCAGCTCCTCAAGCGCAGCATCCTCCTTGGGAGATGCTGCCGGCATCGGCTCTGCGGCAGGCTCCGGTTCAGAAAGCGGCGCCAGATCAATGTCGATCTGCGGCTCCTGAACTTCCGGCGCTGCCGGCACAGGCACGTCATCCATCGGGATATCGATCAAAAACTGCGGCTCGGCAGGCTCTTCCTTTTTCTTCTTCGGTGAGCGCTGGGACATGGCAACTGCCTCACGCTCGGTCTTGACAGCAAATTCCTGGCGCTGCTGCTCCATTTCTTCGAGCAGCTCCTCCTCCTCTCTGCCGTCCCGGAAAAAAGAATAGATCCGACGGAACGGAGCAGACAGGATAAAGAGAAATTCGGACAGCGTTTTCTTGCTGATGAGCATCAGGCTCACGAACAGGAGCAGGCAGATGATGATCTTCGACCCGACATCGCCGAACAGCCGCTGGAACGGGTACGCTACGATCCCGACCAGTCCGCCGCCGCTCCACGTCAGCCCCTCCTCGTACAGCAGGTGGATGGATTCACGTAGCGGCAGCTCCTGCAAGCGTCCGCCGCCGAACATGATCTCAATAAAGCCGCTCAGGAACGTCGTGGCAGCCACAACGCTCAGGCTGCGGTGAACGATCTTCTGCGGTGTTTCGTCCTTATCCAGCATCAGAGCTATGTAGCAGAGTGCCGGAGGGATCAGCAGCACCGGCAAACCGAAAAATCCCTTGATCGCCTTATGCAGCACGAGCCAGCCGCTCGACCCCTGCACAAAAGACAGGAGCAGCACCAGAATGGCGATCGTGAACAGGATGATAGCGTGCTTCTGGTTGTTGGCGTCCGGCTTGCCGTGCAGGGCAGGCGGTCCTTTGGTGGATTTTTCCGGCTTGACGATGCCGTTTTTCTTCTTTCTCTCAGCCAATGGCTTCTCCTTTCTTGTTCTGTCTCTATCTAAATCTAAATCTGAGCATCCGGGTATCTGGGCGGTGCCGCTTCGATCAGGGTATAAAGCCCCTCCAGGGCATCCGACAGGCTGCCGATCTGGTCGATCAGTCCTGCCTCCACCGCCTGCTCTCCGGAAAGAACGGAACCGACATCCGTTGCCAGCTCCTTGGTATTCATCATGAGGGAGCGCAGGGTCTTTTCCTGCATTTTGCTGTTGCGCACCACAAAGTCCACAATACGATCCTGCATCCGGTCGATATACCGCAGGCTCTGCGGCACGCCGAGCATCATGCCGTTCATCCGCACAGGATGGATGGTCATGGATGCGGACGGGACGATATAGGAGCGCTTGGCACAGCACGACAGCGGCACCCCGATGGAATGTCCGCCGCCGACGACCAAAGATACGGTCGGCGTCTGCATCCCGGCGATGAGCTCTGCAAGGGCAAGTCCTGCCTCCACGTCACCGCCGACGGTATTGAGGATCACGAGCAGACCCTCCACGCTGCGATCCTGCTCAATGGCAACGAGCGCCGGGATGATATGCTCATATTTGGTGGTTTTATGCTGCGGCTCAAGGACATAGTGCCCCTCCACCTGCCCGATGATCGTCAGGCAATGGATCAGGTGCTTGGCATCCTGGTCGCCGACGGCAATGGTCTTTTCGAGGATCTCAGGCTCGACCGGGCGAGCCTCGGCGGAAACAGGCGGTTCGCCGGCTTCCTGGGGATGATAGGTCTCGAATTCAGCTCTCATGTGTTTCCTCCCTGTAACTGGTGGTCTTCAGGCATAGTATGTCTGTTTTTGGCTCCAATATTCCCATGGGCAGAAACACTCACTTTATATTATACCATATTTCCTGAAAATGTCAAGGAATTTCAGCCGTCCCCTTTCACAAACCAAACCGACCCGGAAGCGCTGTTGGGCGCTCCGGGTCGGATGAATTGGTTTACTGGCTTATTTCCCCTGCTCTGCCCGGTAGAACCGGTACACAGCAAGGCGGTCATTGAACTTTTTGAAGAACAGGTTGCCGATCTTGGCGGCGACGGTGTATTTCTTCATCTCCTCAAAGAAGCTGGTCTCACGCAGCATTTTGTAGCCGCTGCACAGCAGCTCGACCTCTCTGCCGTCGGCAATGCCCCAATGGAACTGTGCCTTGGTCGCCTTGACGGTGTCGTGGTGCTTGCTGTTGCCGGCAGCCATCGGGTGCATCAGCTCTGCGAGGACATAGCCCTTGCCGAACTGGTCACGGATGTGCGAGAAAAGGTGCTTGACCTGCTCCTCCGTGAAGTACATCAGCAGTCCCTCGGCGATCACGATGGTCACAGAGCCCTTTGGAATGTCCTGCGTCCAGGTGTCGGACAGAAGGTCGCCTTCGATGTTGAACTCCCGGTCACGCTGCGCAAAGCACTTGCGGCGGACTGCGATCGAATCCGGCAGGTCTACATTATACCAGCGCACCTTCCCGTTATCCACACGGGAGAACCGGTCGTCAAAGCCGCAGCCGATATTGACCACCACGGCGTCAGGGTATTTTTTGAGCGCCTTGCGCAGCTCCTCATCAAAGAGGATCGTGCGTGCAACAACGCCCTCGTGGGACATGAATTTATCGTACTGCGTCGTGTCGATGCGCAGACCTTCGATGATCTCGACCGCCTTCGCATCGTAAATGCGGTGGTCGGGGCGGCGGCTCTCGTTGGCTTTGATGGTGAGGGGGATGAGGGCGGTCTCCTGCACGTCCCCAAGGGTGAGGGCGGTCTGCGGTGCCGTTTCGGGCTTGCGGATGACGCAGTGCAGGCGGCAGAAACCACGCTTTTCAAAGGATTCCATGTGGAGTCCTGCCTTGTCGCACATTTTCTGGATGTCCTCCCTGCCGTAAATGCCGACGTCGCCCTTGCCGATCATGTGTGCCAGCGGCATTTCGATGTTGTTGCAGAACCAGCGCACAGCGGCGCCGTTCATGGTCATGTCACGCAGGATGAATCTGCCGTTCGGCTTGAGGACACGGTACACGCTGTCAAAGAAATCCTGCGGATTCGGGTAGTGATGGAAGCTCTCGCAGCAGATCACCGTGTCAAAGCACTCTGCCTCAAACGGCAGATGCTCGCAGTCGCCGACCACGAATTCCACGCCGGGAAGCTGCTTGGCTTTAGCCGCCTCGATCATTTTCGGGGTGAGGTCGATGCCGGTGTAGTGTTTCTCCGGGTATTTCTCGTGCAGCAGGCTGATCATCGGCGCCGTGCCGCAGCCGCAGTCGAGCAGGCAGTCAAACGGCTCCTTTTCCAGCTCTGCCAGAACGTCCGGGTAGTCCTTTTTACACATATTATATACACCGGCGTGGTCAGTCTCATAGACCTCGGCGGCTTTGGTAAATTCCTTGATCGACAGATCCTTGTACTGTTTGCTTGTCATACGGAAACCTCCTTACTCCATTCCCTTCAAAACCTCGACCATATCGATCCGCCGGATCCTGCGGGAGAACAGGAAGCTGACAAGCACCGATACGACCATCACAAAGACGCCTGCTATGAGATACGTCTGCGGTGCCACATAGCACGGCCAGTCCACGGCATCGCCGTTGGAATCCATCATCGCCTGCAAGGGCATCCGTCCGAGCGGGATCCCGCAGATCACGCCCAGAATAGACAGCCAGAGGTTCTGCGTGGAGAGCAGACGGCGGATGGCACTGCTCTTGAAGCCGAGCACCTTGAGCGTGGCGAATTCCTTCTCACGCTCATTGAACGAGAGATTGCCGGAATTGTACAGTACGATCACGATGAGCAGCACCGAGAAGATCACCATGAAATACACCAGCAGATCCATGATCTCCATCATCTTGTCAAACGCTTCGATCAGGTCATCCATGCTGTGAACATCAGACACGCAGTCCTCGTCAGCAGCGTCCTCGCAGTTTTCCTTGGACACGAGCATGACCGGCCGGAAGGTCATATCCAGCGCTTCGTAGTCCTTTCGCAGCATCGTGATGCCGATGATGTTCGGGTGACGGGAGATCATGCCGATGCGGCTCGCATTCCACTCGTTGCCGGTGGTCGTTTTCCAGTAGACGGTGTCACCGACGGAAAGTCCGAGCTTCTTTGCCTGCTTCATGGTGAGGGCGACCGTCCCCTCCGGGATGGACTGCGTTTGCAGGTCTGTGTCCGACACGCAGTAAAGCCCCTCCCCTTCCGTGACAGCCAGCTTGCAGCTCAGAATGCCCTCCGAGGTCGGGTGATCCTTGGCGGCGATGGAGATGGCATCCATAGCGATGAGCTCGCCGTTGGTCTCATCCCGGAGCTTCTCCGCCTGTTCGAGCGTGCAGCTATCGTTGAGCTGCACCTGGTACTGGTAATTCTGGATGTCATGGAAGTACCAGTCACGCACGTAATCGAGCGTGTCATACGCACCCAGTCCGATCGACATGACCATCATGCCCATGCACGTTCCGAATACGCCCATGAACGCACGCATCTTGGAACGGGAGATATCCCGGAGATTGTACCGTGCATTGAAGCTGAGCCTGTGCCAGAACGGGAGCTTTTCAAAAATGCAGGGCTTGGCGGACTTTGCAGCCGGGGGACGCAGCGCTTCGGACGGGTGGATCTTCAGGATCTGCTTGCAGGACACATAGGAAGTCCCCGTGCAGATCAGCACCAGCACGGCTGCCACGATCAGGCTCTTGAAGCTGTATCCCGGCTGCCAGTCGGGCAGGGTGTAAAACTCGCTGAACATATTCACCATCAGTCTGCCGAACGTCAGCATTCCCAGCACGATGCCAAGCACACAGCCGGTCACGGACAGGAAAAAGCTGTAGCTGAGGTAGTGCAGCAAAATTTTGTGCTTCTTCATGCCGAGGGCATTGAGCGTGCCGATCTGGGTGCGCTGCTGGGTGATCATACGCTTCATGGTCGTGATGATAACCAGCAGGGCGATCGCCACAAAGACAAACGAGAAGATGTACGAAAAGCTGTCATGCTGCGAGAGCTCATCCGAGAGCTGGTACCAGCCACGGATGCTGTTTCTGTCCGCAAAATAGGCGTAATCATCATGCAGCGCCTTGGAGATATCCGTTTCGTAATCGAGCGTTTTGCCATCGCAGGTGAAGATGATCTCGTTGCTGATGCGCATTTCCTCCGGCAGCACCTTCGATGAGAAATAGGCAAATCCGATATTGTGGAAATCCGTATCCGTGTCCGTCGAGGCGCAGGCGAATTCGTACTCCGGCGTCACGATCAGACCCTTGACCTCACGCTCGATGTCCAGACCCATGACGTGGGCGGTGAACTTGTCGCCGACATGGATATCCCACGTCTGCGCAAACCGGCTGAACAGCCACACGCCGTCCGCATCCTTCGGGTCAAAGTCGGCGCCCTCCATCGTCCGGGGGATCGTCACCACGGCTTCGTCCTGGAAGTAGCAGTAAAGCTCGGCGGTGTTGTATTTGTCGTCCGCCTTGCCGAGAACTTCGGTGCGGCGCTGGACGTCACGGATGCCGGTGATGCCATCGACCGCATCCTGTGCCTTTTCATCAAAGCCGGCGCCATAGATCCAGCCGTCTGCGAAATTCGCATCGCTTTCAAATGTTTCTCGTGCCTTGTTGCCGCCGACGACATTCGCCTGAAATCCCGTGTAGCACCACATGGCGATCAGCGACAGCAGCAGGATGGAGAAGAACTGTGCAAAATTTGCCCGCATATCACGGAGCATTTTTCGATTGAGCATAGCTGTCACCTCACCATTCTATGTCGTTGGCGGACAGCGGATGCTCGTTCGTTTTGATGGATTTGATCTTGCCGTTGCGCATATGGATGATACGGTTGGCGCACTTGGCAATGTCGGCGTTGTGGGTCACGAGAATGACCGTATTGCCGCCCTCGGTCGAAAGCCTTTGCAGCAGGTCAATGACCAGCTTGCCGGTCTCGGAATCGAGCGCACCGGTCGGCTCATCACCCAGGATGATCTTCGGGTCCTTGGCAAGCGCTCTTGCGATGGAAACACGCTGCTGCTGACCGCCGGACATCTGCGTGGGGAATTTGTGCTTCTGGTCGGCAAGCCCGACACGTTCGAGCATTTCGTCCGGACTGAGTGCCGATTTCTTGATATCCTTGACCAGCGCTACATTCTCGTAAGCCGTCAATCCCGGCAGGAGATTGTAGAACTGGAAGATGAAACCGATCGTATCCGCCCGATATTCCGACAGCTTCCGGTCATTGTAGGACGAGATCTCCTGTCCGTCCACGAACACCTGTCCTTCCGTCGGCACGTCCATGCCGCCGAGCATATTCAGCACCGTAGATTTGCCGGCACCGGACTGCCCAAGTATCACCACGAACTCTCCTTTCTCTATGGTAAAGCTCACATGATCGACAGCGATCTGCATTCCCTCGCCCTTGCCATAGGTTCTCACAACGTCTTTGAATTCCACTTGTGGCATCATAAATCCTCCTATCATTTCTCTCTTATGTGGTTAGCAAACGCTTACCGGTTATTATTATAGCACAGGCAGATAAAAAATGCAAGAGGCATTTGAAAAAGCCGCTCTGCAATGCAAAGCGGCTTCTCATTTTGTTAGATATAGTTTACGGGATCGGCGGATGCTTGCCGGCGTTGAGTCCCTGCTTCTCGGAGAACTCCGTCACGTTCGTCACATCCCCCACGCACTGTGCAAAGAGGATGCAGCGCATTCCGTCATGCGCACCGGAATTGCAGGTCTGGAGGGCGATCATGCGATCCTGGTTGTCCTTCGGGGCAGGCAGTCCGTCACCGTACCAGGTGCCGGCGGTACCCTTGATGCTGTCGTAATAATAGCGATAATTCGGTCGATTCATGGAGATGTAGTTCCAGTAATCGAACTTGGCGCCAAGCTCGCCGTACAGCACGCTGCAGGCGACCACACGGTACAGATACCGGTGCGAGAGCGACGCCACCTCGAAATACCGGTGCGCCATGCCCCATTCGTAGACCTTGTAGTTCTTGATGGCGTGGAGCATCGTGCCGTTGCCCATGTTATGCCCGTAAACCAGCGCATTGTCGGTCGTGTCGAGCGTGCAGCGCCAGTCCGCAAAGATCGCACCCGCAAAGCTCGGTGCGCCCTGCCAGCTATGATCGACATAGAAATCATTGTTATTCGTCTGCACGATGGGATAATTGATGCACGTATCCGGGATGCGCACCCAGCCGATGACGTCGGGATTGGCGGCATGATGGGAAGCCACCTTTGCCATGTCAATGCCCATCGTATAGACAAAATCCGGTTCCTCCACCGGTTGTTCCGTCGGTGCCTCGGTCGGGGGTACCCATTCGAGCGCCTTGCGGTCTAAGAGCGGTGCATCGGTAAACTCCGCCGCTGCCACCTGCTTCTCCGGAAACCGGAACAGCATCGCCAGCGCCAGCACGCCCAGGCACACAAGTCCTCCCAGCAGCATCAGCACGCCGACCGGCAGCATCCAGCGCTGGGTTTGTTTCACAGGTGTTTTCAATGGCTTCTCCTTTCGTGATCGGTGAGTGAGAGATTGCTTACTTCCTTTATTATACTCCTTTCCGGGGGATGTGTCAAGGGGCACTCTTGCATTTGACACTTGCTTTTTGGACAAAACTATGCTATACTGTACTTGGAACTTGTCCCTTGTGAAGACACGTTCTTATATAGAAATACAACCAGGAAGGTGTTTATTATGAAGATGAACAAGCTGCTTTCTGCCCTGACAGCCGGTGTGCTGTCACTTTCGATGCTCACACCCTTTTCACCTGCGGCAGCGGACGGCGACCCCGTGCGCATCATGCCGCTTGGCGATTCCATCACAGACGGCTTCACCGTTGTCGGCGGCTACCGCATTCCGCTGTGGTACCTGCTCAACGACGAAGGGCTGACAGACGGCGTGGATTTCGTCGGTCCCAACGGCTGGTACATCGACGGCGTCTGCGACCCCGACCATGCAGGCTACTCCGGCTACGCCATTGCGGATTGTCCCGGAAGATCAGGCATTTATAACTTCATCGACTGGCTGATGGAGGAGTATCCGGCGGATGTGGTCATGCTCCAGATCGGCACGAATGACATCCTCTCGTCCTACGAGCTCGACCACGCCGGGGAGCGTCTGGAACTGCTCGTGGATGCGATTCTGACCTACATTCCAGAGGGCGGTGCGCTCTATGTTTCCACCATCCCCTACATGGACGCCGATGTGACGACCTACACGGACGCCTACACCGTGGAGGAAATGGATGCGGCGGTCGATGATTACAATGCCCAGGTGCGTGAGCTTGTCTCCCGGAAGGCTGCCGAGGGAAAGCCCATTGTGCAGGCGGATATCAATTCCGTTCTGACCAAGGCAGACCTGAGTGACGGCGTGCATCCGAGCGAGGACGGCTACAAGAAAATGGCGGAATACTGGTGCGGCGTGCTGAGCGAATACCTCACAGGCGAAGCGCCTGCCCCGACCGAGCATCCCACCGAAGCGCCGACAGAGGAACCAACGGATGCTCCGACCGAAGCCCCCACTGATGCGCCCACCGAGGAACCGACGGAAGCGCCGACAGAAGAACCGACCTCTGACATACCGGAAGTTCCGATCGACTGGACAGGTGACGTCAACGCCGACCAGAGCATTGACGTGCTGGACATCATCCTCCTGCAAAAGTATCTGCTGGGACTGGAGCCGGCATCGAAGATCAGTGTGAATGCCTACATGAACGGTGATGGTACAATTGATGTATTTGATCTGTCTTTGCTCAAACGGCTGGTTTTCAGCAGGCAGTAACAGAGCTCTCCTCTCGTCCGGAGAGGGGACTTTTTCTCATGCAAATGACCGAAAGCAAAGCGCTGACGATCAGGTGAGATATGATCTCGATGAGGTGGCTTTTCCAGTTATAGCCGAACAGATGCGGTCCGACCACCTCTCTGATCTCCGGGAAATAGTGCGGATAGAAGCCGCTGTGACACAGCAGGAACCAGTCAAATACCGCAATATCAAAGACTTTTTGCCCCCAGAACAAAATGAGGAACCGGGCGAAGAACTGCCAGAATCCAAAGCCGTTCCGGATGCCGTCCCACGCACCGTACACAACCGCACCGCCCATCATGCCAAGCGCCAGAACGATCATGCACCACCCCAGGATGTGCTGCCCCGGAAAGCGTTCCGGCTTTGGCTGCACGCCGTCCTGGATCGCTTGGGGCGCAGAGGTGAAGAAGCGTTTGTCCTGCACAAATCCCACGGCGCCCCACAGCAGCAGAAACAGCCCTGCCATCATCAGAAGCAGCAGTATGAACGTTGTCATATGGTATCACCCCTTTCCGTTTGATTAGCATATTCAAACTACATTCAGTATAGCACAAACCGCAAGGATTTGCAGGTTCATTTGTGGATTTGCAGAATTTGTTCGCTGTCGCTAAGCATAATTATGAGAATCTCTCCGGCAAAGATCGGAAATTTGTCTGATCTGCCAAAATCCTGAAAACCGGCTGCAACTTCCCTTGACAAATGCGGTTAGCCTGTGCTAAACTATCACTGATAGCTATCAAGTGTTAGCACCCGACTTCACAAAGGAGGTGTCCCATGCCAAAGGATAAAACTGCAAGCCATTTCCGCATCCAGGCTGCCATGAAAGCAGAGTTTCTGGAGAAGGGTTTTATGGAGGCATCCATCCGCAGCATCGGCAACCGTGCCGGTCTGACCTCCGCCGCCCTGTACCGGCATTACAGCAGCAAGGAGGCGATGTTCAGTGCGCTGGTCGATCCCCTGATCGAGGAAATTCAGGAACGGATGCAGCAGCACAAAGACCTCAAATACCAGCTTCTCGATGCGCACAAGGAGGAGGGTTCGCTGTTCGGTGAATCCATCATCGATATTGTCAAGGAAGTAATTGTTCCCAATAAATCGGAGTTTTTGCTCCTTGCCAAATGCTCGCAGTGAACGAAGTACGAGCATTACATCCACAAATTCGTGGAGCTGCACCAAGGTGATCTCGCCCTGGCGATCACCAGACTGAAACAGCAGGGCTACCCTGCGATCGAACTGGAACAGGAGGAATTGCATACGCTGCTGAGCGCCTTTGTGACGGCGATCATCGAGCCGATCATTCACGAATACCCCGACGAAAAGTTGAATGCGTATTTAGACCGTGTCAACGATTTCTTCATGCCGGGATGGATGCATATTATGGGAATGCACGAATGAGCCTTTGGGCTCATTTTTTTGTTGGATAGTTATCAAAGTTCGGTTAGCGATAGCTAACTAAGGTATGGAGGTAGATCAATGAAACCCGAACAGGAACCAAACGTCATGAAGATCCTCAATGAGTACGCCGGTTCGCACCGGCATCTCATCACACTCGGACGCATCCTGGCAGCCGTCACGGCTTTCATGGGACTCGTGCCGTTCTATGATCTCTGGCGCATCATCCGCATCGCCGTCAACGGCGAAAACCTGCACCAGATCAAGGGCATCGCATGGGAGGCGGTCGCTGTTACCATCGGCGCCCTGCTGCTGTACATTGCAGCGCTTCTCTGCACGCATACTGCGGCATTCCGGGTGCAGGCGAATCTCCGCAAAAGTCTCATGCGCCGCATCATCACGCTGCCGCTGGGCGTATTCGATGAGGACGGCACCGGCAAGATCCGCCGTATCGTCAACGAATCCACTGCTGCTACCGAGACCTTCATTGCGCATAATCTGCCCGATAAAGCCGTCGCCGCCGCAACGCCGGTCGGACTGCTGATCCTGCTTGCCGTATTCGACTGGCGGATGGGGCTGATCTGCCTGATCCCGGCGCTCATCGGCTTTGGTGTCATGATGAGCATGATGGGCAAGGGAATGCAGGAGAAAATGGCGGAATACCAGAACGCCCTCGACACCATGAGCAGCGAGGCAACGGAATATGTCCGGGGCATCCCGGTCGTGAAGGTGTTCGGGCAGTCGGTGCATTCGTTCCGCCGCTTCAAGTCCGCCATCGACGGTTTCGGCAAGTGGGCAACGGAATACACCTTGCTCCTGCGCAAGCCGATGGTGCTTTTTATGACGTGCATCAATGCCGTTTTCGCCTTTCTGGTGCTCGGCGCTTACATCCTCACAAAGGACGGTGTGACGCCTGACATGATCCTCAATGTGATGTACTACATCATCGTCACGCCCCTCCTGACCGTCACCCTGACCAAGATCGCCTACTCCGGTGAGCAGGAAATGGTCGTAATTGACGCACTGGGACGCATTGACAACATCCTGAGCATCGAGCCGCTGCAGCCGTCCGGGGGAACGGCGCATCCGCAGGACAATTCCGTCACCCTCGAACACGTCAGCTACCGGTACAAGGATGCGGCGGAATTTGCCGTGCGTGACCTGAATCTGGAGATTCCGGGCGGTGCGCACATCGCACTGGTCGGCCCCTCCGGCGGCGGCAAAACGACCACGGCAGAACTGGTCGCACGGTTCTTTGACGTGACCGAGGGCTGCATCCGCATCGGCGGTGCGGATATCCGAAGCATTCCGCAGGAGGAGCTGATGCAGCAGGTTTCCTTTGTCTTTCAGGACAGCCGGCTGCTGAAGACCTCCATTCTCGAAAACGTCCGCCTGTCCCGTCCGGATGCAAGCGAAGCGGAGGTCATGCAGGCGCTCGAAACAGCCCAGTGCATGGACATCATCGAGAAAATGCCCAACGGCATCCACACCGTCATCGGCACCAAGGGGACTTATCTCTCCGGCGGTGAGCAGCAGCGCATTTCGATCGCAAGAGCGATTCTGAAAAACGCCCCCATCCTCATTCTCGACGAAGCCACTGCCTTTGCCGACCCCGACAATGAGTCCAAGGTGCAGGCGGCTTTCGCAGCGCTTGCCAAGGGCAGGACCGTCATCATGATCGCTCACCGGCTGAGTACCGTTGTGAACACCGACTGCATTTATGTGCTGCGTGACGGCGGCATCTGTGAGCACGGCACGCATTCGCAGCTCATGGCGCAAAACGGCGTTTACAAGGAGATGTTTGAGGAATACACCCGTTCGGTCAACTGGAAGGTAGGTGCCTGACATGAAGGTTATAGAAAAATTACAGCATACATTTGCGCTTTCCCACGAGGGCGCTGTCGATATGGCAAAGGCTTGCATCTGCGTCACTATTACGAATATTGCGCTCATGATGCCGGCAGGCGTGCTCTACCTGCTCATCCAGGATCTCCTGAACCACAGCCTGACCAAGGAACGCATCCCGTTTTATGCCATCGCATCGGTCGTGATCCTCTGCATCATCGCACTGACAAATTTCATCCAGTACAATGCCACATTCCTGTCCACCTACAAGGAAAGCGGCGTGCGGAGAACGTCCCTTGCGGAGCGTCTGCGCAAGCTGCCGCTCTCCTACTTCGGCAAGAAAAACATCGCCGATCTGACCACGACCATCATGGCAGACTGCGCACAGATCGAGACCGCATCGAGCCACTGGATCCCGGAGCTCATCGGTGCGCTGATCTCCACGGCGATTGTGGGGCTGAGTATGTTTTTGTTCTTTGACTGGCGGCTGGCGCTGGCAAGCTTCTGGGTCATTCCGGCTTCGTTCCTGCTGGTATGGGGTTCGGCAAGCTACCAGAAAAAGGCGGTCAAATCCAACAACAAGGTCAAGCTCGAACTCTCCGACGGCATCCAGGAATGCCTGGAAACCGTCCGTGACCTGCGTGCCAACAACGCCCAGGACGACTACATGAAGCAGCTCGATAAAAAGATCGATCATGTCGAGAAGCAGGCATTGTTCACGGAGCTCAAGCTTGCTGTTTGTGTCAATTCCGCAGCGATCGTGCTCAAGCTCGGCATTGCGACCACGGCGCTTGTCGGCGGTGCGCTGCTGGCAAACGGAAGTGTCGATCTGCTGACGTTTTTCATGTTCCTGATGCTCGTATCCAGACTGTACGACCCGATGCAGATCACACTCCAGAATTTTGCGGCAATCATCGCCACAACGGTGCAGTGCGAACGCCTGGACGAAGTCCTCTCGCACGAGATCCAGACGGGTACGGAGCAGATGACCAATGATGGCTTTGACATCACATTCGATCATGTGTCGTTTGCGTACAATGATGACACGGCGGTCTTGCAGGATGTTTCCTTCACGGCAAAGCAGGGCGAGGTCACAGCGCTGATCGGTCCCTCCGGCGGCGGCAAAACGACCGTTTCACGCCTTGCGGCAAGGTTCTGGGACGTGACCGGCGGCAGGATCACACTTGGCGGCATGGACATTTCCAAGGTTGATCCGGAGACTCTGTTCTCGGCGTTTTCCATCGTATTCCAGGACGTGACGCTGTTTAACCAGAGCGTCATGGACAACATCCGCATCGGCAAAAAGGACGCCACCGACGAGGAAGTCATGGCGGCAGCCAAGCTTGCCAACTGCGATGCCTTTGTCAGCCGCCTGCCGGACGGCTACAACACCCTCATCGGCGAAAACGGCAGCGAGCTTTCCGGCGGTGAACGCCAGCGCATTTCGATCGCAAGAGCCTTTCTGAAGGACGCACCGATCATCCTGCTTGATGAAGCCTCTGCCAGCCTGGACGTTGAAAACGAAACAGCGATCCAGACCGCCCTCTCCCGGCTCATCCGAAACAAGACCGTCATGGTCATTGCGCACAGAATGCGCACCGTTTCGGGCGCTGACAAGATCGTGGTGCTCGCAGACGGCGTGGTGCAGGAATCCGGCAAGCCCTCCGAGCTCATGCAGAAAGGCGGCATCTTCGCCAATATGGTCAGAACGCAGAACGAAAGCCAGAATTGGGTGATCGGGTAAGCGCTCTGATGGTTTTCAACTACTTTTCCACTACATAAATAGAAAATTCCCGGAGATATGAAAGCGGGAACTCGTAAAAAAGTTTGTATGATTTGAAGATAAGGTTGCCTGGAGAATGCCGTGTTCCCCTTGCAATTTCAAACGTTTTATGCTACAATATAAGTGTTCGGTTTCACTTGGAAGCCCTTACTTAGGAGGATGATGAAATGAAGAAAAGCAATTCCCTGCTCGCAGCCCTGACTGCAGCGGCGCTCCTGCCCGTGCCGCTGCCGGCAAATGCCGCATCTGCACCCGTTCCGAATCCGGTCATCAGCCGGAACTGCCCTGCCTATTCCGGCAGCAACCCGGCAACTGCCGCCGCCGGCAACGACGAGCATTACTTCTCGTTCTGGAATGCACAGTGCCCGGATTACCTTGCCTACGACCTGTCCGGCGTCCCGGAGGAAAACCGCAGGGTCATTGACGCCGTCTGGTACTGCACCAGCGCCTACGACACCATCGGTATGTACATCAACCGCAACCAGGAGCCCTCAGACTACACCATCGAGATCAACGCCGCTCCCGGCGGCACCTATCCGGAATCCGGCTGGGAGATCGTTGCGACCGTGGAGGACAATACCCTGGCATCCCGGCAGCACGTTGTCGAATTTGAGGGCTACAACTGGATCCGCATCAGCGTGACCCAGGCGGACGACCGGGATGGCGCCACGGCTATGCTCAATTTCGACATTCACGACGTTTCGGACGGCGTGGACGATAGCTGGCTGTTCCTCGGCGACAGCATCACCGCCGGCGGCATGAACAACTGCTACGGCACCGGCTTTGCGACCTATGTCAACCGCCTGGACGACCGCTACTTCCCCATTCAGGAAAACGGCGGCATCGGCGGTATCACGTCCACCGACGGCAAGGAGAATATCGACCGCTGGCTGTCCACCTTCCCCGGACGCTTCGTTTCCATCGCCTACGGCACCAATGACGCCTGGGGCAACCAGTCCGGTCCGCAGAATTATTACGAGAATACCGTTTACATGATCGAGGCTGTCCTCGCCCTCGGCAAGACCCCTGTCCTTCCGAAAATCCCCCATGCGGAGGAACCGGGCGTGGCAGATTACCTTGACAGCTACAACGAGATGATCGACCGCATTTATGAGGAATATCCGCAGGTCGTACAGGGTCCTGATTTCAGCACGATCCTGGCGGAGCACACGGAATACCTCAGCAGCGACGGCGTGCATCCGAATTCCGAAGGCTATGAGGAAATGCGCCGCATCTGGGCGGAGACCATGTTCGAGCGTGTGTACCAGAACGAGGCCCCTGCCAAGGGGCTCCGGGGCGACGTCAACGAGGACGGCAAATTCGACCTGACCGACCTTGTCACCATGCAGAAATACCTCCTCGGACAGGGTACCATCCGCAATTTCAGCAATGCAGACCTCACCGGTGACGGACAGGCTGATGTCTTTGACCTGTCCCTCATGAAACGGGAGCTCTTACAGTAATCATAAGGAGAACATCATGGCAGGAACACTCTACCTCGTCAGCGTCGGCGCCGGCGACCCCGACTGGATGACGCTCGGCGCTCTGAAAGCCATTGAGCGCTGCCCCGTCATTGCTGCCCCTCGTGTGGGCGATTCTATGACTGCACTGCACATTGCAGAGGGCGCCGCTGACCTTTCCGGGAAAGTGATCCTGCCGCTGGATCTCCCCATGTCTGCACAGATGCAGCCTCTATACGACCGGGCGGCAGATGTCCTGTGCGACGCACTCGGACAGGGCGATACCGCCTTTCTGTGCCTGGGGGATGCCTCCACCTTTGCAAGCGCTTACCCCATCGGACAGCGTGTACGCAGGCGTGGATTTGCGGTGCAAACGGTCTGCGGCGTGACGAGCTTTTCTGCGGCGGCGGCAAAGACAGAGATGCCCATCGGCTACGGCAGCACTCCCGTGCAGATCCTGCCGTTCGGGTGTGAGGGCTTTGCAGAGCGTCTGCGTCTGCCCGGCACCAAGGTCATTCTCAAAGCCGGACGCCACCTTCCGGCGCTCTGCAAAATGCTCGAAGACGCCGGAATGCTGGACAATGCCCGTGCCGTCGAGAACTGCGGTATGGCACACGAGCGCATTTACACCGACCTGCGGAAATGCGAGAGCCTTGGGTATTTCACAGTCGTCATTGTCCATGATGAAAAGGGGGATGCCTGATGGAGCAGTACATTTTCCACGGCACCCAGAAGCTTCGCTGCGGCTACACGACCGGAACGTGCGCTGCCGCAGCCGCCGGCGCTGCGGCACGGATGCTCCTGCTGGGCAAAGCCGTTCCGGATGTCACGGTGCGCCTGCCAAAGGGCGGCACGCTCACGCTGCCTGTCACGGATGTGCAGTTTGACGCCAACGCCGCATCCTGCGCCGTCATCAAAGACAGCGGCGACGACCCGGATGTGACCAACGGCGTTGCCGTGTACGCCCGTGTCACGCACGCAGCACACGGCATTACCATCACCGGCGGCGAGGGCATCGGGAGAATCACCCAGCCGGGACTTGACCAACCGGTGGGCGCCTTTGCCATCAATTCCGTGCCACGCCGCATGATCGCCGCATCGGTCGAAGCGGCAGCGGAGGAGCTGGCAGCGGCAGGCGGATTTCTGGTGGAGATCTACGTCCCCGGCGGCAGAGAGCTTGCCGCAAAGACCTACAATCCGCACCTTGGTATCGTGGACGGCATTTCGATCATCGGCACCAGCGGCATTGTCGAGCCCATGAGCACCGCCGCCCTCATCGACACCATCCGCACCGAAGCGCAGATGCGGAAAGCCGCCGGCGAACGCATTTTGCTCCTGACACTCGGCAATTACGGGGAGCAGTTTCTCAGCAGGAACCTTGCCGCCCTCTCCGGGCGTGAGGTCAAGTGCAGCAATTTCCTGGGGGACGCCATTGACATTGGCGTTTCGCTCGGATTTGAGGGAATTCTCATTGTCGGCCACATCGGCAAGCTCGTCAAGCTCGGCAGCGGCATTTTCAACACGCATTCCGCCTATGCAGACGGACGCATGGAAACGCTCATTGCCTGCGCAGCGCTTGCAGGCGTGGACAGCGCTGTGCTGTGCAGACTCACGGACTGCGTGACGGTCGATGCGGCACTCGACATCCTGCTCGAAAACGGCTGTATGGCGGACACGCTCCACGTCCTGACTGAACGCATCGGGCAGTATCTCAATAAACGTGTCAAGTCAGCCGTTCCCATCGGTGCGGTAGTCTTTTCCTACCAGCACGAGATCTGGCTTGAAACGGCGCAGGCAGGCGATCTTTTACAGCAATTACAGGAGGGATAGCATGGTATATTTCGTAGGTGCCGGATGTGGCGCAGCAGACCTCATCACCGTTCGTGGCAAGCGCCTGCTCGAACAGGCAGACGTTATCATTTATGCAGGCTCGCTGGTCAATGCCGAGCTTTTGCAAAGTGCAAAATCCGGATGCAGCATCCACAACAGCGCTGTCATGACCCTCGACGAGATCATTGCTGTCATGCAGGACGCTGAGGCAAAGGGACTTCTGACTGTGCGGCTGCATACCGGTGACCCTTGCGTGTACGGCGCCATCCGGGAGCAGATGGACAGGCTCGACGCACTGCATATCCCCTATGAGATCTGTCCGGGTGTGAGCGCCTTTTGCGGCGCTGCGGCGGCACTCCGGGCGGAGTACACGCTTCCGGACGTATCCCAGACGGTTATCCTGACACGCATGGCAGGCCGCACACCGGTGCCAGCTGCCGAATCCATCGAATCCCTCGCAAGCCACCATGCGACCATGGTGATCTTCCTCTCCGCCGGGATGCTCGAACAGCTCTCCGGGCAGCTCCTTGCCGGCGGATACGCCCCCGATACCCCGGCTGCCATCGTCTACAAGGCAAGCTGGGAGGATGAGCTGGTACTGCGCTGCACGGTCTCGACCCTCGCCGAAACCGGCAAACGTCACGGCATCCGCAAGCACGCCCTCATCACGGTCGGGGATTTCCTCGGCTCGGATTATGCGCTGTCCAAGCTCTATGATGCGCAGTTCGAGACCGAATTCCGGAAGGCAAAGCCATGAAAGCGGCGCTCATTTCCATCACGGAACAGGGTGCTGACCTGACCGCCCGGATCGCCGACCTGAAGCTCTGCTCATGCATCCGCTATGCGCACAGTGCCCATGCGGATGCGCTGGCTGTGCAGTTTGATGCGGTCTATGCGCTCACCAAGGAGCTTTTCGGGACGTATGACGCCCTCGTATTCGTGTGCGCTGCCGGGATCGCTGTGCGTGCCATTGCGCCCTGTGTGCATTCCAAAGCCACCGACCCCGCCGTGCTCGTCCTGGACGAAAATGCACGGTTTGTCATTCCTTTGCTCTCCGGTCACATCGGCGGTGCCAATGCACTGGCGCTCTCGCTGGCGGAAGGGCTCGGTGCTGTTCCCGTTATCACAACGGCAACGGACAGCGGCGGCAAGTTTTCACCGGACAGCTTTGCCGTGGCAAATGACCTTGCCATCACCGACCTTGCCGCTGCCAAGGCGGTCGCAGCAGCCGTTTTACAGGGCGAACCCATCGGGCTTGTGAGCGATGTGCCGTATGTGAACCTGCCGCCGGAGCTCACGCAGGAGGACGGCACACGCATCGGTATTTACATCGGCACAGAGAAAAACCGCAAGCCCTTCCCTGTCACGCTCCATCTCATTCCACGTGACCTCATCCTCGGCATCGGCTGCCGGAAGGGGGCAAGTGCAGAACAGATCGAATCGCAGCTCCAAGCCGCCGGCATTCCCACCGAGCGCCTGAAAGCTGCTGCTACCATCGACCGGAAAGCGCATGAGCCCGGACTTCTGACGTTCTGCAAGGCGCACCGGCTGCCGCTTTACACCTACACCGCACAGGAATTGCAGAGCGTGAAAGGGAATTTCGGAGCATCGGATTTTGTCCGGCAGACAGTCGGCGTAGACAATGTCTGCGAGCGCAGCGCCGTGCTATGCGCAGGCGGTACACTTGTCTATCCCAAATACGCCGGAAACGGCGTGACCTGTGCCGCAGCGCAATGTGCGGTACACGTTGACTTTTTGAAAAGGAGACAGCTTTCATGAAACTGTTTGTCATCGGATTCGGACCCGGCAGCGCCGGCGGCATGACCATTGACGCCTGCAATGCCATCCAGTCGTGCAACGTGATCTACGGCTACACGGCGTACACCGCTCTGATCGAGTCCCTGTTCCCCGGAAAGACGTGTATTTCCACCGGGATGCGGCAGGAGCAGGAGCGTGTGCGGCTTGCCCTCAACGCAGCACAGTCACGGAACTGTGCTCTTGTTTGCAGCGGCGATGCAGAGCTTTACGGGATGGCAGGGCTTGCCTTTGAGCTGTCCGGGGCGTATCCGGCAGCGGAGATCGTGGTGATACCCGGTGTTTCGGCGGCATTTTCGGGCGGTGCGCTGCTGGGGGCGCCGCTGACGCATGATTTCGCTGTGATCTCGCTGTCCGACCTTCTCACCCCGTGGGAAACCATCCGGAAACGTCTGGTCGGCGCTGCGATGGCAGACCTCACGCTTGTGCTGTACAACCCGGCATCCCGGCGCCGCACCGATCACCTGAAACACGCCTGCGACCTCATCCTCCCCTACCGCAGTCCGGACACCGTCTGCGGACTGGCGACCCAGATCGGCAGAGAGGGCGAGCGCTGCCGCATCCTTACGCTTTCCGAGCTGCGTGACACACAGGTGGATATGTTCACGACCGTGTTCATCGGCAACTCCGAAACGACCGTGATCGGCGGAAAAATGGTCACACCGAGGGGCTACCGGCATGGATAAGCTCCTGATCTTCGGGGGGACGACAGAGGGACGTGAGCTTGCGGAATTCTGCGTTCATTCCGGCATTCCGGCAGCCGTGAGCGTGGCGACGGCATACGGCGCAGCGCTTTTGCCGGACGGGGTCGAGGTGCTGTGCGGCAGGATGGATGCTGCGCAGATCGGAGCGCTTCTGAACGCAAGGGACTTTCGCCTTGTCATCGACGCCACCCACCCCTACGCACGGGAGGCAAGTGCCAATATCCGCATCGCCTGTGATGCCTGCCAGATACCGGACTGGCGCCTTCTGCGCTCGAAAACGCAGGTGCAGGGCGAAGCGATTGCGGATATGGATGCACTGATCGACACACTCAGCGCCGCAGACGGCAATGTCCTCTCGACACTGGGGAGCAAGTCGCTCGAAGCCCTCACCCGTGTGCGGGATTTCCGGGAACGGCTCTGGGTCAGAGTCCTGCCGACAGACGGCATTCTCGCACAGTGCAGGGCGCTTGGGTACGATGCATCCCATGTGATTGCCGAAAAACCGCCGTTTCTTGTGGCGGACAATCTGCGGCACATTGCGCTTTGCGGCGCCTCTATCCTCGTCACCAAAGAAAGCGGCAGCACCGGCGGTTATCCGGAAAAATGCGAAGCTGC
>CACXGK010000068.1 GCA_902767115.1 uncultured Ruminococcus sp.
CGGCAGATGCGATCACATGACTCGCAGCCTTCGCCCTGGCACCGAGGGATTCCATATAGTTCATGATATTTAACGCTCCTTTCGGGGTCTTTTAGGTAATTTCTAATCTAACTCACCGTTTCGCCGGGAAATACGTTCCCAGCTCCTCGCCGTCGAATAATCTGTAGAGGTCTTCGGGGTTTCTGCCATTCATGATGATCATGTCCACGCCGGCAGCGGTGGCAATTTTGGCGGCGTTGATCTTGGTTGCCATGCCGCCGGAGCCGAGGGCGCTGCCTGCGCCGCCGGCGATCTTTTCGATCGAGCCGTCGATCTCCTCGACCACGGGGATGATCTTGGCATCGGGATTGGTGTGGGGGTCGCCCTCATACAGCCCGTCGATATCCGAAAGGATGATGAGCGCCTGTGCCTCTGCAATGGACGCCACGAGTGCCGAGAGCGAATCGTTCTCGCCGATCTCCAGTTCCAGCTCGTCAATGGCGACCGTGTCGTTTTCGTTCACGATCGGGATGCAGTTGAGCCGGGTCAGGGCATTGATCGCATTGCGGACATTTGCCACACGGTCCTCGCTCGAAATGATGGTCTTGGTCAGCAAAATCTGTGCGACCGTCACCCCATACCGGGAGAACATCTCGTCATAAATATGCATCAGCTCGCACTGTCCGACTGCGGCAGCCGCCTGCTTGCCGGGGGTGTCCTTGGGTCGCTCAGCGAGATTGAGCTTGCCGACGCCAAGTCCCACCGCACCGGACGATACTAAGATCAGCTCATGTCCTGCATTCTGGAGGTCTGCCAGCACACGGGTCAGATTGGTCATGCGGCGGATATTGAGCTTGCCGGTCTTGTGGGTCAGCGTCGAGGTGCCCAGCTTGATGACAATGCGTTTCTTATTGCGGATATCGATCATATGGTTACTCCTTTTACCAGATAAATGGTACTAATCTGTATTTCACACGTTTCTGATAGTCTGCATAGCCCGGAAGCCCTTCACGCAGTACCTGCTCCTCATTCCGGATGCGCACAGCGATCACCACCGGGTAGATCAGGAAGATCACCAGAGCGATCACAGAGCCCAGCACCAGCGGCATCGACAGAAACATCAGCAATGTCGCCGCATACATCGGGTGCCGCACCACACCGTACAAGCCGGTGTCGATGACCTTCTGTCCCTCCTGCACCTCGACCGTCCGGGAGAGATAGGCGTTTTCACGCAGCACCTCGGCGTAGAGTGCGTAGCCAGCCAGAAAAACCACGGCAGCAATCACGGAGACCGCCTTCGGAAGAACGACCCACCCGAACCGGAAATCCAGTCCTGCCACGACAAAGCCTGCCAGAAACATCAGTCCGCTCAGTGCTACAACGCCCTTTTGGGCGGTCTGTGTTTCCTTGTTCTGCAGGCGTTTCTGCAAAAGTGCCGGTGCCTTGACGAGCATCACAGCGCCCATCAGCAGCATCGGGATAAACAGCACCCCGATCAGCAGCCAGCCATTCGGGTAGTGCAGCGTTCCGGCAGGCAGGAACAGCAGCAGTCCGATCACCAGAAGCCCGGTGAGCAGAAAGGCGATGCCACGTCCTGCGAGCTTCATTTTGCGTTCACCTGATTGGTGGGATGCCCCTCCAGCCAGTTGCGCAGGTTATCTGCGACGATGCCGACCAGACGTTCACGGGTCTCATCCGCCGCCCATGCGATATGGGGGGTGATGATGCAGTTGGGGGCATTTTTCAGCGGCGTATCCGGGGACATAGGCTCCTTGACGAGCACGTCTGTCCCATAGCCGCCGAGCCGTCCTTCGTGCAGAGCGTTTGCAACAGCCTGCTCATCGGCAATGCCGCCGCGGGCTGTATTGATGACAAAAGCGCCCGGCTTCATAAGGGAGAGTGTCTCCTCCCGCAGGAGATTTGCGGTCTGCTCCGTCAGCGGACAATGCACTGTCAGCACATCTGCCTGCCGGAAGGCTTCCTCCTGGGAAACGACCTCGTATGGGCAATTCTGCGGTTTTGTTCTCGTGTTCACGATCACACGCATCCCAAAGGCGTCTGCGACCTTCGCCACACCCTGTCCGATGCTGCCAAAGCCGATGACGGCAATGGTCTTGCCGGAGAGCTCACGGGTGGGGTACGGGAAATACGAGAAAGTCTCGCTACGCTCCCACTCGCCGTCAGAAACGGCTTTCTCATAGCGTGGCAGATTCCCGGCAAGGCTCAGGAGCAGCGCAAAGGTATGCTGGATGACGCCCTGTGTGGAATACTGACCGGCATTGCAGACGGTGATACCGTGTGCCGTTGCCGCCGGGATATCGATGTTATTGTAGCCGGTCGCAAACAGACCGATGTATTTCAGGTTCGGACAGGCATCCATGACCTGGGCGGTAATGGGGGTCTTGTTGACGAGTACGACCTCGGCGTCACCAATGGCGTCCGCCGCCTGTTCCGGTGCGGTCAGACCGCAGCACTTGACCTCGCCGAATTCCTCAAATGCCGAGAAACCCATGTTGACAGCGGACATCGTGCTCCAGTCCGGAATGACGATCTTCATGCGTCCTCCTCTGTGGTCTCAGCCTTTTCTGCGGCTTCTGTTGATTTGTCACGGTCAAGGGTCTGGGACAGGATCGCTGCCAGCAGCAGCGCTGCGCCCTCAAAGACGCCTACCATATAAAAGAAGGTCTGGTTGTCCGACAGGTACGGCAGCAGGGTACACGGCAGAGCGATCGCCAGCACCAGATGATGCCCCTTGCGGAAACGGATAAACTGGATGCCGAACACCAGAAGCGCCAGCAGTGCCAGTACGATATGCAGTGTAAAACTGATCGGAAAGAACGAATTATCCATAAAAAACATAGCCTCCTGATAAGAATTTACAAACATTCAACTTATATTATAGCACAAACCGGAGCCGATTGCAAGCCCTATGCAGAAATTCGCTCTCAAAAAAAGTTCTATTACAGTTTCGTAACTTGACATTTTCTATGTGCTATGGTATAATAAAGCCATCCAGAAAGGGGTGGAATGCATTGAATAACAATCGTCTTCCTTTATGGCTGGTCATTCTGATCAGCTTGCTGACATTTCCGGTCTCTCCGATCGTGCTGGCGTGTATGTACGACACGGAGAAGCGGAAGAATGACACCGCAGCTTACAACAATCGCAAAACCGTAAACCAGCTCTCCATGTCTCCCGAACGCATCAGCCGGGAAGCAGATTCGATGCGGCGTGCCTCCGAAAGTGCGCTGCGTGCCCGTGCCGAAGCTCTGGTGCAGCGTTATGACCAGTCCGCACTGGTGGCAGACCTGGTGAACACCATCCGTGGGTGCATCCAGTACGGCATCATCTGGGATATCGACCTCAATGACGGTGATGTGGTCATCACGACCATGACAGACGCCCTCGAAAACCGCATCTGCCTGATGACAGAGCGCTATGACTACCAGTCGATGGGCTATCAGGATCCGCCCCGTGAGAGTGAGCACCGCCTTGCGCTGGCGCTAGCGCTCCAGAAGAAGCTGGGCATGGATTACGGCATCGAGTACCAGTTCCTGTACAATCCGGTGACAGAGAATTTTGTTCTCTCCGACCTGATGGTCTCCTACCGCAAAAAGGGCGAAAACGGCATCCAGCTCAAGTCGCCGATATAAGCGGCGGATCGCCGCTGATGAGATAGCGGTTATTTCAAATCCTGACTTTAATAAACGCAATGCCCCCAATGGCTTAACGCCAAAGGGGGCAAAGCTGTCTCCGGATGAACTTACTTCATATAAACTCGCTTCATCACCTGCGGTGTGGTGGGCTTGTCGTTGTAATCGGTCGGTGCGGATGCGATCTCGTCCACCACCTCGATACCGGAAACGACCTTGCCGAAAGCTGCGTAATCACCATCGAGGTGCGGTGCATCCTCGTGCATGATGAAAAACTGGGAGCCTGCGGAATTCGGCATCATGGAGCGTGCCATCGACAGGACGCCACGGGTGTGCTTCAGGGTGTTCTGGGTGAAGCCGTTGGAAGCGAACTCGCCCTTGATGTGCCAGCCGGGACCACCGGTGCCGGTGCCGAGCGGACAGCCGCCCTGGATCATGAAGCCCGGAATCACACGATGGAAGGTCAGCCCGTCATAAAAGCCTTCCTTGACGAGCTTCTCAAAATTTGCACAGGACTCCGGTGCATACTGCGGATAGAGCTCCAGCTCAATGGTCTTGCCGTTTTCCATTTCAATTACGATCATGTTACGTTACCTCTTATCTTTCTTCTTTTTTGATATGCTTGACGAGATCAATGCCAAAGCCGGTGGGCGATGCCATGATCGCCATACGGGAGGACGGGGTTTCAATGATCTGACCATCCCGGATATTCCGGAAGCCCTTTGCCTCCAGCATTTCGTATGCTTCCTCGAAATTGTCCACATTCATGCGGATCTCCGTCACCGTCTGCGGAATCTGCGGGTTTTCTGTGATATCCACATAAAAACCATCCGGATGCTTCATGCGCACCAGGCGGTTTGCCTCGTCGTTTTCAAATTTTCTGACCATGTGCCGTATCTCAAAGCCCAGTGCTTCAAAGACCGCAATGACCGGTTCTGCGTCCTTGACAACGATGTTCGGGTTAAAGGATGTGATCTTCATGTACATACCTCCTGCCTGTTTTGAATCTATTGCTCCGCCATCGGCGGTCGGGTGCATCAGAACAGCTCGACCGTTTCGACATCCTCCTTGGTGATCGTCACGAGGTCCTTGTCCGTGACGGAAACGAGAGTCGCCAGGCGGTTTGCCTGGTTGGTGAGTGTTTTCTCGAAGAAATTCCGGGCGTCACGTCCGTTTGCAAAGCCCGGAAGCTTCTGTGCCACACGGTTCTCGAAGAACTTTGCCACGCAGTCATGCGCATCATCCGTCAGCTCGAAGAACGCCTTGCCGCAGATGCCGCAGAAGATCTCCGTCAGCTCCTCCGGTGTGTAATCATCGAAGTGGATCTGCTTGTTGAAACGGGAGCGCAGACCGGGGTTGGAATCGAGGAATTCCTCCATCAGATCTGTATAACCAGCCACGATGACCACGAGATCGGAACGGTTGTCCTCCATCGCTTTCAGGAGGGTGTTGACCGCCTCCATACCGAAGTCATTCGACCCGGTATTCGCCGTCAGTGCGTAAGCCTCATCGATAAACAGCAGTCCGCCCAGTGCGGAATCAATGACCTTTTTGGTCTTCATCGCCGTCTGTCCGACATAGCCGCTGACCAGTCCGGAACGATCGACCTCGACCAGATGCCCCTTGCTCAGGACGCCGAGCTTGCGGTAGATCTTGCCCAAAAGTCTTGCAACGGTCGTCTTACCGGTACCGGGGTTGCCGGAAAAGACCATGTGCAGCGAAACAAACGTCTGCGGCAGCCCACGCTCCTCACGCATCTTGTGTACCTTCAGCAAGTTGATGAGGGAGTTGAGATCCTCCTTGACCTTGGAAAGTCCTGTCAGGGAGTTGAGGTTTTCGAGCAGCTCCTCCAGAGATTCCTCCGGCTCCGGTTCGGGTTCGGGCTTCTTCTCAGCGGCAGGGGTCATCGGGTCCATGAGCTCCTGCTCACCGGACTTCTGCGGCTGCTGTCCGGAAGACACCGGCGGCGGCAGCTCCTTTGGCACACCTGCCGGCACGCTTGCCGGGGTCTCCATGCGCTCCTCCGGGTTAGAGGGCACAGGCGGTGCAAAGGGATTGATCCGCTCATGCTGCATCTTCTTCCAGGTGCGCAGATAGGCGGAACGGTAATTTTTGAGTCTGAGCATCAGCGCCGCCATGCACTTGGTCTGGCGGTCGTCGTATTTGCCGTCGAAGGTGATGAACTCCAGTCCGAGCTCATCCAGGAAATCCAGCAGCATAAGGGACGTTGAGCCGTTCTCTGCCTGATTCTGGATATCTGCATTGATAAAGACCGTCATCAGGCTCAGGATGGTATCAAAGATCGCATCGGACGAAATGCGGTGCTCCTCCACGAAGCGTACCACATAGTCCCGTGTCAGCGAAAAACCGAGACAGTCATTGATGATATCCACCTCGCTGTCACGGATATTCCGGTCGCTGTCGGCAATGTACAGCATGAATTTCATGATCGCAAACTGCGCATAATCACGCAGCGGCATATGGCTGTTCTTGATCTGCAAGCCCTGCTTTTCGTACTGATTGCAGAGGGTGTAGATGTATTGCAGCGTATCGTTTCTGGAACTTTTCAAACAGTATTCAACTCCGATCCTGATGGGATACTCTTATTATAGCACAGCTCCCTGAAAAAGGCAAGCACTTTTTGCCGGAGAGAACAGGCGTTTTGTAATTACGTGGCGCATATTTACAATTCGTATAAACTCGGACTATCAATTTGGTCGCATCCGTCATGTCTTATGTGAAAATTTTGTCTGATTTGTAAATTTCCTGAAAATGGATTGACATTTTACGCTGCACGTTGTATAATAGAATCTATACTCATTGTTAAACCTTTTCCACCCAAGGGCTTAGCCGCCGCAGGACAGCGGTGGACAGTGCCTTACTTTTTTAATATATGCCTTTTTCATCACACCTTTCAACGTGCAGCCACCCCCGGCAGACCGGTGGGTGGCTGTATCATTTTTTCGGTCAGGTGTGCCAGTAGCCGTTGAGGAATGTCACCCGGCGCTCCAGCCAGTCCGCAAGATAAGCAGCCGCTTCCGCTTCGGTGCGGCAGCGTGCGGCGTCACGGGTGAGCTCGCTGACGGCTTCGTTATGACTAAGCTGCTGCCATCGCTGTTCATTCCGGTCAAAGGCAGCCTCATGCTGTGCGGCATCCGCCATGATCTGCTCCCCGGCACGGGAGAACACGCCTGCATCATAGGCAGCCGTCCACTTCTCCCGGATGATCTCCTGGAACCAAGGCTCATGAATAAGCACGGCAAGCCAGGGGTTGATGGTCTGGTAGTTGTGGTTGACGTCCCAGAGGGTCGATGCGGCATAGAAGCCCGTTCCGTCAGCGCAGCGATCCTTGTTGCCAAAGGCGGAATCGAAATCCCACGGTGCTTCAAACCGCAGCTTCCGGTCGCCGTCCTTGCCGAGATCCACGTCCATGTAGAAGCTCGACCAGTAGAGATCCGCATCACAGGCGATCTCGCTCAGGATGTACGCATCCGCCAAAGAGTTCACGTCTACCGCCGCCTGTGCAGCCTCCTGCGGTGTCATGCCTTCGGCAGGTTCGAGGGTGTGGGTGTCGAAGTTGTATTGCAGCGCCTTGTCCTCGTAGGCGGCAGCGTAGAGGATGCGGTACACGGCGTCCAGGTAGTCGGCAATGCAGTCGTGCTGTGCCTGCGAATAGATGTCGCTCTTGATGGTATAGCCGGGGTCGGTGCGCATCGGGTTTCTGTTAGGTGCTAAGGGCGTGATCTCCTGCTCCGGCTCCCCGTCCCCTGCAAACGGCAGAAGGGGTGCATTGTCCGCATAGTCGATGGAAAAATGCTGGAGGGCGTCCTCAGTCTCCGCATAGCCGTCAAATTCGAGTAGGTAGCCGATGTCGGTGCCCTCGTAGTCCTTCTCCGGCTTGGTGATTGCCACACGGTCGGCATTGACCTGGATCTGGTCGGTCAGCACGTACACGCCCCAGTACTGCCCGTTGATCGTGA
The DNA here is from genome assembly GCA_902767115.1 of uncultured Ruminococcus sp. Taxonomy (GTDB): domain Bacteria; phylum Bacillota; class Clostridia; order Oscillospirales; family Ruminococcaceae; genus UBA3855. Next base: position 7,613 of record CACXGK010000068.1, read on the forward strand.
GCTCCACGAGGGTCGCCTCCGGGGTGAACAGTCCGTCCGGCGTATACAGCTCCTTTGCGATCGAAAAGGCAGTCTTGTCCCGGAGCATGGAGCCGTCCTTGTAGCTGGCAAGGAGCACCCAGTTTTTCAGGGCAGCGCCGTCACGCAGACCGGGAACGCTCTGCTTTTCGGCGAATTTCAGACGCAGCGGCTTTTTGGCATACGTGGTCGTCCAGTTGCCCCGCACCTTGATCTCCGCATCGGCATCCGCAATGCTGCTGCCCTCCTGACCGGGCATGGTCAGCGTCACGCTGCACGGCTCGTAATACGGCTCCGGCGGCATCTCATAGCCCGGTGTCCAGCTTGCGATCTGCGATGCCACGTACCGGTCTACCGGCTCGGTCACAAAGGCAAGCGTATCGTCCGGCGTTTTGGTCGTGACGGACAGCACCGGCAAGGTGTCGCCGGTCTCAAAGGTGACGGCATCGGTTTCCGGCGGCGCCAAGGTCGTATCCGGCGCCGAGGTCGCATCCGGCGTGGAAGTTTCCTTTGGTGCGGCAGTACATCCGGTCAGCAGCAGTCCTGCAAGCAGGCAAAGCGGCAGGATTCGTTTCATGGGCAAGCCCTCCTTTATCTGTCGTGGGTATTGATACGATTATACCATACCATCGCCCAAAATGCAAGCAGACTTGCAGGATATACAAAAACCCGGCGCTGCATCTGATAAAATAGCCAAAAATGAAAGCGATTTGTTGTGAATTCATTGACATTTTTCCAGAAACCGGATATAATGGAAGCAACAGGTTATATATAAGTATCATGAAAAGGAGCGAGCACTATGTTTTCGATAGCGACATTCCGCAAAAAGCTATGCTGCACCGCTGCGGCGGTGTTGTCCTGCGCATTGCTGGCGCAGCCGGTCGATACCTTTGTCCTGCATACGGCTGCGAAGCAGTCCATACCGGATTTCTCCTATCTGGGCGCAGTCGGCAGCCTGTCCGAACAGGAGACACAAAAGACCGCCGAAGCGATCTATCTCGGTCTGTATGAGCACGCCGACCACATCGCCCTCCAGCCCTATGGTCTGGATATCACGCAGCAGAATTACAAGGATTTTTCTGCGGTCTACCGGGAGGTCGCCGGGGGCTTTACGGTGGGACTGCTGACGGATGCTTCCTATATTTCCTACAGCTCCGGCGCCGATTACATCTACCCGTCCTACTTCATTGACGACCCGGACGAGTATGCTGCCGAGCTGAAAACCCTGCGCAGCGAGATCCGGGAGATCATGTCCGGTGTCGGCTATAACTGGTCGGAGGCGGAACGTGCGCTGTATCTGCATGACTACCTCGTTGTCCACTTCGACTACGACTACATGGGACTTTATGGCTATGAGAAACGTGATGGGTATGAGATGCATACCGCCTACGGAATGCTGCGCAACCGTGCCGGCGTCTGCGACGGCTATACCCGGCTGTATACCATGCTCCTGCATGAAGCCGGCATCAACAGCGTTTACGTTTCCAACGACGCCATCAACCACTCCTGGAATTACGTCTGCATCGACGGTGACTGGTACTTCACGGATGTCACCTGGGATGATGCGTACTACACCCTTGCCGGAAAGGTCAGCCATCAGAATTTCCTCTGCACCTCGGAGGAGATCATCAAGACCGATCACTTCGGCGGACCAAATGCGCTCACCGACGATGACGGCAATCTCATAGAGGATGCCTGGCTCTGCCCCTTCGGGGATATCCTTGGCATCGATGTGCCCACGGATTTCACGGAAGCCTTCTGGAAGGACTGCTCCGGCGCCATCGAGCGCTACCAGAACCAGTGGGTAACGCCCGTCAGCACCTCCGGCAAGGTGAGCTTCATGCTCTACAGCTACAACAACGACACACGCTCCGCCCGGTCTACCACCCTCGTCACGCTCGACAGCTCCAATTCCACCTGGTACAACCCCGACTCCGGCGGACGCTTCACCAATGTATTCACCGTACCGGAGGTCGTGGATGATGTGCTGTATTTCACCACTCCGAACAGCATTTGTGCCTACCAGAACGGCTCCATCCTGCGGCTGTATACCCTCACCGCCGAGCAGCAGAAGGAGAGCTCCGTCTACGGTCTGTATGCCGAAGGGGACACGATGTATGTCGGTACGGCACGCACCCCGAACACCGTCACCAGAAACCCCGACGACCCCACAGAGCCGATCTTTGCGCCTGCCGCCTACTCCACGCTTGACCTCTCCGAGCTGCATGACACCGTCATTGAGATCGCCGGCGAGAGCAACCGAAAGGGCACGGATGTCGCCCTCAACTACTGGGTAGAGCCGCTTTCCATCGAGGACTGGCAGTACGGCGACACGCCGAGCAAGCCCACGGCAATCCCGGCATTTGGTACGCCCCGGTTCTACTACACATCCGTCACGGACGGCACCTACACCCAGACCGTTCCGATCGAACCCGGCAGCTACTATGTCATTGCCGTTGTCGAGCCGGATTACGGGGATGCGTACAGTCCGCTGGAATCGGAGCCGATGGAATTTGAGATCATCAACAACACCGTCACCATCACGCCGGATGCCGCTGTGATCTCGTATCTCGATCCTGTCCCGGAGCTTGGCTTTACCATCAGCGGCGGTCTCACGCAGGCACAGAGCGATGCCATTGAAGCCGCTGTCAAGCTCATGACCGACTACAAGCCCGGCGACCCTGCCGGAACGTATACCATCACGGCTGCCATCGATGAGACCCTGTTCCCGAACTACACCTTCGACCTCGGCACCGCTGACCTGACCGTCAGAGCCATCGCACCGACCGTCAGCTTCAAGCCGTCCAAGCTGGACACCGTCTATACCGGTGAGCCGTTTGTCCTGCCGGAGGGTGTGCTCCAGTGCGATTATGACCTTCCGGAGGAGCAGTACCGCTTTAGCTGGGAGGTGCTCCAGAACGGCGTAATCACGGAAATGGATGATGTGCCTGTCAATGCCGGCACCTACCGCCTGACCGCCCGGATCGGGGACACCGGCAATATCCGCAGCAATTCGGCAACCATGACCCTGCGCATCGTCCCGGCAGAGCTTACCATCTCTGCGGAAAACCAGATCATCACCTACGGCGATGCCCTCCCGGAATCCCTCCCGGTCACCTACACGGGGCTGTGCGATGCCGATGCAGGTATCTTTCCGGACACGCTGCCCATCACCTTTAAGGATGGGACGCCCTCCGGCGCAGGCGTTTATCCCATGACGCTTGTCCTGCCGGAAACGGACAACTACACCATCACCGCCGACACCCCCAACCTCACGATCGGCAAGCGCACCCTTACCATCACCCCGACACCGCTCAACCTGGAATACGGCGATGCCCTGCCGGCTTCCCTGCCGGTCTCCTGCAAGGGACTGCTGCGCTCTGACAGTACGCTGCTTGCCGGCATCAAGGTCACGACCCCCTATGTCCAGTACAAGGACGCCGGCAGCTATGTGCTGACGGCACAACCGCCTGAACTCGAAAGCTATGACGTGGTCTGCAAGCCCGGCACCCTGACCGTTGCCCCCCACCCGGTCACCTTTGCGTGGGATGCGCAGAGCTTTGTCTATGACGGCGAGCAGCATTCCGTACAGCCGGAGATCATCGGGCTCCTGCACAAGGATTCCGTGGATGTGACCCTCACCGGCGATTCTGCGGTGAATGCCGGCACCTATACGGCAAAGATCACGGGGCTTTCCAGTGCGAATTACACCTTCGACCCGGCGGATGAGACCCTGGCCGCCAACTGGGAGATCACTAAGGCGCCCCTGACCGTGACCCCGGTCGATCTGACCCTCGCCTACGGCGACAAGCTGCCGGTCACAGAGCTGACGTATGACGGCTTCTGCGGCACCGACAGCAAGAAGGACCTTCACGGCAAGGCGGAGCGTGTTTCCGACTATCAGGCTGGCGACGACACCGGCACCTACACGCTGACCCTTGACAGCACGCTGCAAGCCGATAATTACGAGATCCTCTGCGGCGAAGGGACGCTCACCGTCCTGCCCAAGTCCGTGACCCTTACCTGGGGCGGCGACCTGAACACCAATTTCAACGGGCAGACCAAGACCGTCACCGCCAAGGCAGACGGGCTCCCGGAGAGCGAGGAAGTCACCCTCACCCTGACCGGCAACAAGGCAACTGCTGCCGGCACCTACACTGCCAAGGCTTCCCTGACGGGCAAGAAAGCCGGGAATTTCGTCCTGGACGGCGAGACCGAAATGGAGTGGACGATCCTGCCGCTTGACATGATCGTGACACGTCCGACACCCCTGACCTGCACCTATACCGGCGAGCTCCAGCCGCTTGTCAAGGCTGGCGAGGTAAACGGCGGCACCCTCTGGTATGCGCTCGATGACGGCGAGCCCAGCGAGGAGCTGCCTATGGCACTCGATGCCGGCAGCTATGTGGTCTCGTATGAAGCCACGCCGGACGAGAACCGTTCCGGCAGCGTCAAGGGCAAGCTGAATGTGACCATCGCACCGCTTGACCTGACCGACAACAGTGACTTGCAGATCGCCATCCCCGACTGCATCCTGCAAGAACAAACTGCCGTTCCGGAAGTGACCGTCACCCTCGGCGGTACTGCCCTCACGGAAGGGACGGACTACACCGTGACCTTCTCCGGAAATGACTCCCCCGGCACGGGACTTGCAGCCATCACCTTCGTGGGGAATTACACCGGCAGCGCTGAGCAGCGTTTCGGTATTTCCGCTATGGAGACCACGACGACTTCCACCACGGTGGCAACTGCCGCAACGACAACTACCACCACAGTAACCTCCGCCACGACCTCAACGACCAAGCAAACCACCACGACCCAGCAAACCACCACCTCTGCACAGACGACCTCCACAACGCACACGACTACCGCATCCACTGCGGCATCTTCCACAGATTCCACAAAGAAAACCACAACCACCTCCCAGTCAACTAAGGCGACTTCCCAGACGACCAAGGTGACTTCCCCGACGACTTCCCAGACCACCAAGCCCACCACTTCCGGCACCACAAGCACTTCCCACTCCAAGACAACTGCCGCAAGCACCACCACCACGACCAGCACCACCAAGAAGGCAGTGACCACCAGCAGCACGACATCCACATCCCTCACGACGGCGACCACCACATCCACCAAGGCGACAAAGGCAACCACCAAGGCAACCACCGTGACCACCCCGACATCCACCACCACAACCACCACAACATCCGCAGCCACAACAACCGCCGAAACATCCGCAACGCAGACCACCGCAACCGAAACCACCCCGACCGAGACCCCCGAAACCCAGCCCGCCATCATCGGCTATGAGTTCAAAACGAACGATCTGATGCGGATGTGTCTGGCAGACGACGATACGGCTCTCACAGTGGCTGAACTCATCGCAGAGCTCCAGCAGCGTGCGCTGTATTCCAACGGCAAGACCGGGAACTGGGAGCCGGCTGATCTCTCTATGGTCTCCATCCCGGAGGTCACACCGGCGTCGCTCTATGACGGCTCGCAGGCGCAGTATACCGGCAGTCTCGATGCGACCATCACCTACACCCTTCCCGACGGAACGGAGCATACGCTCCAGCAGATGGTCGGTGAGATCACTGTCGTACAGCGTGGCGATTGTAACGGCGATGGTGTGGTTGCAGCCGATGACGCTGCCGAGATTTTGATTTACGCTGCGGCAGTCGGCGGCGGTGAGACGCCTTCCCTCGATGAAGCTGCCCTCCTTGCCTGCGACACCAACGGTGACGGCAGCATCAATGCCTCGGATGCCGCCAATGTCCTGATCTATGCATCCATCCGGGGCGCCTCCGGTACGGCTGATTGGAGCGAAGTTCTCGAAGGCTGATAAATCGACGGGTGTCGATTATCTTTGCCGAAGTCAACAGACTTCACAAAGTCTATCCGCAATTAAACTATGTACTTTACCACCTCAATACATAGTTTATTCATTGACAAGCCTGCCGGAATGTGGTATAATGATATAGAAAAGTGCCCTGATGTCCCCACATGGACGGGCTGATATGGAAACCGCATTTTAGGCTCTTAGGTTGTCATATCGAACATTTTCTGGTATATGGAGGATTAACATGAAACGACTGGTTACAAGAAGCGATTTTGACGGTCTTGTTTGCGCAATGCTGCTCAAAGAGCTTGACATTGTTGACGATATTAAGTTCGTACACCCCAAGGATGTGCAGGACGGCAAGATCGATATTTCGGAAAACGACATCACCACCAATCTCCCGTTCGACAAGAGAGTGGGTCTTGCATTCGACCACCACGAGAGTGAGCTCCTCCGCAACAACGCCGCAGAGTACAAGGACAAGTACATCATCGACGGCAACGCCAAGTCCGCTGCCCGTGTCGTATACGACTACTACGGCGGCGCCAAGACCTTCAAGCACGTTTCACAGGAGATCATGGAGGCGGTTGACAAGGGCGACAGCGCTGACTTCAATGAGGAGGAGATTTTGCATCCCACCGGCTGGGCTCTGATGAATTTCCTGATGGATGCCCGCACGGGTCTCGGCAGATTCCACAGCTTCCGCATTTCCAACTATGCGCTCATGATGGAACTCATCTCCTACTGTGTGAACCACACCATCGACGAGGTGCTTCAGCTTCCGGACGTCAAGGAGAGAGTCGATCTCTACTTCGAGCAGCAGGAGCTCTTTAAGGCACAGCTTCAGCGCATCACCCGCATCGAGGGCAAGGTCGCTGTCATCGACCTGCGTGAGGAGGAAGTCATTTACGCCGGAAACCGCTTCATGGTTTACGCTATGTGGCCGGAGAC
>CACXGK010000069.1 GCA_902767115.1 uncultured Ruminococcus sp.
ACGACAAGATCAACCGGGTCAATATCAAATAATGGGGGAACACTGAATCTATGGGAACACAATTCTGGTGGTTTTACGATGTACTGGCTGCTGCGCTGACGATCGGCATTGTGTATGTGGTCGTCGCCAAGGGCTTTAACAAGGTCGTATTCCAGCTTGTCGCCTTTGTGGCGTCTTTGCTTGTGGGCATTTTAGGAGCCAATTTCCTGGCGCCGAAGGTCTACGAGGAAATGTTCCAGGATAAGGTACGGGGCAGCATCCGTTACTGCCTGGAGGACGAGAATTTTGACATTTACGAAAGTGCTTCCGAAGCCCTTGCGCTTTCGGCAGCACAGGACGAAAAGACCCCCGATGCCGAGGAGCTGCACACCGCCTTCATCAAGGCAAGCAAAGCCCCCACGCCGGTATTGGAGGACTGGTATATGGAAGCCTTCTCGAATGTGCTGCTGTCGCATCTCAACCGAGTGCAGCCAATGCATCCGATGACGGCATACGCTCCGATCGAATGGATGTCACAGCCGGGAGGCTGGTGCGATGTCCTGACTGTCTTTGAGGAAGGGCACAGTGCTGATCTGGTCATTGAGCACATCGAGGAGACCTGCTACCGGGATAACTACATCCAGCTTGTCCGTCTGGCGATGTTCCTGCTCATCGAGCTTGTGATGCTCATCATCTGCTGCGTGATTGCCTCCATGACGAACAATCTTGACCAGTCCATGCACCTGCGCCGTGGGGATCATATCCTGGCACTTCCGGTCGCATTGGTCGAGGTAATCGTATTCCTCTTTGTCATCTGTGTGACTGTTCGGTTCATTGTCCAGTTCACGGACGGGGAGATGCTCCTTTTCAATCAGCCTACAATCGACGAAACCTTCGTCTTTCGGTATATTTACGGCGTTCAGGAGATGCTTTTCTGACGCACCGCCCCGGGCGGAATCCCACCACAGAAAGGATGATATCCACCAATGTTACTTTGCTCCAAATGCCAGAAGCGCCCTGCGATTATCTTCGTATCCGGTATGCAGGGAAATGAGAAGCGCAACGAGGGCTATTGCCTGGTATGTGCCAAGGAATTGAACATTCCGCAGATCTCGGATTATCTGAATCGCAACCACATCAGCGAGGACGATCTGGAGAAGATGTCTGACGAAATGATGAATATGATGCATGAGACAGGTCTGGATGCCCTGACAGACGAGGACTCCGATGCTTCGGAGATCCTCAATGGCACCATTGACGCCATGCCGAATTTCCTGCGTGGACTGTTCGGCAGCGGTGCTTCCTCCAATTCCCAGTCCGGCGGCAGCGAACCCGACCGCCATGCCGGCAAGGAGAAGAAGCAGAAGGATAAGCCGGAGCGCAAAAAGCGCCGTGAGGAGCCGGAATTCAAGTTCCTCGACAACTACTGCACGAATCTGTCCAAGCGTGCCGAGGAAGGCGAGCTTGACCGCATTGTCGGACGTGACCGTGAGATCGCCCGTGCGATGCAGATCCTTTCCCGCCGCACGAAGAACAACCCCTGCCTGATCGGTGAACCCGGCGTCGGCAAGACCGCTATCGCAGAGGGCATTGCGCAGCATATCGCAGCAGGGGATGCGCCGTTCCATCTGCTTGACAAGAAAATTTATCTCCTTGACCTGACCGCACTCGTTGCCGGGACGCAGTTCCGTGGGCAGTTCGAGAGCCGTGTCAAGGGGCTGATCGCAGACGTTGTCAAGGCTGGCAATGCCATTTTGTTCATTGATGAGGTTCACAATCTCGTCGGTGCCGGCGATTCCGAAGGCTCCATGAACGCCGCCAACATCCTCAAGCCTGCCCTGTCCCGTGGCGAGATCCAGGTCATCGGTGCGACCACCTTCAAGGAGTACCGCAAGTACATCGAGAAGGACTCGGCACTCGAACGCCGTTTCCAGCCCGTCACCGTCACCGAGCCGACCGTGGAGGAGACTGCGGAGGTCCTCAAGGGCATCCGGGAGTACTACGAGAAGTACCACCGTGTTCACATCAACGATGTGATCCTGCGGCTGTGTGCTGTGCTTTCGGAGCGTTATATCACGAGCCGTTTCCTGCCGGACAAGGCGATCGACCTGCTCGATGAGAGCTGCGCATACCGCAGCATCCGTGCCACGGAGCTGACCGACCTTGACAAGACAGTTGCCGAGCTTGACGCCGAGAACCTGCGCCTTGGTGAGCTGACCGATGCCGAGGAGCTGGACTACGAGAAGATCGCCGACTGCAAGTCCAAGATCTCCCGCCTCGAAGTCCGCAAGAAGGAGCTGACCGCCAAGTGCGAACAGATCGAAGTCGCCGAGCAGGATCTCGCAGCCGTGATCGAGCTCTGGACGGGTATCCCGGCAAATAAGATCGCCGAGACCGAAATGACCCGTATGAAGAACCTCGCTGACCGTCTGCGTCAGAAGGTCGTTGGACAGGACGAGGCTGTTGACGCCCTCGCCAAATCCATCAAGCGCACCCGTGTGCAGCTCTCCGAGCGTATCCGCCCGGCGTCCTTCATTTTCGTGGGACCCACCGGCGTTGGTAAGACCGAGCTGGTCAAGGTGCTTGCAGCCGAGCTCTTTGATGCCGCAGATCCGCTGATCCGTCTGGACATGACCGAATTCATGGAGAAGCACAGCGTTGCACGCCTGATCGGTTCTCCTCCGGGATATGTCGGCTATGACGAAGCCGGTCAGCTCACCGAAAAGGTACGCCGCAAGCCCTATTCCGTCATCCTGTTTGACGAGATCGAAAAGGCGCATCCGGACGTTATGAACATCCTCATGCAGATCCTCGACGAAGGACAGATCGAGGATGCGCAGGGCAGAACGGTCTCCTTTGCGCATACCGTCATCTGCATGACCTCGAATGCCGGTTCGACCGACAAGAGCACCGGTGTCGGCTTTAACCGTACCCTGGAGGACATCAGCAAGGATAAGGCAATGAAGGCACTCCGGGAATTCCTGCGGCCTGAATTTATCAGCCGTATTGACGAGATCATCGTATTCAAGCCCCTGACCGAGGCGAATTATGCCGATATTGCCGGACTTATGATTGAGGAAATGCGTGTGCCGCTGGCAGAGAAGGGAATCGGTCTTTCGTTCGACCGTGAAGCACTTGAACAGATCGCAGCGGAAGCCTTCGGCAAGAAATACGGTGCCCGTGAGATCCGCCGTGTCCTTCGTGAGCGTGTGGAGGATAAGATCGCCTCCGAGATCATCGACAAGGGCGCCCATCTGACGCATATTCACATCAAGGCAGATACAGACGGCGTGGAAGTCGAATTTACAACGTAAATAAAGGGGGCAATGCCCCCTTTTTCTACGATAACAGGAGAACAGATATGTATACACTTATCAAAACCGAAGGTCTGGCACGCAGAGGTCAGGTCGAAACTGTCCATGGCACGTTCCAGACCCCGTGTTTTATGAACGTCGGCACCTCCGCTGCGATCAAGGGCGGCGTGAGCTCCCCGGAGCTGGTCGATCTCAAATGTCAGGTCGAGCTGTGCAATACCTACCATCTGCACCTGCGCCCCGGCGACGAGATCATCCATAAGATGGGCGGTCTGCACAAGTTTATGAACTGGCATCGTCCGATCCTGACGGATTCCGGCGGTTTCCAGGTATTTTCCCTGGCAAAGCTGCGTAAGATCAAAGAGGAAGGCGTCTACTTCCAGTCCCATCTCGACGGCAAGCGTATTTTCATGGGACCGGAGGAGAGCATCCGCATCCAGTCGCACCTTGCATCGACGATTGCAATGGCATTCGATGAATGCGTGGAAAATCCGGCACCCTATGATTACTCCGCCCGTTCCTGCGAGCGCACCACACGCTGGCTCATCCGCTGCAAGAACGAAATGGAACGCCTGTCAGCTCTTCCCGACACCATCAACCCCAAGCAAATGCTCTTTGGCATCAATCAGGGCTGCACCTTCGAGCGTCTGCGTGTGGAGCATATGCAGGCGATTGCCGAGCTTGATCTCGATGGCTACGCAGTCGGCGGTCTTGCCGTTGGTGAGCCGACGGAGGATATGTATCGGATTCTGGACTGTGTCGTGCCGTTCATGCCGGTACACAAGCCACGTTACCTGATGGGAGTCGGCACGCCTTCCAATATCATTGAAGCCGTTGCACGGGGCATTGATATGTTCGACTGCGTCATGCCGACCCGCAATGCCCGTCACGGCACGATCTTCACCTGGAGTGGAATGCGTCACATGAAGAACCGCACCTACGAGACGGATCCCCGTCCGATGGACGAGGAATGTACGTGTCCGGCGTGCCGGAATTTCTCCCGTGCCTACGTTCGTCACCTGTTCAAGGCAAACGAGATGCTCGCCGGCAGACTGACCGTCATCCACAATCTCTATTTTTATAATACGCTTGCCGAGCGCATCCGTGAATCGCTTGACAATGGCACCTTTGCGGATTTCCGTGCGAAATATTCCAATCTCCTCTCCCAGAAGGCACCGGAGGACTGATCGTCTATGACCTTACTTGAACTTATCCTGATTGGGATCGGGCTGTCGATGGATGCCTTTGCGGTATCCATCACGAACGGTCTGAGCTGCAAATCGCTCAGGCGCACCCAGATGCTTGCAGACGCTGTCTGTTTCGGCGTCTTTCAGGGATTGATGCCGACGCTCGGCTTCTTTCTCGGAAAGGCGTTTGCGGCGTATATCTGCGCCTTTGACCACTGGATCGCACTCATTCTGCTTGGCTATATCGGCGGCAAAATGATCTTTGACGCCCTCAGACCTGACGAGGAAAGCGGCAGCTACACCCTTACCCCGAAGCTGCTCCTGACACAGGGCATCGCCACAAGCATCGATGCGCTGGCAGTCGGTGTGAGCTTTGCGGCGCTGCCGAATGTGAACATCGTGTATGCGGCGCTTCTGATCTGCTTTGAGACCTTTGCTTTTTCGCTGGTCGGCATCGTGTTCGGCAAGAAAGTCGGCGCCAGACTTGGTGACCGTGCGCAGCTTGTCGGCGGACTGATCCTGATCGGCATCGGGCTGAAAATTTTCATTGAGCATATGTTCTTTGGCGGTTAAAGCCATCCCCCTTTTCAACGGAGAAGGGGGATATTTTGCATTTTGCAAAAAATGTGTGACCAAATCCATCCATTTGGCATCTATCAGGATAGAGGGGGTGAGAGCATGAGCGACGATCGCTCGATCATCGAAGGACTGAACCGCCGTGACGAAAGCGCCTTGCAAGCGATCCGGCAGCAATACGGCACCTATTGTCACAATCTGGCGTACCGCATTTTGGAGAGCCACGAGGACGCCGAGGAATGCGTGGATGATATGCTCATGGCAGTCTGGGACAGCATCCCCCCTCAGCATCCCGACAGCCTGCAAGCGTACCTCATCACGATCGTGCGCCGTGTAGCCCTCTCCCGTTACCGGCACGAGCACCGCCAGAAACGTGGCGGCGGCGCCTTTACGACAGCGCTCGACGAGCTCTCAGACATTCTCCCCTCGGACGAGCATCTGGAGGACACCATCGAACAGCGTGAGCTCAGCCGTGCGCTGCAAAGCTTTCTGCTCACGCTCAAAGCCGACACAAGACAAGCATTCCTGCGCCGCTACTTCCTGTCGGAGCCGGTGCAGACCATCGCTGAAACCTTAGGGACGAGCCAGAGTGCCATTAAAATGGCGCTTCACCGCACCCGGAAGAAACTAAAAGCCTACCTGGAAAAGGAGGGATTGCTGTGAGACCGCTTGACCTGATGGAAGCACTTGGGGACATCCCGGAGGAAACCGTTTCCGAACTGCTCACGCAGCCGCCCTCCCGTCCGAAATATCGCATGAGACGTCATATGACCGCCGTACTCGCCGCAGCCGCCTGCCTGGTCGTGACCCTTGGCGCCGTCAATGGCATCTGGCGCCGGCAGCAGGGGATCGAGACCCTCCCACCCCAGGAGACCCAGACCACGACCACCACATCGGTGACAACTACGACTGCCATTTCTGACATCATCCCCACGAGCCCTGCCGAAACCGCCGCCGCAACGCACATTCCCTCCACGACACCCCCATCCACCACAAACGCACCACAGACCGCTGCCCCCCAGACCGCCGCTCCTGTCGAGGTAAAGCCACCAACGGTATTTGTCCCGACGGAGCCTGAACCTGTCACCATTCCTGCCACGACCGCAGCCCCCGTCACGACCACCGCCCTTCCGGAACCCACCACACCCGAACCGACTGCATACAGCGGCGATGATGCTGTCACCACCACTGACCCCTTAGAGTCACCGGGAGAAGAAATCACTGGCACAGAAACCACCGCCACGACCCCGGTACTCACGGAAGATGAGCTGTACAGGATTCTGGAAGGCTTTGAGGTCATCAAGTTTGCGGAGCCGGAGGAGGACTACTACGAGCTGAACATCCGTCCCACCCTGGAAAGCGACAACCCGACGAGCTTTCGCAAAGTCCGCTACGCCCTGCCCCCGGAAAGCGGCGGTACGGTCACCAACCGTTCTTTTGAGCAGGTAAACGGTGCCCAGGTGCAGGTGCTCTACATCGACCATCCGGTTTTGGGCAAATTCACGGTAAACCTGTATCTTCGCCCTGATTTTAGCGTCACTGTTCCCCATGAACGCATAGCCCCCGTATCCATCCCTCACACAGGCGCTGCCTTCTATTACACCTCCTGGCGTGACGGCACCGGCTGGTACGTGTGGGACGACGGAAGCTTTATCCTGACCAGCACATCCGCAGGCGTATTTGACCTGCGATTACAGTAAAGGAGTTGATCGTATGAAACGCATCACAGCTATTCTGACCGGCATCGCCATGCTCCTTGCCGGCATCGGACAGACCCCGGTTTTTGCATCCCATACGTTTGAAGAACCGATGGACGAAACAGAACGTGCCGAAATTCTGGAGCAGCACGCCGATCAGTACACGCTCGTAGACGGCGTCTACTACAGCGCCACCGGCTATCCGCTTTCCATTCTGGAAGAATACATCCCCAACGCCGGCGACTGCGACCGGTACCCTCTGCTGACAGCCCTTGCCGCCGAGCATCCGGATGCGAAATTTGCCGTAGACGTGCAGAGCTGGGTGTCGTACTACTTCAAGGAAGAACGGAAAGCCTTTCAGGACACCGCCACCATTGACGGCATGACCTACACAGAATTCTGGCAGAAAGCCTATGAAATCGAGCAAAACGGCACCCGACAGGAAAAGGACGCCATGCTGGAGCAATGCAAAACCGTCCTCGCCGAGGAGCAGGCGTACATTGCCAAGCTCGAAGCGCAGGTGCGTGAGGAGGAGCAGGCGCTGTTTCTCGAAAACGGACTGACCTCTCTTGAAGGCGGCAATCCCGCCTGGCGCAATGACACCTTCATCCTGACCGCTGAGCAGGTGAACGACTTCCCCGGACATGAGAAATGCGGCTATATGCTGGGACTTGCAGCTCTGCCGCAGGAAACGCTGGAAACCTCCGAGACCTCGGACATTCCCACCGTTCTCCTTGGTGACGTCACCGAGGACGGCGTGATCGACATCATGGACGTGCTCCTGATGAACCGCTATCTGCTCGGCAAATCCCCCATCTCTGACACGCAGAAGCTTGCCGCCGACACCGACCGCAACGGTGTGTTCGACTTCACCGATTCGCTCCTCATCCTCAAATACGTCGTAGAAGTGATCGACGCCTTCTAAATACACAAAACGCCGCAGATTCCGATTCTGCGGCGTTTTTGTGCATGATCGTCAATTCTTGTGCGCTGTGACCCCATTCGCAATGAACATCGCATCGCCAAAGGAAAAGAACCGGTATTCCTCCTCAACAGCGATCTTGTAAGCCGCCATCGTATGCTCATACCCCATAAACGCCGAAACCAGCATGATGAGCGTGCTCTCCGGCAAATGGAAATTGGTGATGAGCCCGTCAATGACCTTGAACTCGTATCCCGGATAGATGAAAATATCCGTATCCCCCTCACAGGCAGTCAGTGCGCCCTCGCAGCGCTGTGCCGCACTTTCGAGTGTCCGGCAGGATGTCGTTCCCACCGAGATGACCCGACCGCCGGCAGCTTTGGTCTGGTTGATAAGGTCGGCAGTCTCCTGCGGTAGCAGAAAATGCTCTGTATGCATATGATGCTTGAGGATATCGTCCTCCTTGACCGGTCGAAATGTTCCCAGCCCGACGTGCAGCGTCACATAGGCGATATGCACCCCCTGCTTTTGCAGGTCAGACAGCATTTCCTTTGTGAAATGCAGACCAGCCGTCGGCGCTGCCGCAGACCCAAGCTCACGGGAGTAGACGGTCTGGTAGCGTTCCTTGTCCTGGAGCTTTTCGGTGATGTATGGCGGCAGCGGCATCTGTCCGATCTCGTCGAGGGCGGCGTAGATGCTTCCCTCACATTCAAACTGCACGATGCGGTTTCCGTCGTCGAGGACTTCGAGAACCTCGGCTTTGAGCCTGCCGCCGCCGAAGGAGAACCGTGCGCCCGGCTTGCATTTCTTGCCCGGACGGCAGATGATCTCCCAGACCTTGTCCCCGTGCTGGGTCAGCAGCAGGAACTCCACAAAGCTCCCGGTGTTCTCCTTCTCACCGTAAAGCCTTGCCGGCAGCACACGGGAATCATTGAGCACGAGCAGGTCGCCGGGGCGCAGAAATGCCCCAAGATCGTAGAAATGCTTATGCACCACATCCCCCGTGGTGCGGTCCACGCACATCAACCGGGATGCGTTCCGGGGCTCGATGGGTGTTTGTGCGATCAGACGCTCAGGAAGTTCATAAAAGAAATCGGATTTTTTCATAAAATACGCTCCAATCTTAAAATTATGTGAATCATTGAAGATTTTTCGCCAAACCTCTTGACAAATCCGGCGGGAAATGCTATCATAGAACATAGGATAGAGGTGCGGCTGCGATCAGTAGCAGCTCTGAGGGCGCTCAGCCCTGCGAGGAGCTGTCAAAGGCAAGGCCGCCGAAGGGAGTTTTCCTGAGCAGAAATCTCTCTGGTGCTTTACTGAATAAGTAACGCACTGTCATCATGTGTGATGGAGAGCTATCGGCAGCACAAGCCAATAATTCTATTATAACGCATGATGAACCGGTTTGCAACCGGTTTTTTCAATATTCCCTAAATTTTTTCTTCCACGTCGGTCCTAACGGGGGAGAAGTAAGGAGAAATGTGTTATGAAGCAGTATAATGTAGGTATCCTCGGTGCAACCGGTATGGTTGGTCAGCGTTTTGCAACGCTGCTCGCAGAGCATCCGTGGTTCAATGTCAAGGTGCTCGCAGCATCCCCCCGCAGCGCCGGCAAGACCTATGAGGAAGCAGTCGGCAGCCGCTGGGCAATGACCGTTCCGATGCCGGAGAAGCTCAAGGGCATGATCGTCCGTGACCTGAACGCCGATATGGATTCCATTGTAAACGACGTAGATTTCGTATTCTGCGCTGTTGATATGAAGAAGGACGAGATCAAGGCTCTGGAGGAGCGCTATGCAAAGGCTGAGTGCCCGGTCATCTCCAATAACTCCGCACACAGATTCACCCCCGATGTTCCGATGGTCGTTCCGGAGATCAATCCGCAGCACCTGGAGATCATCGAGGCACAGAAGAAGCGTCTTGGCACCAAGAAGGGCTTCATCGCTGTCAAGTCCAACTGCTCCATCCAGAGCTACGTTCCGGCACTGCATCCGCTGCGTGAGAAGTTCGGTCTGACCAAGGTTCTGGCTTGCACCTATCAGGCAATTTCCGGCGCTGGCAAGACCTTCGAGACCTGGCCGGAAATGGTTGACAACCTGATCCCGTTCATCGGCGGCGAGGAGGAGAAGTCCGAGCAGGAGCCGCTGAAGGTATGGGGTACGATCGAGAACGGCGAGATCGTCAAGGCAACTGCACCGTCTATCACGACCCAGTGCCTGCGTGTACCGGTATCTGACGGCCACACCGCAGCCGTATTCGTAAGCTTTGAGAAGAAGCCGACCAAGGAGGAGATCCTCGACCTCTGGAAGAACTTCAAGGGCGAGCCGCAGGAGCTGGATCTGCCTTCCGCACCGAAGCAGTTCATCCACTACTTCGAGGAAGACAACCGTCCGCAGGCAAACCTCGACCGTAATCTGGAGAAGGGCATGGCAGTTTCTGTTGGTCGTCTGCGTGAGGATACCCAGTATGACTACAAGTTCGTTTGCCTGTCCCACAACACCCTGAGAGGTGCAGCAGGCGGCGGCGTTCTGCTCGCAGAGCTGCTGGCAGCAAAGGGCTACTTTGACTAATCACTGATTGCGTACAACGCATACCATATGTATTTCTAACGAATTGGAGGGATAACTTTGAAGAAGACCATCTTTACAGGTGCAGCAGTTGCGATCACCACCCCGTTCAATCTGGACGGCTCCATCAACTATGAGGGCCTTGCAACCAACATCGACTACCAGATCGATAACGGTACCGATGCCATCGTCATCTGCGGCACCACCGGTGAGTCCTCGACTATGACGGACGAGGAGCATCGTGAGTGCATCAAGTTTGCTGTTGAGCATACCAATCATCGTGTACCGGTCATTGCCGGCACCGGCAGCAACGACACCCGTTATGCCATCGAGCTGTCTGTTGAGGCAGAAAAGCTCGGCGTTGACGGACTTCTGCTCGTGACACCGTACTACAACAAGACCACCCAGGCAGGTCTGATCGACCACTTTACCATTATCGCAAACAGCGTCAAGACCCCGATCATCCTGTACAATATCCCTGGCAGAACCGGCATGAATATTGCCGTTGAGACCCTTGAGAAGCTCGGTCATCACAAGAATATTGTAGCGATCAAGGAAGCATCCGGCAACATTTCCTACACCGCACAGGTAGCCGCTGCCTGCGGCGATCTGCTGGACATCTACTCCGGCAATGATGATATGATCGTTCCGATCATGTCTCTGGGCGGCAAGGGTGTCATCTCCGTTCTGTCCAATATTCTCCCGAAGGAGACCCACGAGATCTGCCAGCTCTGTCTCGACAACAATTTCAAGGCAGCAGGCGAGATGCAGATCAAGTATCTCGAGCTCATCAACGCCCTCTTCTGCGAGGTCAACCCGATCCCGGTCAAGGAGGCAATGAATCAGCTTGGCATGGCAGCAGGTGCTTGCAGAATGCCGCTGACCAAGATGGGCGGCGAGAATGTGGCACGCCTGATCGCAGCAATGCGCAGAGCAGGTATGCCGGTTTCCGTTGTAGACTGATTTGGTCAAAGCCGAAAGGGGGAGCCAGGGGACACCTGCTCCCTCTTTCTTGTCATTGAAAATTGGAGGTAAAAACCTATGGAACAGACAAAGATCCTTATTTCCGGCGCATCAGGCAAGATGGGTCATGCAGTCGCAGCCGCAATTGCCGGCAGAGAGGACTGCATCGCCTGCGCCGGCGTTGATCTGCGAACGGAGCAGTACGGCGGCTTCCCGATCTATGAGAGCTTTGCGGCAGTGAACGAAAAGCCCGATGTTGTGATCGATTTCTCCAACCCGGCAGCGCTCGACAGCCTGCTGGAGTACTGCCTGACAAATGGCATCCCGGCAGTTCTGGCAACCACCGGCTACAGCGAGGAGCAGACTGCTAAAATCCGTAAGGCTGCTGAAAGTATCCCGGTATTCTTCTCATTCAATATGTCGCTCGGCATCAATCTTCTGGTGCAGCTTGCCAAGAAGGCAACCGCCATCCTCGGCGGTCAGTTCGACATCGAGATCGTCGAGAAGCACCACAACCAGAAGCTCGATGCACCTTCCGGCACAGCGATCATGCTCGCAGATGCGATCAATGAGAGCCTCGGCGGTGAGTACCACTATGTGTATGACCGCCATTCCAAGCGTGCGAAGCGTGAAAAGACCGAGATCGGTATGCATTCGATCCGTGGCGGTACGATCGTGGGTGAGCATGACGTGATCTTTGCAGGTCATGACGAAGTCATCACCCTGTCCCACAGTGCGGCTTCCAAGGAAGTTTTTGCAGTCGGCGCTGTGAATGCGGCTGTGTTCCTGGCAGACCAGAAGCCCGGAATGTACGATATGAGCGCCATGATGGATCTGGCGTAAACCGGAATGTCCCCCTGATGACACAATCTCAGGGGGATTTGCTTTTTTCTCTTTACCTTTCCGGGAAAATGTGCTATAATAAAAGTATCTATGAACCCGAAACCCAAGGAGGCTGTCATGACTGCTACTGAATACCGTGATCTCAAATATGCCGCATTGTCCCGCTGTTTTTCCCGGATGAATCCGCCTCAGCTCGAAGCCATTACGACCGTGCAGGGGCCTGTTCTTGTCCTTGCCGGTGCCGGCTCCGGCAAAACGACCGTGATCGTCAACCGCATCGCCAACATGGTGCTGTTCGGCGATGCCCTGAATGGCGATGCCCCCATTCCCGGCGCATCCGCCATCGAAAAGCTCCAAAGCTACGTTGAAGGCGGTGACCTGACCCTTGGCGAATTGCAGGACATCCTCGCCGACCGTCCCATTACGCCCTGGAAGATCCTTGCCATCACCTTCACCAACAAGGCAGCCGGCGAGCTCAAATCCCGTCTGTCCGAAACACTGGGCGAAGCCGCCGAGGATATCCATGCAGCGACCTTCCATTCGGCGTGTGTGCGCATCCTGCGAAGCTGCATTGACCGTGTCGGCTACGAGCACAGCTTCACCATTTACGACAGTGACGACTCCCTGCGCACCATGAAAGCCTGCATGAAGGAGCTGGATATCCCCGAAAAGAAATTTCCGCCCAAAAGCGTTCTTGGTTCCATCAGTGCCGCCAAGGATCGCATGATCTCCGCAGAGGAGTACGCCCTCGAAGCCGGCAACGACTACTGGAAGCTCATCACCGGCAAGCTCTACAAGGCATACCAGGCACGCTTGCAGGATGCCAATGCCGTGGACTTTGATGACCTGATCTATCTGACGGTCAGGGTGTTTGAACAGAACCCGGATGTCCTCGAAAAGTACCAGAACCGCTATCGTTACATCCTCGTGGACGAGTACCAGGACACCAACTACTCCCAGTACCGTCTGGTGAGCCTGCTGGCGGCACAGCATGGCAATCTCTGCGTGGTCGGTGATGACGACCAGAGTATCTACCGGTTCCGGGGCGCCACGATCGAGAACATCCTGCAATTTGAGGAACAGTTTCCGGGGTGCCGGACGATCCGGCTGGAGGAGAATTACCGTTCGACGCAGTTCATCCTCAGCGCCGCCAATGCGGTGATTTCCAACAACAGATCCCGTAAGGAGAAAAAGCTCTGGACATCCGCCGGCGACGGCGATAAGGTAACGCTTCTGAAGGTGCCGGGGGAGCGTGACGAGGGGCAGTTCATCTGCGACACCATCGAACGGGAGGTCGCAAACGGAAAAACCTATGCCGACTTTGCAGTGCTCTACCGCATGAACGCCCTCTCCAACAGCATAGAGCGTGCCATGATGCGTAACAAGCTCCCGTACCGCATCTTTGGCGGCGTGCGCTTTCAGGATCGCAAGGAGATCAAGGACGTGACTGCCTATCTCTGCGTGCTCCAGAACCCGAATGATCTCGTGCGGTTCGAGCGCATCGTCAACGTCCCCAAGCGTGGTATCGGCGAATCGACCATCGTCAATATCACCCAGATCGCCCGTGATCTGCACATGAACCCGATGGAGGTCGTCCATAGCTGTGAGGATTTCCCGGTGCTTGCCAAGCGCAAGGCGGCTCTCCTGAAATTCGACACCATGATGGCAGAGCTTCGTGAGCAGGCAGAAATTCTGCCGCTTGAGGAGCTGTTTGACCTTGTCCTCGAAAAGACCGGCTACCTTGCCATGCTTGAAGCCGAGGGTGAGCAGGGCGAGACACGCATTGAAAACGTCAAGGAGTTTCGCTCAAATATCGTGGATTACGAGCGTGAGAGCGAGGATCCGAGCCTGGAGGGATTCCTGGAGGAAACCGCCCTCTATACCGACGCCGACCGTGAAAGCGATGGCGACAGCGTATCTTTGATGACCATGCACGCTGCCAAGGGTCTGGAATTTGACACGGTCTTTGCTGTTGGCATGGAGCAGGGGATTTTCCCATCGATGCGCAGCATGGACAGCGAGGCAGATCTTGAGGAGGAACGCCGCCTTGCCTACGTGACCATCACCCGTGCCAAGCGGCACCTCTACCTGATGCAGTCACGGGAGCGTCTGCTGTTCGGTTCGTACAAGCAGAATCCCCTGTCCCGTTTTGTCAAGGAGATCCCGGAGGAGTATCTTGCAATCGACGACCGGCTGCCGCACATAGAATCGGGATCTGCGGAGATCTCCGGCATCAAGGGCGTTTCGGGCATCCGTGCGCAGATGGCAGCCATCCAGCGTCAGCGCACGGCGCCGCCGGTTTCTTCCGCCGGCAACGGTCTGCAATTCACAGACGGTGAGCGCATTTCAGACGCCGTGTTCGGTGAAGGAACGATCCTGCGGGCTGAACCGATGGCAGGGGACTACCTGCTTGAAGTGGCGTTTGACACCGTCGGTACAAAGAAGCTGATGGCGAAATACCGCAAGATCACCAAATGTTGAAGGAGACGCCTATGAACCGTGGAAAGGATATCACCCGTGAGGAACGTGAGCTGCTGACCCTCCTGCGTCAGCGTCCGGAGATGTATCTCGGCGAATACGCCGGTCTGCATGAATTGCAGCAATTTCTGCACGGCTATGATGTTGCCATGCGCCGCCACGCCCTGCATGACGTCCGGCTCCTGCCGGAGGGATTTGAGGATTACGTGGAGGAGCGCTTTCTTGGCAAGACCGGAACAGACTGGACATGGTGGGAGATCATCGAGCAGTTTGAACCGGATCATCGTGCGGCTTTGGGATATTTCTGGCTGATCCTCAACGAATACCTGTTTTCGATCGGCTGCAATATCATACCGCCTCCGTCCAATCTCCCGGAGGGTCATTCGCACTTTTCGGGCATTTTCGCCGTGCGCAACACCGACCTTGACCGCCTGGCAGAGTCCTATATGCGCACCTTCAATGGCGAACCCTGGTGGGATAAATGGGATAAGGAAACCGCCGTGCGCCGCCTGGAGGATATCTACCGGACACCGGGGTTCACGGGATTGGCATTCTGGCGTGACGGCACTTTGCTCGGTGCCGTCATGGGCAGGAGCGAGCGCTACTATGACGGCGACTGCTTCCAGATCATTGAGCTCTGGGTGGAACCGAGAGTGCAGCGTGAGGGCATCGGCAAAAAGCTCCTCGATGTGCTGCGCAGACGCCTTCGCATCAAGAACACCAAGAAGATCTTTCTCATCACAATGCCCGGTCCCGCAACGGAAGGGTTCTATCAGAAAAACGGCTTCGTCACGCAAAAGGGACTGTGCGTGATGCAAATGGAATCCCTTACGGAAAATCTTTGAAAATCATTGACGTTTTCGGGGAAATGTGTTATAATAATAGAGTATGTTACTATGAGGAGATGATCTGCATGAACGTGAAACTGATCGCCCATACTGTCATGCCGGACAAGGTCGTGGCAGCGGCGGCAAAGCTTTGCTACTCGAATACGGGGGCGATGGAACTGATGGATGGCATGACAGACGAAAAAGCCGAAAGCTTCGTCGAAATGCTCGCCAACATCGGACACGAGAGTCCCATTGAGCACGCAAGCTTCACCTTTGCGATCGAGGGTGTGTCACGTTCACTACTGGCGCAGATCACCCGTCACCGTCTGGCGAGCTTCTCTGTGCAGAGCCAGCGCTATGTCAAGCTGACGGATTTTGCATACATCACGCCGCCTGAGATCACAGCGCTCCCGGAAGCGGCAGCGCTTTACGAGGACACGATGCAGACCTGCGTGGAATCCTACCGCAAGCTCTCCGAGATCCTCGAAGAAAAGCACTTTACAGCGCTCTCCAACCAGGGCATCCCCGAAAAGGAAGCTCGCCGGAAAGCCGAAAAAATGGCGATCGAGGACGCTCGCTTTGTCCTCCCGAACGCAAGCGAGACGAAGATGGTCATGACCATGAACGCCCGTGAGCTCCTGCATTTCTTTCGTCTGCGCTGCTGCAACCGTGCGCAGTGGGAGATCCGTGCGCTCGCCAAAGCGATGGTCGCTGAGGTCTACCCCATCTCGCCGGCGCTGTTCGCCAAAGCCGGTCCCTCCTGCCTGTACGGGCCCTGTCCGGAGGGCAAGATGTCCTGCGGCAAAATGCAGGAAGTCCGTGACGACTACAAGCGTCTCAAGGAGCAGGCAAATGCTTGAATTTCGCACCATCACGCTGCAAGACCGCCCCTGGATTACACAGGCACTTCGACTGTCAGACTATCCGGGCTGCGAATACAGCTTTGCCAACAATATGGCTTGGCGCCGACTGAGCGACTCCAAAATCGCTGCGTTTGAGGACTTTTACATCTGCTGCGCCTTTGGGAGCGAAGACGGTACCCCGTGCTTCTGCTACCCGGCAGGGGAGGGCGACCACCGGGCTGTCATTGAGGAAATGCGCCGATTTTCCGAAGCTCTGGGGCATCCCCTTGTGATCTGGAATGTCTCCCCCGAACGCCTTGCATGGCTTGAGCAGACATACAGCGGACAATTCACAGCCCATGAAAACCGTGAGAGCTGGGATTACGTCTATTTTGCTGAGGATCTTGCCACGCTTTCCGGCAGAAAATACCACCAGAAACGCAATTTCCTGCACCGTTTCGCAGCATACGGCGCAATCTACACGCCCCTGACCGAACGGGACTTTGACGACTGCATCACCTTAGCGGCGCAGACCTACAATGACCGTCTGGAGGGCGACCATTCCGGGATCGCAGAGCAGTTTGCGATCGACACGTTCTTCCGGCATTTCGATGCGCTCGGACTGCACGGCGGCGTGCTCCGGATCGATGGCAGGGTCATTGCCTTCACAATCGGCGAACCGCTGAATTCCGACACCTTCTGTGTTCACATCGAAAAGGCAGATGCGTCCATTCCGGGCGCTTTTGCGGCGATCAACCAGAGCTTTTCCGCCCACATCCGTGACCTCGGCTACACCTACATCAACCGTGAGGAGGACATGGGACTCGAAGGTCTCCGGAAAGCCAAAGAAAGCTATCATCCGTGCAAAATGCTGGAAAAACGCATGGTACGGTTTACACTATAGTTAAGGAGAAAGCATCATGATCTATGTATTTTTAGCAAATGGATTTGAAGAAGTCGAGGCGCTCACGCCCGTTGACCTTCTGCGCCGTGCCGGTCACGAGGTCGCAACTGTTGGCGTCGGCGGCAAGACGATCACCGGTTCCCACGGCATCGCAGTCGGAACAGACCTCACCGAGAGCGAGATCGTTCTCGGCAATGACCTCGAAATGATCGTACTCCCCGGCGGTATGCCGGGCACCCTCAATCTGGAGAAGTCCGAAGCCGTGCAGACAGCCGTGGATTTCTGCTATGACCGTGAGATCTGCATCGGCGCTATTTGTGCAGCGCCCTCCATTCTGGGACACAAGGGACTGCTCGACGGGAAAGAAGCCATTGCGTATCCGGGCTTTGAGACCCAGCTCACCGGTGCGAAGATCTCGGACAAGAGCGTGGTACAGGATGGAAGCATCATCACCGCACAGGGCGCAGGCGCAGCCGTTCCGTTCGCTTTGCAGCTCATTACAGCCCTGGACGGCAGCGAGCGTGCTGAAAAGATCGCTGCATCGATCTGCTATCGCTGAGTTCTGATGGATACGAAAGAGAAAAAGCAAGCGCTGCGGCGTACCATGCGTGACGCCGTGCGAGATATCCCGAAGGAACAGCGTTTCCGGATGGATATGGCGCTGCACCGCAATCTCCTCGAACACCCCTGGCTGCACGAAGCCGACACGATCCTGAGCTACTGCTCCACACGGGAGGAACCCGATACGCATTGGATCATCGGCTGGGGTCTGGGCAACGGCAAGACCGTTGCGCTCCCGGTCTGCCTGGAGGACGGCGTGATGGAGTTTTGCAGGCTTTGCGACACATCCGAGCTGCGTGCCGGGAAATACGGCATCCTCGAACCGGTCGGCAGAGACTCGGTCACCATCACGGAGAAAACGCTCTGCATCGTTCCAGGATACGCATTCACACCGGACGGCAGGCGCCTTGGCAAGGGCGGCGGCTACTACGACCGTTTTCTTGCGGCGCATCCGGGACTTCGCACGATCGGGCTGAGCTATGCGCAGCTTTTGCAGGCGGAGCTTCCTTGCGAGATACATGATATTGGAGTTGATGCGGTCATCACCGACCGCATGAAGTAGATTTATGATATGCGCCGGCATGGCGCATGATTCCGGAGGTTAACATGGCACAGAATTCCGAAAAAGAACGCTCCTACCGTGAGCTTCTGAAGGCTGCATCTGAAAGTGCGGCAAATGAGCTGGACGAATCCGCAGAGGTAGATGTTCACGGCGACCCGATCATTCCCGGACAAACCGTTCATCATGCAGACGAACAGCACAGACGCCGTTCGCCGCAGAGAGATCCGAACCGACGCAGCGCACCGCAGCACAGCGGCAAGAAGAAGCGCAAGCGCAAAAAGCACCGCAGCGCCCGTATTTACGGCGTTATCATCATGCTGGTGCTGATCTTCGTGATCTCCATTTCGCTGGCGATCGGCATCATCGAGGTTGGCAAGGATATGCTCGGTCTCGAAGGCACCGAGACCCTCGTCGTGTTCAACATCCCCGAAGGTGCGACGACTGCCGAGATCGCCGAGTCCCTGGGCGAAAAGGGCATTATCCGCATTCCCAAGGCATTTGTATACTTCTCCCGTCTGTCCAAGGCGGATTCCGGCTATATCGCCGGCGACCACGAGGTCAGCAGCGCTATGGCGTATGAGGAGATCATCAATGAGCTGAGCGGTAACGCCATTGCAGAGGATCAGGTCGCAGTCGATGTCATGTTCCCGGAGGGCATCACGCTTGCGGAAGCAGCCAAGAAGCTGGAAGAAGCCAATGTCTGCGAAGCTTCCAAGTTCCTGTACTACTTCAACGCCGGCAACCTCGGCTATGAATTTGAGAAGCATCTGCCGCAGAACGCAGGTCTGAAGTTCTACCGCATGGAGGGCTACCTGTTCCCGGATACCTACACCTTCTACGAGGAGATGGAGCCGGATGCAGTTTGCCAGAAGATCTACGTCAACTTCGACACCAAGATCACGGATGAGATGTACGACCGTATGGACGAGCTGGAAGTGAGCCTGGACGATGTGATCATCCTCGCATCTATGGTACAGCTTGAGGCGGCGGACGAGGAAGAAATGCCGAAGATCGCATCCGTTTTCTGGAACCGTCTGCACAACCCGGCAGAATTCGGCGGCAAGCTCCAGTCTGACCCGACCTCGAAATATGTCGAAAATACGATCAAGAAGAACGATACCCTGCACAATGAGCAGATGTACGAGGCTTACGACACCTACAAGTGTCAGGGACTCCCGGCAGGTGCGATCTGCAATCCGGGTCTGGCTGCCATCAACGCTGTTCTCTGGCCGGAGGATACAGGCTACTACTACTTCTACGCCGATGTTGACACCAAGCGCACCTATTTCGCACGCACCCTGGACGAGCATAACGACAACATTGCCCGTGCAAACGGCACGTATGTCGAGCCGGAGGGCGAGGAAGGCGAAGAAGGCGGGGAGGATGCAGAATGATGCGTCCGGAAGTACTTGCACCGGCAGGCGACATGGAGCGCCTGCGGGCAGCGCTGGATTTTGGTGCTGATGCCGTCTATCTCGGAGGGAACCTGTTCGGGATGCGGCAAGGCGCCCCCAATTTCGATGCACAGGCGCTTTGTGATGCGGTGAAGCTGGCACATGAGCGTGGCAAGCTGGTCTACCTGACCGTCAACACGCTGCCCCGGAACGAGGAATTTGCGCTGCTGCCGAGATTCATCAGCGAAGCTGTCAATGCCGGCGTGGACGCCATGATCGTGGCAGACCTTGGTGTGCTGTCCGTGATCCGGAAGCTTGCGCCGCAAATGACCATCCATATGTCCACCCAGACCGGCATCGTCAATTATCAGACCGCCAACACACTCTACGAGATGGGCGCAAGGCGTGTGGTACTGGCACGGGAGCTGTCGCTCGATGAGATCGCCGAGATCCGCCGCCGCATCCCGGACGACCTGGAGATCGAGGTATTCGTCCATGGTGCGATGTGTGTCAGCTTTTCGGGGAGATGCCTGCTGTCGGCATATTTCACCGACCGTGACGCCAACCGTGGCGCCTGCGCACAGCCCTGCCGCTGGAAATACGCCCTCGTGGAGGAGAAACGCCCGCATCTCCCCATGCCCATCGAGGAGACCCCGGAGGGCACCTACATCCTCAATGCACGGGATATGTGCATGATCGACCATATCGACAAGCTTGCCGAAGCTGGCGTGACATCCTTCAAGATCGAGGGTCGTGCGAAATCAGCGTATTATGTCTCTGTCGTCACCAATGCCTACCGCATGGCGATGGACTACTATCTGGCGCATCCGCATGACTACCACCTTCCGACCGCCATCCGGGACGAGGTGTTCAAGGTCAGCCACAGGCGCTATTGCACCGGCTTTTTCTTCGGGCATCCGAATGCCTGTCAGTATTATGAGAATTCGGGGTATATTGCCACCTGTGATGTGGTCGGTATCGTCGATCACTGTGAAAACGGCATCTGCTACGCCACCCAGCGCAACCGCTTTTTCGCCGGCGATACGGTCGAGATCCTGGCGCCCGGCAAATCCCCTGTTTCCATGCAGCTCGACGAGATCTACAATGCAGACAACGAGCGCATCGAGACGGTCAACCACGCTATGATGGCATTTCATTTCCCATGTGCATACGATTTTCCCTGGAACTCCATCATCCGAAAGCCTGTTGCAGAGGATACGGAGAGCAAGGAAATCATATAAAAAAATCCCCTTCCGTTGTGGAAGGGGATTCGTTTTGCATCACTTACTGATTGTAAGGATTGTCGTTGTTGTTGTTGAAGTCATCACCAACACCAGGCATCTGACCATTGTACTGGTCGTTGGACTGGTACGGATTGGAGTTCGGAACATTGTAAGCATCGTTGGTGAAGTTCGGATCATTGTAGCTGGAACCGCCGTTCATATCGGTCGGGTCGCTGCCGCCCATACCGTTGTCGAAACCGCCGGTGAGTTCTTCCTCAGTGGTATAGCCGTAGGACAGCATCTTTGCTCTCATGCACATATAGAACTCAGCCTCGGTAGCAAGCTGATACGGTACAACGAAGATCTGACCGATGCAGCAGCACAGCAAACCCAGGAGCATCCAGCCGATGAAGGAAAGACGCAGAATCCAGAAGTTCAGCTTCTCTCCGTCCATTGTCTGACGGGAGATTTCCTTGGCACGCTTGCGGTCGATGTTCGGGTTCTCGGCAACGATGTAGGGAACCAGAGCGTACTCATATTCCTTGATGACGCCGGGAATGATAAAGAGCAAAGACCAGAGCCAGATCTCGCCGGTGTAGAAGAACATGGTCTTGACAGTCGGCAGATAGTTGCCGCCCTTGTAGTTGTCGAACAGATGTGCAAACTTCTGATCGCCGTTTCGAGCCGTTACGAAATACTTGCACTCACCGCACTTGGTCGGATTGCCGACGAAGCAGATATAGGCCAGACTGAATACCATCGAAAAGATGAGAATACCAACGATGATCGCAATCAACGCCATCAGTGCTGTCGGATCCATCTCCGACAGACTCTCAGAGGAGCTCTCACTGTCCATGCTGCTGTAAGAGCCGCCGCCGCCTCCTCCAAAGCCGCCGCCGTTCGCACCGAGGATGCTGGCAACCAGCGTAACGCCGAGCGCCGACCAGTAGTACTTCTTCAGATTTTCTTTTGCGTTTTGTTTCAATAGGCTTCTTGTCCACATAAGAATTACCCCCCATGATATAAATTGTGTCTCAAAAACACTGTACTTATATTGTAAATGATATTTACAGAATTGTCAAGCTTTTTCTATCGGATTTGCCGTTTCAAACAACAACTCAATCGATTGAGCCATACCAATTAGGCAAAACCACAACAGCTCCAAACGGACACTTGACTTTCCTGCGGATTTTCCGGAAAATTTTCCGGAAACCCTTGCATTTTGTCCGGAAATATAGTATAATAAACATGATGGGCATTCGCCCAGAACGAAATTTCAGGAGGTCATTATTATGGCATTAGTTTCTGCTAAGGAAATGCTGGACAAGGCTCGTGCAGGCAAGTATGCAGTAGGTCAGTTCAACATCAACAATCTCGAGTGGACCAAGGCAATTCTGCTGACGGCTCAGGAGCTGAATTCTCCGGTGATCCTCGGCGTATCCGAGGGTGCTGGCAAGTACATGGCTGGCTACAAGACCGTTGTCGGCATGGTTAAGGGCATGATTGAGGAGCTGAACATCACTGTTCCGGTTGCTCTGCATCTTGACCACGGCTCTTTCGAGGGTGCAAAGGCTTGCATCAACGCCGGCTTCTCCTCCATCATGTTCGACGGCTCTCATCTGCCTTTCGACGAGAACGTTGCTAAGACCACTGCTCTGAAGAACACCTGCGATGTACTGGGTCTGTCTCTTGAGGCAGAGGTTGGTTCCATCGGCGGCGAAGAGGACGGCGTGATCGGCAAGGGCGAGTGCGCAGATCCTGAGGAGTGCAAGACCATCGCTGACCTGGGCGTTACCATGCTCGCAGCAGGTATCGGCAACATCCACGGCAAGTATCCTGAGAACTGGGAAGGTCTGAGCTTTGAGACCCTCGATGCGATCAACAAGCGTGTCAACGAGGGCAGAGACATCCCGATGCCGCTCGTACTGCATGGCGGTACCGGTATCCCGGACGATCAGATCAAGAAGGCTATCTCTCTGGGCGTTGCAAAGATCAATGTCAACACCGAGTGCCAGTGGGCTTTCCAGGAAGCTACCCGCAAGTACATTGAGGAAGGCAAGGATCAGCAGGGCAAGGGATTTGACCCCAGAAAGCTTCTCGCACCGGGCTTTGAGGCAATCAAGGCTAAGGTCAAGGAGAAGATGGAGCTCTTCGGTTCCGTTGGCAAGGCGTAAGCAGAAACTGTCTGTTTGTTACAAATAGATACGCTTTGAATCAAAGGCTGTGTGGTATTCGCCGCACAGCCTTTTTGCGTCCCAAAAGCCTCTGGACATTTCCGCCGCAGTATGCTATAATAGAAAAGAACCCTACAATCCACATCCAAAGGAGGTATCCCATGTCCACGATCCTGCTTGTCGAGGATGACAAGACCATTATTTCGACGCTGACCGAATTTCTGCGCAGTGAAGGCTTTTCCGTTCTCACGGCATCCGGACAGAGCGAAGCGCTTGAAGCCGCCGTATCCCGTCCGGATCTCGTACTGCTCGACATTTCCCTCGCCGAAGGCAACGGCTTTGCCGTCTGCAAGGCGCTCAAGGCGGAATACAATGTTCCCGTCATTTTCCTGACCGCCTCCGGAGATGAATACAGCACCGTCACGGGCTTCGAGCTCGGCGCTGATGATTACATCGCAAAGCCCTTCCGTCCCCGTGAGCTGATCTCTCGCATCCGCAATATCCTGCGGCTCACCGGCAAATCCAACACCGCCATCACCCTTGGCAGCGTGACCGTTGACACCGTCAAGGGCACTGCCGAAAAGGACGGGCACGACCTCTATCTCTCCGCATTGGAGTACCGCCTGCTCCTGCTGCTCATCAACAACCGTGGCATGGTCATGACCCGGACAATGCTGCTGGAATCCCTCTGGGATGCCGCCGGTGAGTTCGTCAGTGACAACACCCTGACCGTCTACATCAAACGCCTGCGTGACAAACTGGAGGACGACCCGCAGAATCCGCAGATCATCCGCACCGTCCGTGGCATGGGGTACAAGGTCGAATGACGGGCTTCTGGCGTAATCCCGAAGTCCTCCGCACGCTGCTGCTCTCCCTGTGCGCTGCCGCCGTTGCAGCGATTTTAGGCGGCATCTGGCTCGGAACCAAGGGCGCACTCCTTGCAGGCGGCACAGGCGTTTTGCTTTTGGGCGTGCAGACGATCATGACTTATCGCCGCTACCGTGCGATCTCGCAGCTTTCCATGCACATCGACTGCATCCTGCACGGGCAGGCGGATGCCCTTCCGGACAACGAATGCGAAGGCGAGCTTGCCGTTCTGCGCACAGAGATCGGGAAAATGACCCTGCGCCTGCACGAGCACGAGCAGGCACTTCTGGCGGACAAGGCATTTTTAGCCGATTCTCTGGCGGACATCTCGCATCAGCTCCGCACACCGCTGACCTCCATGCAGCTCCTCCTGACGCTGCTCTCCGGCAGAGACCTGCCACCGCAGCGCCGTTATGAATTGCTGGGGGAACTGCGCACATTGCTGACACGCATTGACTGGCTCGTGGACGCTCTGCTCAAATATTCCAAGCTTGACGCCGGAAGCGTGCAGCTCCGGCGTGATGTTTTGCCGCTTGCTAAACTGCTGGCAACCGCCGCCGAGCCCTTGCAGATTCCGCTTGAACTGCGTGGCATCGAGCTGAAAACCACAGCGGAGGGTGATTTCTGCGGTGATCTCGCCTGGACGTCCGAAGCCATCGGCAATATCCTGAAAAACTGCATGGAGCACACACCAGAGGGCGGCAGCATCACCGTGACGGCGTCCGATAATCCCTTGTTCACGGTGATTTCTGTGACGGATACCGGCAGCGGCATTGCACCGGAGGATCTGCCGCACGTCTTTGAGCGTTTCTACCAGGGCGACCGTACCACGAAAAACGGATTCGGCATCGGACTTGCGCTTGCAAGGCGCATCGTCACCGAACAAAGCGGAACCCTCAAAGCCGAAAACGCCCCCGAAGGCGGCGCCCGGTTCGTGATGCATTTCTACAAGGGCGCCATCTGATGGAAGGAGATACAATGCTTGATTTTGCGATATTTTCCGATCTTGGCGACCGTGAACAGAATGAAGATGCAGTCGGCTTTTCCAAGCATGGCGACGCCCACTGCTTTGTCCTCTGCGACGGTCTGGGAGGACACGGCAGGGGAGAGGTGGCATCGCAGTTCGTGCAGCAAAGCGTCTGCCGGCAATTCGAGCAGGCAGACACAACGGCGGAGTTCTGGGAAAACGCCCTTGACAATGCCCAGAAAGGCTTGCTTGCCGAGCAAAAGCGCCTGAACGCCATCACCGAAATGATGACGACCGCCGTTGCCCTTACGATCGACGGCGACACAGCGCAGTGGGCGCATATCGGTGACTCACGGCTTTACGTCTTTCGCAGAGAAAAGCTGCTGACCCGAACACTTGACCACAGCGTCCCCCAGATGCTGGCGCTTGCCGGCGAGATCAGGGAAAAGCACATCCGCAGCCACCCCGACCGCAACCAACTGCTCCGAGCGATGGGTTTCCCGTGGGAATCCCGGAAGTACGAGCTTTCCGAGCCCTTTGCCCTCCGACCGGGGGACGCCTTTCTGCTTTGCACGGATGGCTTCTGGGAGCCGGTTCTGGAAAAGGAAATGCAGAAAGCACTCAAAAAAGCCCCCTCTGCACAAGCGTGGCTCGACACCCTGCAAGCCCTTGCCATCCAGCACGGCACCCCCGGCGAAATGGACAATTTCAGCGCCATCGCCGTTATCTGCCCGTAACAGAAATTCCCCGCAGACAGACCTGCGGGGAATTGTCATTTATTGTGCTTTGAGCGCATCCATGGGATTTTCACGCCGGATCTTGCTCATCGCATACAGCATCGTCACGAACACCACAATGAACACCGACAGCACAGCGATCAGCATCGCACCCAGCGGCAACTGGAATCCGGTATCCATGCCGTTCTTGATGGAGCACCAGATCAGCACGCTCATGCCGATCGAAATCGGCAGCCCGAAGGCAAGCGCTGTGGTGCCATAGAGCAGGCACTCGAAGTGCATCATCCGCTGCAAGCCCTTGCCGGTCATGCCGATGGAACGCAGCATAGCAAATTCCTTGCGGCGCAGCGCCACATTTGTGGAGATCGAATTGAACACATTCGCTACAGCAATCAGCGAGATCAGCACGATAAAGCCGTAGCTGAACACCTTGATGATGAGGATGACATTGCGCTCATTCTCACGCTCGGCAGCGTAATTATAGACGTCACCGGTGGGGTAGCCGGCATTCAGCAGCGCAGTATGGATCCCCAGCGAAGCCGCCTGATGATCCGTGGCACGCATCATGTATTCGACTTCCTGTTGTACATTCTGATTCTGGTACGTTCCAGCCAGCACAGTGCTTCTCGCCGACTGCGGATACACGAATGTGATCATCCCGGCATTGCCGATAAAATACGGCACCTCATGCAGCACCTTCCCGGCACGCAATGTCTTGCTGGTATACGCCTCCATACCGGAACGGCGTACAACATGACCGTCACGCTCGAACACGATCGTGTTTCCGTTGTCCTCGTAGTTTGTGAGTTGATAGCCGGGGCATTTGCGCACCATTTTGGCACGGAACTCGACAGTGTTGCTCTTAATGCAGTTGACATCCAGGAACTTCTCACGTTCATAATCGAAAACAGAGATGCGATCCAGACACACAGCCAGCGGCTCCGCCTGGTCAAAGTAGCCATCCTCCGCAATGCCGTATTCAGCCAGAAATGCTCTAAATGCCGCATCATCCAGGAACGCCATCCGCAGATAGCAGCCCTGCCATTCGCTGGTGGATTCTCTGTCAAAGAGATACTCCGCCTTGAGCGCACCGGGCTCCACGGCAGACGCCGGAAATGCGCCATTCGATGAGCTTCCGATCACGGAAGCACACTGCTCGACCGCCGGCTCAGACCGGAACAGCTCAGTCAGCTCCGCAATGCGTTCCGGATCGACAGCGTTCTCCTGATGGTCTGTATACAGAATATCAAAGGAATTTTCACCAAACGCACTGCCGACGCTGCGGCTGAGCGTATCCGTAAAGGACGCTGCCGAAATGAACAGCACCACGCTCATGAACAAACTCAGCACCGTCGAGCGATACTTCTTCTTGGAACGCTTGTAGTACTTCTGTCCCAGCATACCAGGCAGACCAAACAGCTTGTAGATCCAGCGGGGTGTGCGGATGGGGCGTGTACTGGTGCGCACGTCTGCTGTCTGGCGGATGGCTTCCACGGCAGTCATTTTCATCGCACGGCGTGACGGGATCCATGCCGAGAGCAGTACCGTCAGAAAGGAAAGCACCGCAGAACCCAGCAGCGCCGCCCACGACGGATAAAGGCGCATCGGTGTACCGGTAGCCGTCATCTGACCGAACTTCGAGCCGACACACAGGAACGTCACACCGATGCCTGCAATACCAATGAGCAAGCCAAGCGGAATACCGACTGCACTGACGCAGACCGCTTCAAACCGCACCATATAGCGCAATTGCTTGCGTGTCGCTCCCACGGAGGAGAGCAGTCCAAACTGCGAGGTGCGCTCCGAAACAGAGATCGAAAAGGCATTGTAAATGAGTGACACCGACCCGAACACGATCAGTCCGAGCAAGATCGCTGTAATGCTGTACAGAAATGCAATATAGCCGTCAAACCGGGAGATCCCCATATACATCAGGAGATCGGTATGCACATTCCCCTCGATGCCGGTGCGTTCCATAAATTTATAAACCTGCGCCGGATTCTTCAAGGTATACCAGATATTGAACAGCTCCGCCGAAGCCTTTCCATCGGTGTCGACCGTCAGACAGGTGTAGCCCGGTGCCTGGTAATCCTCAAATTCCGGACGCTCATAGGTGCCGCAAACCGTATACGTCACCGTCCGCTCCGCCACAAACTTTTCCTGCACACTCCCACGCTCCAGCTCACTGTCCGGGGTGTAGGGGTTGTGCTGTGTCAGTGTGAAGCCATCGATCTTACGCTGTCCGACCTCAAGCGTGATGGTATCGCCCACCTCGTAGGAAACGCCGCCGTTTTCAGACAGATGCACCGGCAGCATGATCTGCGAAGCAGTCTCCGGCAGGGAACCCTCCACCAGATGGAGCTGCACGAGATCCGTGAAATCTGCGCTCATACCTTCGATATAGAGATACGGCTTGTATTCGTTGACAGAATCGATCTGCGCATAGCCGATGGGGTCGAGGTACACGCACTGTGTCACATCCTCCTCGCTGAGGAGCTTCTGGTAGAGCTCATCCTCCACATCATCCATCGATACATGATAGGAACCGCTGCGGTCGAGCTCATCGTGGAGGAGGTAGTGCTGCAAGCTTGCAACAGAAGTGGTCACAGCCGTACTCAGCGCCGTGGAGAGCGCAATGCCAACAATGGTCACAGCCGTCCGGGTACGGTTCTTGCGCAGGCATTCCAGCGTTACTTTCTGAAAAACGTTCATCTGCGAAGCACCTCATCTCTCGTGATCCTGCCATCCTCAATGGCAACGATGCGGTCAGCCTGGAGGGCGATATTCTCGTCATGTGTGATGATGATGAGTGTCTGTCCGT
Source organism: uncultured Ruminococcus sp. (assembly GCA_902767115.1). Lineage (GTDB taxonomy): Bacteria > Bacillota > Clostridia > Oscillospirales > Ruminococcaceae > UBA3855. The sequence goes on from CACXGK010000069.1 coordinate 28,411, forward strand.
ACTTCTGGTTGGACAGGCGCAGGAGATTGATGATCTCCTGGGAATTCTTACTGTCGAGGTTGCCAGTCGGCTCATCCGCAAGGAGTACCGCAGGCGCATTCATCAGCGCACGCCCGATGGAAACACGCTGCTGCTGACCGCCGGAAAGCTGGTTCGGGAGGTGCTTCTCACGCCCCTTTAAGCCCAGCGTTTCGATCAGCTCTGCAAGGCGTTCCTGGTTGACGGTCTGCCCGTCCATGAGAACGGGGAGCGTCATATTCTCGGTGACATCGAGCACCGGGATGAGGTTATAGAACTGGTAGATCAGCCCGACCTGACGGCGGCGGAACACCGCAAGCTGTTCGTCATTCTGGGCGTAGACATCACAGCCATTCATCAGCACCTTGCCGGAGGTCGGCTGATCGACGCCGCCAAGGATGTGCAGCAAAGTCGATTTACCGGAACCGGACGGTCCGATGATGGCAACAAATTCGCCCTTGGAAATGGAAAGGTTCACGTCATTGAGTGCATGAACGGCATTCTCGCCGGAACCATAGGTTTTGGAAAGATGTTCTGTTTGCAGGATAATCATAGCAATCGCTCCTTTCGTTGATGTATACAGTATAGCATAGGGACATGACTTTCCCGTGACTTTCATATAAGAGAAACGTCACATTCGGGTCACAAAAATACCCCTTCCCGTAAGGAAGGGGCACAGATCATCAGAATTTCGACAAAAACTGCTTGACACGTTCGGAAGCATCCTCACCAAACAGCTTATCCGGCTCGCCCTGCTCCACGATCACGCCGCCCTCCATGAAGATCACACGATCCGCAACCTCTCTTGCGAACGCCATCTCATGGGTGACAATGACCATCGTCATGCCCTCAGCAGCAAGCTCCTTGATGACTTTGAGGATCTCACCGGTCAGCTCCGGGTCGAGCGCCGAGGTCGGCTCGTCAAAGAACAGGATCTCCGGGTTCAGCGCCAGCGCCCTTGCAATGGATACACGCTGCTGCTGACCGCCGGACAGCTCGCACGGATACGCATCCTCCTTGGCGGCAAGTCCCATCTTTTTGAGCAGCTCACGGGCACGCTCCAGCGAAGCCGCCTTATCCTGTTTGAGGACACACTTAGGCGCTTCCGTGATGTTGCGCAGCACCGTCATATGCGGAAACAGATTGAAATTCTGGAACACCAGCCCAGTTTTCAGCCGGATCGCACGCAGGGTCTTGTGATCCTTGTAGCCGTCCTTGGTGAGCATATCCTCGCCGCAGACACGAATGGTACCGCCCTCAGCGTGTTCAAGCTGGGTCAGGCAGCGCAGCAAAGTCGATTTGCCGGAACCGGACGGTCCGATCACCGCAATGACCTCACCCTGTTCCACCTGAAAGCTGATATCCCGCAGCACCGGGAGATCCCCGAAGCTCTTGCGTAAATTCTGCACAGAAAGCATTTCTGCCATAACAGGTACCTCCTCTTAACGATAATAGCTCAGTTTCTTCTCGATCAGGCTGAACAGCAGCGTCAGGAGCGTTGCCATCACGAAATAGAACACACCCGCCATAAACAGCGGTGTCAGCGAGCTGTAGGTGGTCATCTGCTTTTTGGCGATGTACATGATCTCCATGTAACCCATCGCATACGCCAGGGAAGTGTCCTTTACGAGCGTAATGATCTCATTGGAGGACGCCGGCAGCACACGCTTGACGACCTGCGGCAGGATGATGCGGAAAAACGTCTGAAGTCTGGAAAATCCGAGCATATCCGCCGCCTCGTACTGTCCCTTCGGGATGGACTCGATGCCGCCACGAAAGACCTCTGCGAAGTAGGCTGCATAGTTGAGCACAAACGCCAGCAAAATCATCCGGAACATATACACATCCCCGGCATCACCCTTGAGCTCGACGTGGTCGAGCAGGGTTTTGAGAAACGCCGGACAGTGCGCATTGCTCCGCAGCGTCGGAACAGAGTAGTACACCACAATGATCTGGAGCAGCAGCGGCGTACCACGCATGATGAGGATATAGAACTTTGTAAGAACCGAGATCGGCTTGAACTTGCACATTTTGAGCAGCGCCACGACCATGCCGAGCGGAATGGCGTAGAGCAGCGTAAACGCAAATAATTTCAGTGTCGGTGTCAGGTATTGCAGCATCAATAGAAAGAGATGCCAGGTTTCTTCGCCAGTCATGGGCAGAGTCTCCTTTTGGAATAAAGTTTTGCCGGTTTTGTAAAAACAGCAGACAACCTTATTATACCATATTTCGGCATGGATTGCAAGTAGCAATTCTGCTTTCCGGCGCATCATTGAACCGTCATTCTGCACAAACCGAGCTCCTAATATTTGTCACATCTGCCGCCATACATTTCCGCCCACTCATCCGTACCAAAGGACAGAAAGGGCAAAAGCCCACACAAAAAGGAGGAATCATTATGATGAAACATAGAAAAGCATTTGCGATCCTTGCAGCCCTCGTGCTGCTCACAGCCACCGGCTGCGGCGCCAACAAGGAAAACGCCGCCAGTGACGCCGCCCTCACGACCGCAGCCCCCAATGCGCTCATTCAAGATAATGGCGATGTGGAAATCGCCGAGGAAGCAGAAGCCGACTTGGCAGGTGAAGCACCGGCAATGGCAGACGAAGCCAAGTCCGCATCCATCGATTCTGCCCGTGGCGAAAGCGCCGGTGCAGCCGCAGAATACGGCGAAGCGTACTCCTACAGCAGTGTTTTGAACGGACTGGACGGCGCATCGGCGGAGATGCCTGCCATGGACGCTCCCGTCCCCGCTCCGGACGAACCCATCATTGAGACCCGTCCCGGCGAAGTCGGAGTCCTGACAGCAGGGGAGTGGCGTGACCATGAGAACTGGGGATTCTTCACGAACCTGGTCAACACCGACCTCATCCAGTTCCCAAGCTTTGGCTTAGACCCGTGCCACCGCATCAGTGTGACCGTCACGAATGCCGCCGGAGAGAGCGTCCCCAACGCCAAGGTCACCTTGCTTGACAGTGACGGCGCTCCCATCTGGCACAGCGTTTCGGACAAGAACGGCATTGCCTATCTCTTTGAAGCCAACGGCAAAACCGGCGCCACCCTGACCGCATCCCTCGACGGCGCAGAGGTCAGCGCTGACGTACCGGCAAGTGCGGAAAGCGATTCCCAGGGCGCCCCGGCGCTTTGCAGCGACAAGGCGGTTGCGCTCACGCTCGACACCGCCCCCGTTGCTTTACCCAACACGCAGATCATGTTCATCGTGGACACGACAGGCTCGATGGGCGATGAAATGCTCTATCTCCAGAGCGATTTCACAGCGATCGCAGAGGAAGTCGGTGACGCCGGCACGCAGTACGCCGCCTTGTTCTACAAGGACGATGGTGACGAGTACATCACCCACTACGAGGGTTTCACGAACGACGTTTCGCTCCTCAAACAGCGCCTGAACGCCGAACGTGCGAACGGCGGCGGTGACGAACCGGAGGCAGTTGCCCAGGCAATGACGGAAGCCTTTGTCACAGAAAACTGGCAGGACGACGCCGTGAAGGTCGCATTCCTCATCTACGACGCACCGCCCCACAACGGCAGGGAAGGGGAGCTCCAGACTGCCATTGAGCGTGCTTCCGAGCTTGGCATTCACCTGGTACCGGTCGTATCCTCCAACGGTTCCAGAGAAACGGAGCTGTTCGGACGTGCCGCAGCGATCTGCACCAACGGCAGCTATGTGTTCCTGACGGACGATTCCGGCATTGGCGGCTCACACCTCGAACCGATCATCGGAGACCACGAGGTCGAGAAGCTCCATGACATCATCGTGCGCATCATCCAGAATTACAAGCAATAACAAGAAAACCGCCGGGCTTCCAAACCCGGCGGTTTTGATTATGTCAGATCAATGTCATACTGGCGGTTCCCGGAAAGGCGGTTCTCGAATATGTCATGCGGCAAGGGCTTGTCAAACAGATAGCCCTGTGCCATATTGCAATGAACGCTCTTGAGGAATTCCGCCTGATGGGAAGTCTCCACACCCTCGGAAATGATCTCCAGATTGAGGGACTGCGCCATGCGCACGATATTCTCCACGATGATCTCATCCGTCCGATAGTCGATGTTCTCCAGCGTTATTCGATCAAGGAAGGACTTGTCCAGCTTGATGATATCCATCTGGAACTCACGCAGCATATTCAGCGAAGAATAGCCGGTTCCGAAGTCATCGATCGATGTAGAGATCCCCTGGCTGCGCATCTGCTGAAAGAAAGCGAGCATCGCATCGTGGTTCTTGGCGCCGGACATTTCGGTCAGCTCGACTTCAATGTACTTGCTGTCCACGTTGTACTGCTGCATGATGCGGAGAATGGTCTTCGCCAGATTATGATCCTGCAAATGCTGCTGCGAGAAATTGACCGATACCCGAACCGGTTCAATGCCCCGGTCAAGCCAGTCCCGGATATCCTTGCAGACACGCTCAAACACATAGAAGTCGAGGTCGCAGACGGTGCCTTCCTTTTCGAGGACAGGGATAAAGTCCATCGGCGGCACGATCTCGCCGTTGTGATACCAGCGGCAAAGCGCCTCACAGCCGCAGAGCGTGCGGTCTTCCAGCGTAACCTTCGGCTGATAATACACCAGAAATTCCCCGGTACGCAGCGCCGTTGTAAAGAGCTGTGAGATCTGTTTTTCGTGCATGATGCGATCCTTCATCTCCGGGTGATACCAGAGCTGGTCGCCGGCAGTACCGGAACGCTTCACGACATTCAATGCGATCGTTGCGCAGTTGAGTGTGCGGTCAATGTCGTCCTGCGGCTGGATGTTGTAAGCACCAACGTGCGCCGCAATCGGGAACACACGCTCATGCCCGTTGATCGAGACCGTGATCGGCAGCTCATGTAGCATCTTCAGAATTTGCGGAGTGTTTTCCTTCCGGACAAGCAGTACGAAATTGTCACCGCCCGGACGACCCATGCGTTCATCCTCACGCAGAGAAGCCATAATGGTGCGGCAGTATTTGACCAGGATCTCATCGCCGAGGTGCTGCCCGACGGTCTGATTGATGTACTTGAAATTCTTGAGATTCAGGAAAATGCCGTCAAATCCACGCAGCCAGCCCATCTGTCCGAGCTGCACACCGTACTTGATAAAGCCGCCCATGTTCAGCGCACCGGTCAGAGAATCGGTGGAGATCACACGCTGCAGCAGGCGGCTCATACGAGATCTGCCGCAGAGCATAAAGAGGTTTTCACAAATAAAATGAATGTAATCCCGTTCTGCTTCTGACCATTGCACACCTATTTTCGGATATACCAGCACAGTGAAGGTGCCGTTGTCACCGGACTGAAATACCGTCTGGATCTCCTGTTCCATATCAATATTGTCTGGCGATCCATAAAGGACTCCATTCGTATGCTGTCCATCCGGTGCGACCAGACTTTTAGGCGCACTCATGTAAATGACCAGATATCCGAGTCTGAGCTTTTCGCCAAGGGGTGGGAATTCCTTCATCAATGAAGCGACGAGCTCATCATCCGTATTCATATTCTGTCCCATCTTGCGCATAAAACGCATATACTCCGCCGAACACATTGTAAAAGAATCTGTAGGCGTTTGCAGATTATCATGCATTTCCATTCCCCCATTCGGAAGCCAGGATCAGGGCACACTTTACCCTGTTACCTTACTATTATACCATAATTCTTGCATAAAGTAAATAGTTTTCTGCAATAATCCAGAAATGTTTTTCTATTCTGTTATAATTTTATCTATCAATTTTTACAAAAATCACATACAAAAAGCGCCCCCGCAACGAAAGGCGCATACAGAAGTTTTGCCCTCTGCGTGTGACAAAGCACGCAGGGGCATTGTAAAGTACCTATACGATTGATGTTACAGGAGTTTGCCGAGTTCCTTTGCGAATTGTTCCGGGTGTTCTGAAATAAACATATGTGTGCTTTCCGGAAAGGCAACCGCTTTGAAAGGAACATTTGCATGAGTTTGATACCATTCTGCAAGCTCCGGCGAGAACAGTGAACCCGGTACAGCATAAAAGTAGGTCAGCGGAACCGTTATTTTTTCGATCACATCACGATTATCCTGTGCTTTCATTGAGGCTGACAGACTTCTCAGAACGGATTCATCACAGTTCACGAGTCTTTTTTTCAGTATCATGCGTAAAAGGAATCCCGGTATCTTGCGAAGCCTCGGAATCGCACCCACGGCAAATTCCTGATATAGAGGCAGAAACTTCTTTCCTGCATCCTTTTGCATTTCCTGAGCAGTGTATTTACCCTGATACAATCCAAGCTTCCATTCGCTGTCATTGAGCTGTTTCGGCGTCATATCGCACAGTACGACCTGTTTGAGTGCTGAACACCCGTAAAGGCGGATATAATTCATAGCCACCCCAGAACCCATCGACCAGCCTACAAGTGTCACATCAGACAGCGCCAACCCCTCGATGATCTCATGCAAATCGCTCGCTAACGTTTCCATTGTGACGTTTTCCTTGTTTGCATCCTTGCTTCCACCGTGTCCTCTATGGTCGTAAATGATGCAGCGTGCCTTATCCTTCAGCAGTGCGGCGGGTTCGGAATAAATTTCATGACTGCTTGTCCAGCCATGCATCATTATAACAGGTTGACCACTTCCGGAATCTTCATAATACAGTTTCATACCGCTTTTCAGCTTAAATTCACTCATTGTCACAGATCCCTCCAAATTGCGATTATCTTTATTACAATTATAGCAAAGCTTCTCTGTTATGTCAATAGAAAAGCCATAGTACTTCTGACTGTATACCAGAAATACTATGGCTCAAAACTTCTTTATGCGTACCGACCTAAAGCAGGCGTGCTTTTTTATCAAGCAATCTCAAAATATTCCGCAATGGTCTTTGCTTCCGCAGCCGCCATACGTTTGAGATTCTGGTCATCCATGAGCCAGTAGGTTGCTCTGAGGTTGGTATGGTAGCTGTGTTCGAGGAGGATACCCGGAGTGCCGACCTGCTTTGCGCCACGCAGAACGCCGTAGTAATCCAGATCAGGGAACTTTACGCCACGGCGCTTCCAGATGCTGCCGCCCTGGCGGGTCTGCATGACCTCCGCAACGGTATCCGCAAGCTGCTGACCAAGCACATCGGTGGAACCATCGATCATGCAGCAGGCGAGAGGTCCGTCCACGGAATAATCCGAGCAAGCGTTACTGTGAACGCTCAGGAACAGATCACAGCCCTCGGAGCATCTGCCACGGGCTTCGAGATCCATGTCGGTCTCCTTGTCTTCACGTGTCGTGATGACCTCAATGCCGTACTCCTCCAGCGCATCCACGAGATACAGATGATGCTTCCAGGTGAAGTCGGATTCCCAGTAAGCGGAGTTGACCGGGCTGTGGTTGTATTTTGCGTAATGACCGGCATCGATGCAGATCTTGACAGAAACGTAAGAACCGTCCTCACGGAACTTGCAGGTCTTGCCATCGATCTCTGCCTCGCTGGTGACCTGAGAGCCGTCCTCGTTGAAATAGAAGGTCTTGCCGTCGATATCGTACCAGCCGGTCGCCATCAGACCAGTGTTTTCATCAAAATAGAAGGTCGTATCATCGTCCTGCTCATACCAGCCGAGCACCAGAGAGCCGTTGTCAGTCGTCAGGCGCTTGCCGTCCTCTGTGGTGATCCAGCCGACCTGCATAGCGCCGTCCGCATCGAGGTAATAGAGCTTGCCATTGATATTCTGCAAGCCAGTCTCCATGACGCCGTCCGAACCGAAATAATGCATAGCGCCGTCAATATCGCACCAGGAATCCTTCAGGAACGATGCGGTCTGGTCGAAATAATAGGTCTTGCCGACGATCTCAGTCAGACCGGTATTCATCAGCGTGCCGTTCTCCGCAAAGTAATACTCCTTGCCCTCGACTTCCTTCCAGCCGCAGCTCAGGGAATAATCCTCGTTGCCGTAATAGGTCACATCGCCGTCCTCGATCCAACCCTTCTGGAGCACGCCCTTGCTGTTTGCATAGTAAAGCGCATAGCCCAGCGGCTTCTGCACATCACCAGCGCCGTTGCGGGCTGCATAGATCAGAAGATCCGCACCGTCCGCAGAATCAATGTTTTTGTCGCCGTTGATGTCAGCAAGCTGAAGTGCCTGGTAGTCAGTGCTGATATCCTCCGAGGATGCAGCGAGCAGCTCCTCCGCCTTCTTGTTATCAGCAGCCGCTTCCGCAGACGCCATCAGGATACGAGCCGCATCGGATGCATCCGGAGCGCCGTTGCTGTCGAGGTCACCCTTGACATAGTCCGGGGTCACGCTGAACAGACCAGTCAGCGCCTTGCCGCCGTCGAGGTAGGAAACGGAACCGTCCTTAGCGGTCACAAGACCGTCCTTACCGGGCTTTTCTGCAAGTACGCACGTTACATTCGCCACGCTTTTGGTGCCGAGTGTTTCGTCCGGATCCGCTGCAGCCAGAGCAGTGGTCTGCTCCTCCGCAGCAGCCTGCACACCCACGCAGCTGGTCGCCAGCAGAACACCGCTGAGCATCGCACCTAAAACCATCTGTAACTTCAATATCATTCAACTCCTTTGGTGGTTGTCATCGATTTGTAACTTAACTTCTTATACTATAGCACATTTTATACTATTTGTCAAGCCATTTTAGCCAAAAAACGACTTAAAATTTGTCACATCTCACGATTTTTCGCCAAAGAACGCCCCTTCCGGTCAGTCCGGAGGGGGCGAATTTGTTATACAGGCAGCTTGTCGAGCAGCTCCACCACGAATTTCAGGATATTGAGCGAATCCGTCGTATCGAGCTTACCGCTGCGATCCACATCGGCGTTTTCCTTCTGTGCTTCCGTCAAGGGCGAAATGCCAAGCAGATACTTATTGAGCGCAATGACATCCATGATATCCACGGCATCATCGCCGTTCGTATCACCGTAAACTGCCGCTGTATCGGGCTTTGTGGGCTCCTCGGTAGGTGCGGAGGTCGGCGCCTCGGTCGGAATCTCTGTCGGCTCTGCGGTCGGAGCATCGGTAGGCACTTCGGTGGGCGCCTCTGTCGGTTCCTCAGTTGGCAGCTCGGTAGGCACCGCTGTGGGCTCCTCGGTGGGAGCATCCGTCGGCTCCTCCGTTGGCAATTCCGTGGGTTTCTCCGTCGGAGGCTCTGTGGGGGCTTCGGTGGGTTCTTCGGTCGGTGCCTCGGTCGGGGTCTCACCGGCAGGCGTTACGAATACCGCATAATTCACACACATATACGACTGCCCGTTGTTGCCGAGTGTCAGCACCGTACCGGGCTTGAGCTCCATCTGGTACACCTCAAACGTCACATCATTCGAGGAATACACTGTATCCGCCGTCTTGGAAAAGCCGCTCATCCACGCCGGAACAGCTTCCACACGGCTGTCAAGTGCCACATAGACGAACGCATCCTCCTTGACCTCAAAGGTCGCACAATCGCCGCTCCAGTTCTTGGAATCGCAGGCAGTCAGGATGGCTTCTGCGCCGGACAGTGCATCCGGAAGCGTTGCGATCGTGAAATCACGATCACCGAACAGGGGAGAGCCGACCTTCGTATCATAGGCAATGGCATAGCCGGCGGCATGGTCGGTATCGAGCACCTGGAGATCATGAACGATCTTGCCGTTGACCGGGATGCGGTCCTTGCCGAAGGTGAAGTAGTTGAGGTTCATCAGATACCCCTCGCCGCCGGTGAACTTGATGTAGAGGTTGTGTGTGCCGGTGACCTTGGGAATGCCGACCGTGAGGTCATCCCATGTGCCAAAGCCGCCAGTGCCCTCAAACCGCACCTTCGTAAAGGGCGCCGTGAGATTGTCGAGATACAGCTCCATCACGCAGGGATTGCCGGATGCACGAGCCGTAAAGGACTGCGCACCGTCCTCGAAATCGAGCTTCTTATACATGACATAATCGCCGTTCTCAATGAAACCGATATTCTGCGCACCGGTCGCATCGGAGGTATCCTCGGTCAGGACGCCTTCCTGTGCAGAGAAGTCCTCCGCCTCGATCTGCTCAAACGCAGAACGTGCCGGCGTCGGCGCACCGGTCGGAGACAGCGTCACAACACCCTCCGGGAAGGAGTTGACGGTCAGGTCATTGATGTAATACTCAATGTTCATGTAACCGTCACCGGTATAGTCCCCGGCGTAGTCGGTCGGGTCACTCGGATCCAGTCCACGAGCTTCCTCCCACTCGTCATCCATACCGTCGTTGTCCTTGTCGGTGATGGTTTTCTGGAGGACGGCGTTCGGGTAGGAATACGTCACGCCGCACTCAATGCTGTACTTGTTCAGATCGCTGACAGACCCGTCATACGCAGCCGTACCGGAGCAGGAGCCGGTGCCATTCTTGACATCGGCAGCACACTGCTGGTCGATGGCAGTTCTCTGCGTCGGCGAAATGCCGTTGCCAGCGAAGCTGATAACGTGGTCATAGGAAGCCGCAGCGCTCTCGCAGGTCAGCGTCGTGGAAACGTCCTCACCATCGATCGTGATGGGGAAGTGCTCATTCACACGGGTGGTGGATTCGTTCTTGTTGCCGTTGTAGCCAATGGCAGACCAGTTGGCATTCTCGGCATTGCGCACGCTCATATCCTGATTCAGGATGCGGTTGCCGGTCAGGTACAGCTTGAAATTCTCGTTGTCGGAAACAGACGCATAATGGAAGCCGCTGACCGTCGATTTGCCGGCTTTGAGCGTATTATTGACGTAATTGACATGACCGATGGTACCATAGGTCGTCTGGTAGCCCCAGTCATAAATGACATTGTTCGTGAAGTCCGCCGCATTCTGATCGGGGATCTTGCCACGGAAATTACGGGACACGCTATGCAGGATCAGGTTGTGATCCCATGTAAAATTCGAGCGTCCGAACATGATACCAAAGCCGTGGATACCCTTGTCATGACCGCCCCACGAATTGGCAGGACCAATGACCGTGTACTGCACGGTATAGTTGTCATTCTTCGAGTACAGACCCCACTGCTCATCCGACGCCCAGCCGAGGGAGCAGTGATCGATAATGGAATTCGCACCATTCGCACCGCCCCAGGCGTCATTGCCGGAGCCGGTCGCATTATAGGGACCCGGACGGGAGCTGATATACCGCACGATGATATTATCGCCGCCCATACCGAGCTTGTAATTCTTGAGCGTAATGCCGCTGCCGCCCGGTGCTGTCTGACCTGCGATGGTCACATTGCCCTGGCAGACCACAGCGCTTTTGAGCTCGATCGTACCGCTGACATCAAACACGACGATACGTCCGGACTTAGAGACCGCATCACGGAAGGAGCCCTCGCCGCTGTCGTTGAGATTGGTAACGTGATACACCGTGCCGCCTCTGCCGCCGGTGGCGTACTTGCCGCCGCCCACAGCGCCCGGAAATGCCAGCAGCTTTCCGGCTGCCTGCGCATCCTGTGCCGGGAAGAATACCAAGCCGGAGAGCGCCGTCACGGCTGCTGTCAATCCCGCTGCCCATCTTTTCCATCTTTGTTTCATAGGGAACACCCTTTCTCTGTATGAATTTTGTCTGTGCAAATATGAACAAATTATATCTTAATTAGTATTGTATCACACAAAACGCAAAATAGCAATGTCATTTTCTCACCTTTTTGTTGCAAATCCACTACGGGTATTTTTGTCAGGAGGTTGACGTTTGCGTCGATTTGTGGTAAAATAGAGAAGTTGATAAGAATTTGAACCGGAGGTTCTCTCATGAGAAAATCACAATTGACTTCTGTTTGTCTGGCAATGGCGCTTGTCGCTGTTCAGACCCCTGTACTGCAAACATCCGCAGCATCGACGCATTCGACACAGCTTTATCCATCCGCACTCGCATTTCAGGAACCGGAGGTTTTGCATTCCCAGGCGCCGATCGTCACCGCTTCTGACGGCGTTTCCGAGGAAACCGCATCCGTCAGCCTGCCTGCCCGGTTTGACCTGCGTGAGCAGGGACTCGTTTCCGCCGTCAAGGATCAGGGACCGTACAACACCTGCTGGGCATTTGCAAGCCTGAATTGCCTGGAGACCGGCGAGATCGCCCGTGACCCCATGATCGACCTGTCCGAATGGGCGCTGGCATTTCACACGTATTCCGAGCAGTTCGGCTATCCCTATACCACCAAAACACCGTTTGATGCCGGCAGCTATGACGCTGACCAGGAGATTGGCATTCTGACCGGCTGGATCGGGCCGCTTGCGGAATCCGAGGTGATCTACGGCGACACCAGCGTGATGCAGACGACCCCCACCATGGACGAGGTCAAGCAGAAAACCGTGCTTCATACGACAGACGCCATCTACTATCCCTACTGGCAGGACGATGCGGATGTATTCCCGGCGCAGATGCAGTCCATCAAGGCTGCCATCCAGCAGGGGAGTGCGGTGGACATCAGCTACTACCAGTGCGACGCCTGCTTCAACAGCAAGTACAACGCCTATTACTACGACCCGGACGTTGCTGCCGGATATGATGCCTATGGGCATTCCGTGAGCATCGTTGGCTGGGACGACAACTTCCCGGCAAGCTATTTCACATCCGACCCCGGACAGAACGGTGCATGGCTCGCCAAGAATAGCTGGGGCACCTCCTGGGGTGAAAACGGCTTTTTCTGGATCTCCTACGCAGACCCAAGACTGGACGATTTCTATACCTTCCAGGCAGAAGCCGCCGAGGTTCACAGCAAGCTCTTTCAGCATGACCAGTTCGGCAATTCCGGTGCCTTTGCCTATGACCAGAACGGCGACCAGGAGGTGCTTGTTGCCAACGAATTCACCTCCGAGGAAAGCGGCTGGATCACATCCGTCATGTTCTGCAACCTGACTGTAGACGACACCGTGGAGCTGACCGTCTGCACGGGGCTGGAGGATGAGAATAACCCGGTCTCCGGCACTGTCTCCGAGCCCACGACCGTGATGCTCTCCCACATCGGCTACCAGAAGATCGACCTTGAAAAGCCGGTTCCGGTCAAGGCAGGGGAACGCTTCTCCGTAATCGCCAAGCTCTCCGGCAAGGCACGTGCGTACCGCATTCCCTGCGAATTTGCAACGCATACCGAGCAGACCCACGCAGACGGCACCGTGGACGTCTTTGACAGCGGCTACACGCCGGAAATGCTCGGCAGAGACTTTGCAACCGGACAGAGCTTTTACAGCGGCGATGGCGTGATCTGGTACGATATGTACAACGTCACCCCCGGCATCCTTGACAACGAGGACACTGCATCCGGCGAAGCAACCCACATCGTCATGACCGAGGGCAACATCTGCCTGAAAGCTCTGTTCCGCAAGGACGGCGTCGTCAACTTCTCTGATTATCACGACAGCATCCCGGCAGCGGACGGCATTGCGCTGACGAACGACGACCAGGCGCCGATCTACTATTCCCTGGACGGCGTGGATTTCACGCTGTATGAGGAGCCCATCCACTTCCCGGAGGGCGAGGACAGCATGACCATTTCTGCCTATGCGGACATGAATGCGATCTCCGAAACACCCGGCGACAAGACGCTCTACACCCGTACCTACACCAAGCAGAAAGCGGCGATTTCAAGCCTTTTGTGCCGGGAAGGCAAGTTCACCTCATACTGCATCCCGGATGAAAATGACCCGACACTGTTCCATAACTACGTTGCCAAGGGCGTTACCAGCATCGGTCTGCTGCCGATGACGACCGGCGAGCTCACGATCGGCGGCGAGCCCTGCGCATCCGGCATGGAAATGACCGTCCCGGTGAAACGTGGCACGACCCGCATCCCGCTGGAGGTCAAGCAGGACGGGCTGGAAAGCGTGACGTATACCCTCCAGGTGGACACGCTGTTTTCGTCCAAATTTCTGCGTGGCGACCCTAACCTTGACGGCGTCATCAATGCATCCGATGCCACCGAGATCCTGGTCTATGCCGCTATGGTCGGCAGCGGTGAGACACCGGCTGTTCCCGATGATGAATGGCGTGACAGAGCCGATTATGACGAAAGCGAGGTCATCAACGCCGTAGATGCAGCCCTCGTCCTGATCGAAGCAGCCGAGCGTGGTGCAGGCTCCGAAGGCTAACAAACGCTCCCATTTTGTCGGAAACGCCAAAAACTGACGAAAAGTTGGACAATATATTGTACGCATCTTCATTGCATTTTTTTCCGAATTTTAGTATAATAATAGTATATGCAAACGTCCGGGACAAAGCGCCCGGACAATCCCAACAAACCCGATAGGAGAATCCCGATGAAAGCGATAGGCATAAGAGCGGCAGCATATCTGCTGTCTGCTGTCATGACAGCTTCCCTGATGCCGGTGGTCACAGCAAGCGCTGAAACAATTCCACCGGATGCGATCGGTGCTGTCAGCATCGATGCTGTTACAACGTTTTATTATGACACCAAGGCGTCCGGCGGCTTGACCGCTATGTGGAATGACGCCGTTTCCGCCAAAAGCGCAACGGTCAAGCTGTTCACCGACTGGAACGCAGCGAATGGCACCCGCCTCGTTGAGGAAGGCAAGGGCATGGCGTTTGACGGTGTGATCTGTGTCCCCGACGGACATGAGGTCACACTCGACCTCAACGGTTTTTCGATCAATCGAGGACTGGAAATGTCCATTGAGAACGGCGAAGTCATTTGCATTGAAAACGGCGCTGTCCTCAACCTGACCGATACCAAAGCAAGCTCCGGTTCAGCCGGCAAGATCACCGGCGGCAAGAACCTGAGCGGCGCAGGCGGCATTCAGATCGACGCAGGCGGCACCCTGAACCTCTGGGGCGGCTGCATCACGGAAAACGTGTCCGATAAGAGCGGCGGCGGCATTCTCCTGGAAGGCGAGAGCAGCAAGCTCTATATGACCGGCGGCTCCATCACGAAGAATACGGCGGCTGTCAACGGCGGCGGTATTGCGATGGTGGACGCAAGCCTGGAGGTCGTCAACGGCTCCATCAATGAGAACAAATCCGCTGGCAGCGGCGGCGGCATCTACCAGCAGGGCGGCTCGGCAGTCCTGCAAAACTGTCAGGTCATGTCCAACAGCGCTGTAACCGGCGGCGGCATCTGCACCACAGCGGCGGCTGACCTTGCGCTCCAGTCCACGGCGGCGATCCAGAACAACGTTGCCGGAACAGCAGGGGAGCAGGGGAGAGGCGGCGGCATCCTCGCAATGGGTACCCTTCCCATTCGTTTGTCCGGTACGCCGACTGTCATTTCCAACCGCCAATCCGACGGCACCATCAGCAATCTCACCTTCTGGATCAACGAAGCCGGCACGTTTGTGGGACCTCGCATCCAGAATGACGGCGTTGTCAAGGGCACGCAGGTGGGTTTGAATTTCACTGGCGGCGAAACAGAGCGTGAGCTCGCATTCGCACCGACCTGGAATATGACAGGCGTCTTTGACGGTGACGGCGAATTCGAGTATTTTGAAGCGGATCAGATCCAGTATCTGAAACGTCCGCTTGAACCCAGAGACTATATGCTGTACGTCTGGATCGGCTGTGCGGCTGTTGTCCTGATCGCAGCGATCATGATCATTGCGATCGTTGCAAGTGTGCGCAAGAAAAAGAAGCATCGCAAGCGCAAGCATTCCGCTGCGAAGCCCAGAAAATAAAAGGAAAACCTCCGGCAAGCGTATGTCGGAGGTTTTGTGTTATCCAAGCAGCGGCAACAGTAATCCGGAGACCCAGGCCACCAGCGAAGCCGCAAGTGCGACCACGATCAGCGGCAGATTGAAATACGCCAGAACCAGCGCTGTGATCGTGCCAAGGACTGCCGTTGCCATATTGCCGGTACTGTAGAAAATCGCCGGAATGGTCATCGCACTCAGAACGGCATAGGGGATGTAGTAGAGAAAACTGCGCAGGAATTTCGAGTTGATCTTCCTACGGAAACACGCAAACGGCAGGACACGGATCAGATAGGTCACGCCTGCCATTACGATCATATACAATGCAATACTCATGCTGTCTCCTCCTCCGTTTGCTCAGCCTCATCATCCCGTGGGAAAAGCAACGCCCCAAGCACAGATGCCGTCAGGGCGCACAGAATCACCGCAAAGCCCGACGAGATCTGCGGAAACAGATACTTGCAGACGCAGCTCAGCAATGCGGCTGCCATCACCACAAAGAATACGCTGCCGGATTTCCGGGCTGGCGGAACGATGATCGCAATAAACATTCCATACAGCACAATGCCAAGCGCAGATGAGATGGAGGGCGGCAGCAATTCACCGGCAGCTGCCCCCAAAAATGTTCCAAGCACCCACCCGGACGTTGCAATACAGGTGATGCCGTACATGAAAAAAGGCCTCAGCTTTTCCTTCCTGGAGATGCAAACGCCAAAGATCTCATCCGTGATGCCGTATGCCGCAAGCAGACGATGGGGAAGTGTAAATGAATCATCGAGCTTTTGTGAAAGCGAAAGTGCCATCAAGGCGTAACGGATATTGATGGTAAGCTGCACCAATGCCATTTCGAGCAGGGAACCGTGCGAAGCGATCACATCAATGCCGGCAGCCTGCCCGGCGGATGTCAGGTTGGTCAGGGAGATCAGTGACGCCTCCGCCGGACTCAGACCGGCTCTGACTGCCAGAATACCGAATCCAAAGGATACAGACAGATAACCCAGCCCGATCGGGAATCCCTGTGCGAATCCTCTGACAAAATCACGCAGCTTCATCCGGTGATTTTCTTAAACACGCCCAGCGCACCGAGCAGCAGGAACACGAGCATCACAGGTGCAATGAACTTGATCATTATGATATAAAGCCATTTTCTGCCGAATTTTTCGCCATTCTTTGTTGCCTCGTCAATGACGGTCTTCGGCTTGACAAGCCAGCCGACCAGAATGCAGGTGCCGATCGCTACAACAGGCATCAGGATATTGTTGCTGACGTAGTCAAAGATATCCAGAATCTGTGCTACGGAACCATTCGGAAGCTTGAATTCAAAATAGAGTACGTTATAGCCAAGGCAGATGAAAATGCTGATGACCAGTGCGATGCTGGTCTCGACGATAGTCGCCTTACGACGGCTCCAGCCAAAGGCATCCATCAGGCTGGCAACGACGGTTTCGAGAATCGACATACAGCTTGTCAGCGCAGCAAGCAGCACCATAATGAAGAACACAGCGCCTACGATCGATCCGACCCAACCCATCGCAGAGAACACCTTCGGAAGTGCAACGAACATGAGTCCGGGACCGCCGTTCATGCCCTCTGGTCCGAGGAATACAATGACCGCCGGAATGATCATGATACCCGCCAGAAAAGCAACAACTGTATCAAAGATCTCGATCTGGTTGACAGAACGCATCAGATTGCTGTCATCCCGGAAATAGGAGCCGTAGGTGACCATGATGCCCATAGCCACGCTGATGCTATAAAAAAGCTGTCCCATTGCATCCATTCCGGTGATAAAGAGGGTCTTGAAGCTGATATTGGAGAAGTCCGGAATCAGGTAGATCTTCAAGCCATCCAGACCGGTTCTGCCGGTCTCTTTGTTGGAAACGGTCAGCGAGAAGATCGCAATGCCAAGCACCAATACAAGCAATATGGGCATCATGACCTTGGACAGCGACTCGATGCCTTTATTGACACCAAGGTAGATGACAAAGGCAGTTGCCAGCAGGAAGATGATGTCAAAGATGATGGGCGGCCAGAAATCCGTGATAAAGCCCGAAAAATACCCATCCTCAGCCGCAGCATCGCACCGTCCGGTCAGGAAAACTGTGCAGTATTTCAAAACCCAGCCGCCGATGATGCTATAGTAGGGAAGAATCAAAAACGGCACAATACAGGCGAAAACGCCAATCCATTTAGAAGGCTTATGCAGCACGCCGTATGCAGTCAATGCGCTCTGCTTGGTTTTGCGGCCAATGGAGATCTCCGACACGATCATGGTAAAGCCAAAGGTCAGCGCCAGAATGATATAAATCGCCAAAAAGAGTCCGCCGCCATCCTTAGCGGCAAGATACGGGAACCGCCAGATGTTTCCAAGCCCGACCGCACTGCCGGCAGCCGCCAGCACAAATCCCAAAGAGCTGGAAAACGAATTTCTTTTTTCCATGGTTTACTCCTTCCAATTCCAAAATGCAATACGAATCCCCAAGTTTCGACTCACAGAGGATTCGTATTGTCATCTTTTTCACAGATATTTTTATTATAGCACATCTATCCATAAAAATCAAGCCTTTTCCTATTGCAAACTAACGAAATGACGCTTGGTCATTCTGTTGAAAACTGGAAGCAGCAGGGCAGGGGAGTAAAAAAGCAGAGCGGCATCAATTACCACTCTGCTTTTCGTTTCAAATGCAAGCCTTCCGGCTCATGGGAACAACTTACTTAGCGAGAAGCTTTCTCTTGAGTGCAGACAGGTCGTAGATATCGACAACCTTATCACCATTTACGTCCATATTGGAACCATAAATCGTGCCTGCATCCTTGCCGTGGATCCATTTCTGGAGCTTGACAACATCCACAACAGAGAGAACGTTATTACCATCAACGTCACCAGGTGTGTGACGAACGATCTTGGAAGGATCATAAGTTGCAATATTTGCAAACTGCAGCTTGCTGTCGGTAGCGTAGGTTTCAGAATTGCTGCCCGGAACACCGTAGATCACGAAATCCTCAACAGCCTTGTTATTGACGAAACCAACAGACTTTGTAGCGATGGTCGGATCACCCGGAATCGGGAGTGCAGTTAGTGTATTGCAGTTGCTGAATGCGCCGGATTCAATAGCTGTCAGCTGACGGGAATCGCTGTTGTTGATGTTCACAGTACCCAGTGCGACGCAGCCACTGAATGCATTGCTGCCGATGGTCTCTACGAACAGATCCACTGTATCGAGAGATGTACAGTTCTGGAATGCGCTGGAACCAAGTGTTACTGCATCCACATCAGCCTTGGTCATAGAATTACAGCCGCTGAATGCATTATTGCCAATCTTCTGCGCACCCTCCAGCTTCAGGGAAGTCAGACCGCTGCCTGTAAACGCACCCGAACCAATGGAATAGTTCAGCATATTGCTAAAGTCGTAGGACTTGAGTGCAGTGCAGTTCTTGAAGCAGTTATTCGGGATCTCGTTGACGCCTTCGGTCTTTACGCTGGAAAGGCTCGTGCAGTCGCTGAACATACTCTCTGTCAGGACGCCAGTCTCAACAGACTTGAGCGATGCGCAGTTCATGTAATGCTTTGTACCGTTGTAAGAGGTCGTCTTATCAGCCGGGATCTTCTCAAGAGATGTACAGCCCTGGAATGCGGCACCCTCAATTGTCGTTGCAACGAGGTTGGTCTTGCCGTCCATCTTGAATACGTTTGTCAGGCTTGTGCAGAACTCAAATGCATTTGCCTTGATGATATCCGCATTTGTAGAAACCTTGGTAAGAGCCGGACAATTGGAGAACATACTCTGGGTGATGATAGCACCCTCATAAACAGCGGACTCCAGGTTCGGGCACTTCGCAGCGATGCTGTTGCCAACCTTAAACTCCTTCGCCTCAGAAGAAGTGATGTTGAGTGTCTTGAGATTCTCACACTCAGAGAATGCAGATGCGCCGATAACAACTGTACCACCGGTCATACCATCGAGATTTACGCTTGTGATACCACTCTTCTGGAAAGCATTAGCGCCGATCGTGGAAATAGAGCCGTCTACCGGGATCTTCAGTGCGGAGCAGTTCAGGAAGCACTTTGCGCCGTAGTCCTGCGCAGCGATCGCCTTAGCAGTAGTAGAAATGCTGGTCAGAGAAGAGCAGTCAGAGAATGCACTTTCCTCAACGATAACAAGGTTATCAAAGTCAACCTTCTTGAGCTTGGAGCAGCTTGCGAATGCGCTCTTACCAACGACAGTAACCTTTTTCAGGCTGCCCTTGATGGATTCGAGTGCAGTACAGCCGCTGAACATACCCTGCGGAACCTTCTCCATCCAGTTCGAGCTGATAGTAATCGTTTTCGCACCGGAACAATCCTTAAATACGAAGCCCTTAGAGCCGTTGGTCTCAGCATTTGCAAACTCGCCATAGGAGTCAGAGAGGAGTGTGATAGCAGTCAGGCTGCTGCATCCCTCAAGTGCATTGCTGCCAACGCCGGGATAGTCAACTTCCTTGCCGTTATAGTCGATCTTAGTCGTTTTCTTGCACTCGCCAACCTCAAAAGAAGTCATAGCAGAGCAGCCCTTGAATGCCTTATCGCCGATCAGGTTTACATTCGGATAAGCGATTTCCAGGATCTTGGAGCAGCCTTCAAAAGCGCTCTTACCGATCTCAACGATAGGCTCCTTGATCGTCAGCTTTTTGTTCTTGGAAATGATATCCACAGTCTTCAGAGAAGAGCAGCCCATGAAGCACTCATCCGGGATCTTGGTCAGAGAAGCCGGCAGCTCGCAGCTTGCCAGGGAAGTACAGCCTGCAAACATTGCAGAACCAAAGCCGTAGCCGGTATTCGCTGTATATGCAACCCAGTCATAGATGGTTTCCGGAATGCCGGTGACCTTCTTCAGAGAGGTGCAATCCTCAAAGCAGCCGCCACCCAGTGCTTCCAGTACAGAATTGAACTGAATATCTGTCAGCGCAGTACAGCCGGAGAAGCACTCTCTGTCAGCCCAAAGGGTCTTCTTACCAAATACGACCTTGGTGATCTTGGTGCAGTCCTTGAATACATTCATATTCAGGTGATGCAGGTTGTCCGGCATAACGACCTCAGTCAGGTTCTTACAGCCCTCATAAGCGCCGTCATCTACATAGAATTCCTCGCCGCCCTTTGCAGCGCCAAGATCTCCCAGAATGGTAGTACCAACCGGAGTGTTCTTAAATGCGTTCTTTCCGATAGAACGGATCAGGCTGTAGTCTGCGATCTTGATCTCAGACAGAGCTGTGTTCTCGCAGAAGCTCTCCGGAATGTTCGGGAGCTGGCAATTAACGGTCAGCTTTTTCAGACCGCTGTCCTTGAAGGTCAGCTTGTCAATGTACTTGACAGACTTCGGGATCGTGATTTCGGTGATATATGCAGCCTTCTGGAAAACGCCGCCAGTGATATACTCAATGCCCGTCATATCGATCGTCTTGATATAAGCAGGGTTGCTGCTGCCAACAGGCTTTACACTTGCAAGGATCGTCGGGTGCTCGTCGGAAACGCCAAGCTTGATGACATCCTTATAGTTTGCCTGTGTTGCCTTGGAAGCGTATGCGACCTTAACATATGCATTCATCTGCGTGGTAGGAACCGGAATGTCCGGGATGGACACATCAAGCATGGTAGCTTTATTCAAACCGTTGAGTGCAATATGATACTCCAGGGAGTCGATCACAGTCACAGTCTTGCCCTTGGAATCCAGCTCCTTGTGGGAAATCTCAACCTCGCTTACACCAAGGCTATAATCAGCGTACTTAGCATCTTTGAGCTCTTTCTGGAGCGCCGCAGCGGCAGCCGCCAGATCCTCATTCTTGGTAGACTTCGCATCGGAGTCGATCTTAGAAGTAACATCGGTGAACTTATACGTATAGATCTGGGTATCAATATACGGATCAGCATACTTTCCGATATTTTTACCCGGCTCAGGGAGCTCGGTGGTCGTATCTGCCGCACAAGCAGTGATGCTTGTCGGAACAGGAGCGCTTGAGGTGATGTCGGTCACGGGCGCAAACGCCAAGCTGCCCATAACACAAATCAGAGCCGTAACAGCGGCTAAGACTTTTTTCATGATAATCAATCCTCCCATAATTTTATAAAGATATAAAGTTACCCCATAACATCTATATCCGATTGTTATTATACCATATGTTTCGTCTACATTCAAGAGATAACGCACAAGTTTCACAAGATGCACAATTTGACATCTCATATTTGTAGCATATCGCCAAAAGAAAACATATGTCATTTACAGCAAGTTGATTTCCAAAAACATATTATTGCATAAAATTTGTATTTTGTGCAATTCTTAATATTTTGATATGGCACACTTCCCCACACGGAAATGCAATAATCCCCGGATTTATCAGCAATCCGGGGATTATTGTGCGTTTTATGAGCGCTTCATGCACTTTTTATCGAACGACGGATTGCAGGCGTAGAAATTCCGTGCGTCCAACCGATCCTGCACCATGCGCATCGCTTCACCGGAGATCTGTCATTAAACAAACAGCAGTTTTAGACGGTCTATCTTGTAAAACCATTTGGTACAAAATCGAGGGTCTGAAGTTCAACAAAACAGTTGGATTTCAGACCCCATCTTTGTTTTCTTGAATGTATATTTGTGGAAATATTCAAGGAAAATTTCTGTGAAATAACGTTATTCCAATTTCAGTGAAAAATGACTATAATTGTAGATAAGAGGTGATGCGTATGAGAAATGAAGATTTTGCCGATATTTATGAAGAAATCGCTGCTGAAGCAGGGGCAGAAACGGCGATTGCGATCTACAATATGTTCAAGGGACAGCAGATCATGTTTCCGCAGAAGTTATATAAGAAAGAATATATTTATCGATATATAGAGGAAAATTACAACGGTCATAACGTCAGAGAATTGTCGCAGCTGTTTGGTTATTCTGACCGTAGAATTCGACAGATTATTACAGAAATACGAAAAAAGCAGGAACAGCAAGCAGAAGACACCTCTTCCCTTCCAGTTACTTGATTTAATTAACATATTTAAGATATTCAATCACAGCTGCCTTCGTGATCTTCCATCGGTTCCCAATCTTGAATGCATCGATCTGACCGGAGTGAATCAGGTGCAGCATCGTGTTTCTGCCGACCTTTAAGAGCTGCTGGCATTCCTTTAGGGTGAGAATTGCGGGGGTGTGATTTAGCATAATTTGTGTCATTCCTTTCATATAAAGTCTGGTTGTTTTAGTTTATATTAGTTTATTTAAATGTAAGTTTGTTAATCGTGATAGATTCAAGGAGGTGTTACCAATGAATATTAAAGACGCAGCTGACCTTCTTGGTGATGCAATGGAATTGCTTCCTAAGAAGAATGAGAAATCAATCTTGCTTCAACTTCAAGTAATGCAGAATAATGGCTTTGGACGTATTCCATTTGAGTTATTTCCCGAAATAACAAAAGACTATCTTCCCTATATAAAACAATTTGAACTTGATAAACCGGAAAAAATGATTCGATTTTTAGTGGAGCTTCAGTTTGCCAGTATTGATTCCGTAAACAGTGGAATCGGTGATGTTCAAGAAACGCTGCTCAATAAAACAATTGCCAAAATTGACACTGCAAGAAGTCTCATGGTTTATGCACTCGACAATCCCAAAGACAAAGATGTCATGCTTTCTAAGTGTATTCCATCGATCATGGAGGCTGCAAATGAGATAAAACGAGAGATTCAGCAATCATGTGATTGGTTTTATAAGGTCGATCATCGTAATGAATTCCAGTATTTTTTACTCTCAAAATTTGATACACAAAAAGCTAAAGACAAGAGCCGAATCGCTACCGCCGCTTTACGATCACTTTTATCTGCGATTACGTTGTTGGTAATCATTGGAAATGAAAGGAGGTCCAATGTCAAGAGCTTTCTTGACGAGACAGATGGATTCTTCGATTCATTATCGCAAAAAGGATATATTTCACTCATGCAGCGCTGGACGTCGGAGCAGGATCGCAATGAGTGGAGTTCCGAGAACATAAAAAATCAAATAGAACATATCCGCAGCTTATCAGACGATCTCAGCGAATTTCTAATGGGTGAAGAAGAATGCGAGATCGACTTTGAAGACTTGGAATAGGAGGTATCATTATGGGACGTGGAATCGACGATATGGAAAAGAAAGGAAACGAGGAGGTAGGTCTCATTGGCACACTTGGGTTACTTGCTGCTGCTTTGATCAGTGCTGGTGTCTCCAGCGGTAAAAAAAATAAGGAAAAGCGGAGGAACGAGCTATTGGAGCTGCGCAATACAAAAAAGCGAGAGTTGCAGAAATATAAGGGAGGTTTTTTCAAAGAAGCCTGGAATGATTCTGAGATCAAGAAATTAGAAAAAGAGATCGATGAGATCAATCAAGAACTAAGGAATCTGTAGATTCTTCTGAGAGGTGAACACCATTGGAATTATCAATTTTTGAACCGAAAATCATTACGAACTCCTCACGGTTAGTTCAGGAAAGCATTCAAGCAAAGCAAGGAAACTCCACATACGGTGTTATAGCAGACTTTTTAGACCAAAATCTCGAACAGCTTGATACGATTGCAGAGCAATGTGGAGTTTGGGCAGCGAAATCTGCTGTTAAAGCCCAGTATGATAAGCAGTATTTTGACCCAAAATACAAAACGAAAAGCTTTGTAACACGTAATATTTACATCAATCCAGCCAAAAAGGAACAGATGGAATTAAACCGTTTTATTACGGGTGCAGCAGTACAGCTTGGCACGGAAGCCGCACTGAAATTCGGAACAAGAAAAATCAGTTCCTTTTTTAATGAAAAAGATAAAATCAAGACCTGCGAAGCTGTCTATGCATTGTTATTATCCTATATTCTTTCAGCAGAGCCAAATGCAAATACCTACCGTGCAATCTGTGAGCTGGATAAGATACGCAATTCGTTTCCGATCGATAAAAAAGCAAGAAAAAAGATATATACTTCTTATAGTGATAACAGCAACGATATACAGATTATGGATCAGGTATCAGTCATCAATCCTGATGATGAAGCGCTTGTTTGCGCTGTAGCCTATTTTATAGCAGTATTGCACCGACAGCTATACGGGGATGAAAATCCAGAGGATAAGCAAATGAGGTCGTACTACCAGCTCATAGGACTTGACGGTGTCTACGGTAAGGAGCTGCTGAACGAGAATCTTTATCGCTATGATGAAATCGCAGCCGATCAACTCGCCTATCTTCAGCTTTCCCGTGCAATGGTAAAGCAGCTTTCAGTTGGACTGCCGGAAGTCGATCTTTTCCGTATCCAGCAACGTGCAACCGCAATGGCTGCCTTTGACCCGTATGCGATACGGAGAAAAAAGGTCAAAGGCAGCGCATTGGTCGGCGTAAAAACCATAGCAGGTGTATTTTTGGAAATGCCTGAGATTGCTTTTGACGGAATTTCGACCGCTTTATCTCAGTTTATTAAAGACGAGCAATTGCTCGAAGTTGCGGCCAACAAGATGCACGAGTGGGGAATGAGTCGAAAAGAAGCAGAGCTTGCGATTGAAAATTCAGGTAATATTGATAGGAAATGTGCTGATAATGACAGCTTCTCTGAAAATGAATAATGGAAAGGAAATAAAAAAATATAACTGGAAATACTAGTATCTTGTAGTAATGAATTAGAAATCGATGCGTCGCTCTGAGATGAGTGTAGCAATTCTGCCAAACAAGGAGGCTCGGTTATGAATCCACAGAATCCCAATCAGAAAAATAATCAACCACATCCAAAGATACCAACGCAATCTGAGCTCCCACCAGTCAAGCAATGCCCGTTTTGTAAGGAGTGGGTCGCAGTCAGCTATCAAAACTGCCCGAATTGCGGAAAGCGTATTAAACCTCGAACGGGCTGTTTATTTGCGCTTTTACTGGGATCAGGCGTTACTATTGTTTCGTGGTTTATATTAGTTATATTGGTTTTATTTTTAGATTCTGTAATACCGAATCCAACACCGCCGTTACACACCACCACAAGGATCCTGTATCTGGAACTTCAGCAGACTGAACACAATTTGAGCATCAGAGCGTGCTTCTATGTGGACAGAGAGCGCAGCGGCAA
>CACXGK010000070.1 GCA_902767115.1 uncultured Ruminococcus sp.
ACGTTGACAGAATGGCGGGATTGTGGTATACTATAAACATAGCATTTCTATATGAATTCACAGTGAGGTGGTACTGATGCATAAATTGGAAGAACAAATCGGTGAGGTGATGGATGCGCTGCTGCTGGATTATCAGGGGCGGCGTACCATTGACGAGGTCAAGACCTTTGATCTGCCGGATAATGATGTACTGGAATCCGTGCTGCGGAGCTTGCAGCGAATCATTTTCCCCGGCTATTTCCGCAATAAAACCTTCAAGGTCTACACCATGCGCAACCAGATCGCAATGCTGCTGGAGGATGTGATCTATCGCCTGACCAAGCAGATCTCCATTGTCCTGCGCTATGATGAAGCCTACAAGAATGCGGCCGAGGAGAAGGTGACCGAACACGCTGAGGAGCTGACGTTTGCATTTCTGCGGCAGATTCCGAAGATCCGGGATTATATCGAAACGGACGTGCAGGCTGCCTATGAGGGCGACCCGGCGGCGTACAGCAAGACGGAGATCATCTATTCCTATCCGGGACTGTATGCGATCATGGTCAACCGCATTGCGCATGAGTTCTTTGTGCTGGGCGTGCCGATGATTCCCCGTATCATGACCGAAATCGCCCATAGCAAGACCGGTATCGACATCCATCCGGGTGCCACGATCGGACGGTATTTCTTCATCGACCACGGCACGGGCATTGTCGTGGGCGAAACGACTGTCATTGGCGACCATGTCAAGATCTACCAGGGCGTGACTCTCGGTGCGCTCTCGACCCGTGGCGGACAGAGCCTGCGTGGGCATAAGCGCCATCCTACCATTGAGGATAATGTCACGATCTATTCCGGCGCATCCATCCTCGGCGGTGAGACTGTCGTTGGTCGGGATGCCGTGATCGGCGGTAATGCGTTCATTACGAAGTCCGTTCCAGCCGGTGCAAGAGTCAGCATCCAGAACCCTGAGCTGCACTACAACTATCCCAAGAAATCCCAGCCCCACGAGGAGCTCGAACAGGACGAATCGTGGTTCTATGTCATTTGAAGTGAGCGGTCAGGCGTGAACAGTTGAAGGTGTCCCATTGTGTGGGACAGCTCTGAAAATCGGAGAGGGAGAGCAAGTTTTTTCGCTCTCCCTCTTGCAAAATGCGTGGAAATGTGATATACTTTATATATATGCGGTGCCGGAGTAGGTAACACTGCCGGGTACTTTCCACAAGAAGACTGTCCTTTTCTCTTGGAACGAGGGGGCTGGGGTACGCAGTCCCCCAGGAAAAAGAAAATAAAAAGCCCCCTCCCCTTTGGGGAGGGGGTTGGGGGTGGGGACTGCCGGAAGGAAGAAAGCCTGACAAGTCTCCCACTCCTTAACGGAGAAGATTCCCTCCCCCTCCGGGGACAGGGGGGCACAGCGCCAACGGCGCACAGATAGGTGGTGAGATCTATGAGTACAGACCCCAGTGGGCGAAAACGGAATACTACGAAAGGGGGTACCTCTACCCATGATCCACTTCTATCAGACGCAGGAGAACTGCGTCCGGGAGATCAGTGAGCCGGCACCCGGCTGCTGGATCTCTGTCATTGACCCCACTGCCCAGGAGGTGCAGTCCCTCATTGAGGAGTACGGCCTGGACAGCGGCTTTGTACGTTCCTCTCTCGATGAGGAGGAAAGCTCCCGTATCGAACGTGAGGACGACCAGACACTGATTATCGTTGATACAGCTGTGTCCGAGATCCAGACCGAGGACACCATTTTGTTTTTTACGGTGCCGCTTGGCATCATCATCACTGAGGATTACGTGTTCACCATTTCGCTGCGTGACAACCGCATCCTCCACGATATGTCCGACGGCATCGTCAAGGGTGTGCAGACCCGGATGAAAACACGGTTTGTGATGCAGCTTCTGCTGCGCATCACCGCCATTTACCTCTACGACCTCAAACAGATCGACAAGACCTCGCAGGTCATGGAGCAGAAACTCTCCGGTGCAATGAAAAATCAGGAGCTCGTCCAGATGCTTGAGCTGGAGAAATCCCTCGTGTACTTCTCGACCTCCCTCAAAGCCAATGAAGTCACCATCGAAAAGCTCCTGCGTGGACGCACCATCAAGCTGTATGACGAGGACCAGGATTTGCTGGAGGACGTCCTCATCGAGGTGCGGCAGGCGATCGAGATGAGCAATATCTACTCCGGCATCATCTCCAGTATGGTCGAAGCCTTTGGCTCCGTTATCTCGAACAACCTGAACTTCGTGATGTGGCGGCTCACTGTTGTGACCATCATCATGTCGATCCCGACGATGGTATTTAGCTTTTACGGCATGAATACCCCGGATCTGCCGTACCCGACGACGTGGTTTGCACTGCTTGTATCCATCGTCCCGACGCTGATCTGTGCGGCGATCATGCTCAAAAGCAGCAAGTATAAGTAAAATTTGTTTTCAGCGCCATCTGCGAGAGCATTTGGCGCCGAATTGCGTTTATATAAGGAGAAACGTTTATGGGTATTATGGATATTTTTGCACAGCTCGAATCTGCATCACCAGCCGGCGGCAAGCCGGAATTTCTGATCGTGGGACTTGGCAATCCCGGAATGCAGTATGAGACCACCCGGCATAATGCGGGCTTCATCACCCTTGACCATATCGCTGCCGAGGAGCAGACCGAGATCAGCCGGATGAAATTCAAGGGTCATGTCGGTGACGCTGTCATTGCCGGCAAGCGCTG
>CACXGK010000071.1 GCA_902767115.1 uncultured Ruminococcus sp.
GCTTCGTTTATACGCCCTCTGCCAAAGCCACTATGTGGCTTTGGCGGCTTGCGCTGACTGCAAAGCACAACGTGTTGTGCTTTGCAATAGAGGGTAGTATATAGTTCACAGCGAGAGGAGAATGCCCATGTTCAAAGTCACCGTCAAAGGCGGCGAGCTGCCGCAGGAGGAGATCAACGAGTACATCCTCCATACCAAAAAGCGTTTCGGGACGATCCTGCCGGACGACCTTGAGCTGATTATTGAGATCGATGGGGATTATGTCAATCTCCGCTATGAGCCGCCGTTTACGTTTCAGGTGTACCGGGGTACCGACTACCTCGTCAACGACGCCGAAAAACTCAATGAATCCAAGCTCTCCGAGCTCCGGGATAAGCTTACGAATCCTATGGAGTGAGGTACGCTGGCAAGATAGCGTAGCGTGTCAGTTCATCTTTTATTATCTGCAATGCCCCCAATGGCTTTACGTCAAAGGGGGCATTGCTGTTTTTGCGGCAAGGGGAATCCGTCCAAGCGGGTGCAGGGGGCGCAGCCCCCTGCATGAAAAGCCCCCTCCCCCGATGGGGGAGGGGGTTGGGGGTGGGGCATCCCGGCGTCAGCCGGCACTCTTATTTTTCGTTTGTTAAAACCTTGACAAATTATGCTTTTCAGTGTATAATATAAGTATCTATATTTGAAAGGAATGATGACTATGGGTTTGACACTGACTGAAAAAATCCTCCGTGCGCATCTGGTTGACGGTGAGCCGGTCAAGGGACAGGAGATCGGTATTCGTATCGACCAGACCTTGACTCAGGACGCTACCGGTACCATGGCGTACCTCGAATTTGAGGCTATGGGGGTTCCTCGTGTACGTACTGAGCGCAGTGTCGCTTATATCGACCACAACACCCTCCAGAACGGCTTTGAGAATGCCGATGACCACCGCTTTATTGGCTCCGTTGCCAAGAAGCACGGCATCTATTTCTCCCGCCCCGGCAACGGCATCTGCCATCAGGTTCACCTCGAACGCTTCGGCATTCCGGGCAAGACCCTCATCGGCTC
The DNA here is from genome assembly GCA_902767115.1 of uncultured Ruminococcus sp. Taxonomy (GTDB): domain Bacteria; phylum Bacillota; class Clostridia; order Oscillospirales; family Ruminococcaceae; genus UBA3855. The sequence continues at coordinate 1,045 of CACXGK010000071.1, forward strand.
TGACTCCCACACCCCCACCGGCGGCGGTATCGGTATGATCGCCATTGGTGCCGGCGGTCTGGACGTTGCTGTTGCAATGGGCGGCGGTGCTTACTATATCACCTACCCCAAGATCGTAAAGGTCAACCTCACCGGCAAGCTCTCTCCCTGGGTCGCTGCCAAGGACGTGATCCTCGAAGTGCTCCGCCGTCTGTCCGTTAAGGGCGGTGTCGGTAAGGTCATCGAGTACGTCGGCGAAGGCGTCAAGACCCTCTCCGTTCCGGAGCGTGCCACCATCACCAATATGGGCGCTGAGCTCGGTGCTACCACCTCCATCTTCCCGTCTGACGAGATCACCAAGGCGTTCCTCGAAGCACAGGGCAGAGGTGACGTCTGGAGCGAGCAGAAGGCTGACGACGACGCTGTTTACGATGAAGTCGTTGAGATCAACCTCTCCGAGCTCGAACCCCTCGCTGCTTGTCCGCATTCCCCGGACAATGTCAAGTCCGTCAAGGAGATCGAGACCGAAAAGGGCGGCAAGCTCAAGATTGACCAGGTCTGCATCGGTTCCTGCACCAACTCCTCCCTCCTCGATATGATGAAGGTCGCTCACATCCTCAAGGGCAAGACCGTACATCCGGATGTTTCCCTTGCCATCGCCCCCGGCTCCAAGCAGGTGCTCGGCATGATGGCAGATATGGGTCTGCTGTCTATCATGATCGACGCAGGTGCGAGAATCCTTGAGTCTGCTTGCGGTCCCTGCATCGGTATGGGTCAGTCCCCGAATTCCGGCGGTATCTCCCTGCGTACCTTCAACCGCAACTTCCTCGGTCGCTCTGGTACCAAGGACGGTCAGATCTATCTCGTATCTCCGGAGCTTGCTGCAATTTCCGCTATCACCGGTTACCTGACGGATCCCCGTGAGATCGGCGAGATGCCGGAGTTTGTACTGCCGGACAAGTTCACGGTTCACGACAACATGATCTCCCTGCCGGCATCTGAGGAGGAAGCAGATTCCGTTGAGATCCTCCGTGGTCCGAACATCAAGCCCTATCCGGACACTGCACCGCTTGAAGCTTCCATCGAAGCACCGGTTTCCCTCAAGGTCGAGGATAATATCACCACCGACCACATCATGCCTGCCGGCGCCAAGATCCTGCCGCTGCGTTCCAACATCCCGGCAATTTCCCAGCACTGTTTCACTGTCTGTGATGAGACCTTCCCGACCCGTGCCAAGGAGCTCGGCAAGTCCATCATCGTCGGCGGCGCTAACTACGGTCAGGGCTCCTCTCGTGAGCACGCTGCCCTTGCACCGCTGTATCTGGGCATCAAGGCTGTTCTCGTGAAGTCCTTCGCAAGAATCCACAGAGCAAACCTCATCAATGCCGGCATTCTCCCGCTGACCTTCGTCAACGAGGCAGATTATGACGCTATTTCACAGGGTGATGTGCTCGTGCTCGATGACATCCGTGCCAAGGTCGAGGCTGGTCAGACACAGTTCAATGTGCTCAACAAGACCACCGGCAAGGAAATTCCGGTTCTCTGCGAACTCACCGGCAGAACCAAGGACATCATGCTCGCAGGCGGTCTGCTCGATTACACCCGTGAGAACCTGAAGTGATCCAAGGAGCGCTTCTGCATCCGGTCATTCTACGCAGCGGCGGTGTGCCAATCCTGGCTGTTGTCGCAATCGCAGAGATCGTGGTGCTGGGCATCGTCTACAAGTACCATCCGGATATCACGCCACGCACCCAGAAGCTGCTGATCGCTGCGGCGGTCGCAGTCCTCGCCTTGCTCGTTTTGTTTCTGAAAGAATGAACTACACTCCACACAGGAGGGACTGCCATGAACGGCGTTTTCGCTGTACTTGCCCTGGTCGGAACATACTTCGGTGTGTTCCTATGGCTCAGTAAGCTGTTTCCCAATCTCGAACATAAAATACGGGTCGGGATCAGCGGCGGCTGTGCATGGATCGTTTTCATGCTTGTATTATTGGGATTAGAATCATGAAGTATCTGCAAATCAAACTCGAAAACGATGCGCTTTTCCGGAAAGGCGACTTTCCGGAGATGCACTCGGAATACGTCCCCGGCACCCTGACGGGTGAGCCGGTACAGCGGACGGCTGCATTTCACATCGAGGCGCATTTCCTGCAAACGGATACCATTTCGGCTGTCCTGCAATTTGCAGGGGAAGCTCGTGTGTGCGCTCTGAATTTTGCCAATGCCAACGTTCCCGGCGGTGCCTACACCCTCGGCGGCAATGCGCAGGAGGAAGCCCTCTGCCGTGCATCACTCCTCTACTACACCATCCGCACGGTGAAGGACTTCTACAACGCCAATCGTCTCCATGTCAAGCCGGATTATACCCACGGAATGATCTATTCCAGCGGCGTCCCCATCATCCGGCAAAATGACGGTACGCTGCTTGATGTGCCGCAGCAGTGCGATTTCATCACCTGCCCTGCTGTCAACCGGACATATGCAAAGGCGATGTTCCCACAGGACGTGCTTGACCGGACGATGCAGGAGCGTATCATGCAGATCATCCTGCTTGCCGCAAGAGAACACCCCGATGTGCTGGTGTTAGGCGCATTCGGCTGCGGCGTGTTTGGCAACAAACGTGAGGTCGTTTACCCCATGTTTGAGGACGCCATCAACCGCTATCTGCCGGAGGACATCACTGTCGTCTTCGCAGACCCAAGAGGCATCTCATGAGCAATTTTACCGCTGTCGGGATCCTCATTGTGCTCGGATTGCACACAGCAGCCGCATTCCTGCGCTGGCTGGTCGCACGGCTCGAAAAGTCACAGCATGACACACTGTTTATCATTCTGTGCGTCTGCATCAACGGCGGTCTGCTTGCACTGCGGCTCCCGCCTGTTCACGACTGGCTCAAAGCGGCGGTCATGTCAGCAACACCGGATTTTACACCGATGATATTCCTCATCGAAATCGCCCTGCTGACACTCCTTTTGCGGATGCTGTTTGAGCAATTCGTGCTCTCGCTCCCCTACAATATATGGGAGTGGATTGGCGCTGTGCTCTTTGCAGCAGGCTGGACGACGATCTTTTATATTTTTCCCGGCTAAATCATGCCCATAATCGGTCTTTTATGACCATATCATTTCTAAGGAGGTAACCCCAATGGACAAAATCAAAATGACCACTCCCCTCGTGGAGATGGACGGCGACGAAATGACCCGGATCCTCTGGCAGTGGATCAAGGACATTCTCATTAACCCCTACATCGACCTGAACACCGAGTATTATGACCTCGGTCTGGAGAACCGTGAAAAGACCAAGGATCAGGTGACTGTGGATTCCGCAGAGGCAACCAAGAAGTATGGCGTCGCAGTCAAGTGCGCAACCATCACTCCGAATGCAGCCCGTATGCCGGAGTACAACCTCACCCAGATGTGGAAGTCCCCGAACGGCACCATCCGTGCCATGCTCGACGGCACCGTATTCCGCACC
>CACXGK010000072.1 GCA_902767115.1 uncultured Ruminococcus sp.
ACGGCACCCAGGATACCTGCATAAAATCTCTTTCTGTTCATCATAAATCACGAATCCTTTCTGTCTATGTTTTTTACCTTTTCGGTATGGTTTTATTATACACCATAATCACCTATTTGTCCAATATGTAAAGTAGATTATGAGTTATCAGTATAGTCTATGGTAAAGTTTGGAAATGCAAAGTGTATCGGCAAAAAGAAAAGAGCCTGCACATGGTCAGGCTCCGGTAAATTCCATAAAATTATCATGCAGCACCCTTTGCAGCGTATCTGCCGGCAAGCCAAAGGTCAGGAGTCTCGCAAGCTCCTGCTCCGGCTCCCACATGGGGAAATCGCTGCCGAAGAAGAAATGCGTGACGCCGAATTTATCTAAAAATTGCCGCATGAGATCGCCGTCCACGAATTGCAGCGTGCTGGAGATGTCGAAGTACAGCTTGTCCGAGGGCAGCAAGAGCTGCAGCGCCTCGCTCCAATGCGAATAGCCACCCATATGCGCTGCAATGACCGTCAGATCGGGAAAATCCCGGAGGACAGCAACCAGACGTCTGGGGTGTGAAAAGTCAAGCTTCCGGTCGCCCATGTGAAAGAGGATGGGCAGCCCCAATTTTTGTGCCTTTTCGTACACGGGGTACATCTGTGGGTCGTCGATGGGGAAGCGCTGAAAGTCGGAATGCAGCTTCAGCCCGGTGAGTCCGCTATTCCGGAACCCTTCCAGAACTTTCGCAAAATCGGCATTTCCCGGATGCAGCGTCCCGAAGCCGGTCAATGCATCGTCCGCCTTGACAAGCTCGGAAATGAAGCGGTTGATGCTGCCGGTCTGGTGCGGCGTGACTGCCGGGGAACAGATGAGCTGCCGGACGATCTGAAATCGACGCCCGTCGATTTCAAAGACCTTGCTGCGTTCCTGGCACAGGTGGTCGGCGGTGCCGCTGGTGTACATCGGCAAATCGTAAAAGGCGGCAACTGCCGTTTTGGATTTCTCGGCGACCACGTCCGGGAACACATGGCAGTGCGCATCAATAATAGGGATGATCTCGCTCATTTTTTGTAGGGCATCTTCTTCCGGAGGTCATTCAGGCGATTCAGGGCTTCGTTCAGGGTCTCGTCTTTCTTTGCAAAATGGAACCGGATATAGCGGTTTTCCGGCTCACGGAAGAAGCTGGAGCCTGGTACAGCACCGACGCCGACAAGACGTGCCAGATCTTCACAGAACTCCAGATCGTCCTCGTAGCCGAACTCCGAGATGTCGAGCATGATGAAATAGGCACCTTCCGGCACATTGTGCGGAATGTCGATGCGGTCGAGTCCGTCGAGGAAAAGCTGCCGCATATGGGTATATTTCGCCTGCAGCGCCTTGTAGTAGTCGTCACCGAAATTGAGTCCGACGACTGCCGCCTCCTGCAGCGGATGCGCAGCGCCGACGGTCATAAAGTCATGCACCTTCTTAACAGTATCGATGATCTCCGGCGAGGAGATCGCGTAACCCAGACGCCAGCCGGTGATGGAGTACGTCTTGGACAGCGAGGAGCAGAGAATGGTACGCTCTGCCATGCCGGGGAGAGTGGAGATGTGGGTATGCTTGTGCGGTGCGTAGAGGATGTGCTCGTATACCTCGTCCGTGATGACGAATGCATCATATTTGATCGCAAGATCGGCAATGATCTGCAATTCCTCCCGTGTGAACACCTTGCCGCAGGGGTTGGAGGGGTTGCAGACGATGATCGCCTTGGGATGCTGGCGGAAGGCATCCTCCAGCACTTCCGGGTCGAAGTTGTACGCCGGCGGAACCAGCGGCACGTAGATCGGCTCGGCGTTCGAGAGGATGGTGTCTGCGCCGTAATTCTCATAAAATGGCGAGAACACAATGACCTTCTCACCGGGATTCACAACGGAAAGCATGGATGCCATCATTGCTTCCGTGCTGCCGCAGGTGACGCAGATCTGGGAATTGGGGTCGATCTTCTGTCCGGAGAAATGCTCATGCTTCTTGGCGAGCGCTTCCCGGAAATTCTGTGCGCCCCAGGTGATGGAATACTGGTGAAAATCCTCATTCGACACCTGCGACAATCTGTCGAGGATCTCCCTTGGCGGATCAAAGTCCGGGAAACCCTGTGACAGGTTCACAGCGCCGTACTGCGCTGAAATGCGGGTCATGCGGCGAATGACGGAATCCGTAAACCCGGCGGTTCTCTGTGATAATGCTGGCATACATCTTACTCCTTTGTGTTCCAGTTCGAGCGGATATGCGCCCATTTCTGGTCTCTCGATTCTATGATAACACGAATATCGTCATCTGTCAAGTGCTTGAAGCGTGCCTGACGGCGCAGATAGTCCTCGACACTGGTAAACTCCTTGGGATCACGGTTCAGCGTGAATCTGCCGTTTTCGTACTCCGCCAGGTACCACAGACCGCAGTCTGCGATCTCCTTTGCCGCTTCGATGGTGTCGCTCACCGGGATGCCCCATCCGGTCGGACAGGGGGCAATGACGTGGATGAATTTGGGCCCCTTGATGCTTTTTGCCTTCTCGACCTTGTTCAGAAAGTCCGGCAGATAGCCGACCGTTGCGGTGGCGGCGTAGGGAATATCATGCGCTGCGACGATCTCAAAAAGATTCTTCTTCGGGCGCAGATTGCCGTGGATATTCGACCCGGCAGGTGTGGTCGTGGTCTTTGCACCGAAGGGTGTCAGACCGGATTTCTGGATACCGGTGTTCATGTAGGCTTCGTTGTCGTAGCAGATGTAGAGGATGTTGTCGCCACGGTCAATGGCGCCGGACAGTGCCTGGATGCCGATATCTGCGGTGCCGCCGTCACCGGCAAAGCCAACAGCCTGAAAGTCGGTGATGCCACGTCTGCGCAGTCCTGCCTCGACGCCGGTCAGCATGGAAGCAGTGCCTGCAAACATCGAAATGATGGCATTATTGGCAAAGCAGAGCTGTGGAAAGTTGAAGCCCACTGCCGACATACATCCTGCCGGAAGGACAGCAACAGCGTGTTCGCCGAGCACCTTGAGTGCGGCACGGACAGCAAGGGAGCCGCCGCATCCGGCACACGCCTTATGCCCGAAAAAGTATTCGTTCTGGTCGAGATTCTTTGCTGTGATGCTCATGCTTCCACCTCAATTCCGATGAAATTGACACGCTGTGTGCCTTGCTCTGTCTTGGCGAAGATCTCCTCAATATCTGCGTGGGAGATATTTCTGCCGCCGAGTCCGCCGATGAAATTGTACGCCGGGACGTTCAGTCCGGCAGTTTGCAGCGCACTGGTCACGTTCGTAAAGACCGTACCGGCAGCGCCGAAGGAAATGTCTTTCTCCAGCACAGCAACAGCCTTGGCATTCCGGACAGCCTGTGCGATCTCATCGGTCGGGAAAGGGCGCAGGTAACGAATGCGCAGAACACCGACCTTTTTGCCCTCTGCACGGAGCTTGTCAGCGATCTCACGGGAAAGCCCTGCGATGGTGCCGAGTGTGATGAGGATGTAATCCGCATCCTCGGTCTTGTAGGTGTCGATGAGACCGGTGTACTGCCGTCCGAAGACCTCTGCGAATTTCGCTTCCGCCTCCTGGATGACAGGGATGGCACGGCGCATAGCAGCGTGCTCCTTGAATTTGAAAATATAGTTCGTGTCGGGGCCTGCGGAAAATGCCATATTCTTTGGCTTGTCAAAGTCAAAGCAGTTCTCAGTCTCGTACTTCGGCAGGAAGGCATCTGCCTGCGACTGCTCCGGTACATCCACTTCCTCGTAGGTATGCGTGAGGATGAAGCCGTCAAGGTTGACCATGAAGGGCGTGGAAACGGTCTTGTGCTCGGCGATGTAGTAGCTGAGCAGCGCAAGATCGAGTGCTTCCTGCGCATTTTCGGCATACGCCTGGATCCAGCCGGTGTCGAGGAGTGCCAGCGAATCACGCTGGTCGCCGTAAATATTCCACGGCAGGGCAGTGGAACGGTTGGCATTCATCATGACGATGGGGAAGCGGCCGCCGGACGCATAAACCAGCCCCTCTGCCATATACAAAAGCCCCTGCGAGGATGTCGCTGTGAACGTGCGCACACCGGCAGCCGATGCGCCGATGGCACAGGAAAGTGCGGAATGCTCGGATTCTACATGGATGAACTCCGCATCGAGGGAGCCGTCCTCAACCATGTCGGACAGGCGCTCGACTACGATGGTCTGTGGGGTGATGGGGTAGGCGGACACGACCTCTGGTCTTGCCAGACGAATGCCGGCTGCAAATGCCTCATCACCGGATAAGTATTGTTTTGACATAAGTTTTACACCTCAACTTCTGGATGATACAGCTTTGGTGCGCAGCTTGCAAGCACCATTGCGGTCAATTGGGTACAAACCGAACAGCTTACCCAAAGATGCGAGCGGTGGCTCACCGCCGTTCCGCCTCCATTTCGATCGCACCGGGCTTGCAGATCTTCTCGCAGATCCCGCATCCCTTGCAAAAGTCGTAGTCAATGACCGCCTTGCCATCCCGGATAGAGATCACGCCGTCCGGACAATAGAGATAGCACTGGGAACATCCCACACATTTGGCAGCGTTCACCACCGGGCGGATGCTGCGCCAGCCGGCATTGATGGTCACGAGGTACCCTGCCTCATAGCAGGTATCCTCCGGAATATCGTCAAACCCGAAGGCTTTCTTTTCTCGGATAAATGGCTTCATTTCTGCACCTCCTGAGCTGCCTGTGCAACTGCCTGCTTATTCTTCTCACGGATCTTTGGAGCAAGGTAGCTGTCTATGGCATTCTCCATGTCCTCCACCGTGACGACGCCCGAAAGTCCGGACAGCGCCCCCAGCATGACGGTGTTCACGACGGGCAGGAGCAGGGAACGTGCCAGCGCATCGCCGTCAAAGGCGATCCAGGCGGGATTTGCTGTCTTGGTATTGACGATGATCTGACCGCCGGGTTTGAGCAGGTTTTGCAGACCGGGGGAGAACAGTGTCTCGTCAAGCAGAACGATGTAATCGGCAAGTTCCGTTTCGCTGCGGTCAAGGATGGGCTTGTCGTCGAGCTTGGTAAAAGCTCTGACCGGTGCGCCTCTGCGTTCCGGACCGAATGACGGGAATGCCAGGGAGTACGCATCCTCGCCCTTTGCTGCAAAAGCAGCACCGAGGAGCTTTGCAGCCGTAAAGGCACCCTGTCCGCCACGTCCGAGCCATAGGATCTCTTTCATAACTATACCCTCCATATCCGATAGGATTACTATGGTATAATTATAGCACAGATCGGTTTCCTTGTCTAATTCCTGTTTTCAATGGTGAGTGATAGCTTTTGCCTATAAGCAAAAATCCCCCCTTCCGTTATACGGAAGGGGGGAGCAAAATACAAATCAGAGATTGAACATGATATTATTCAGGATGCTTTCGAGTTTTTCCTGTGCGCCGGAGGAGAGGGAAGCGGTGACTTCGCCCTTCTCCAGAGCGTACTTTTCGAGGTCTGCAAGGCTGACCTTTCCGTCGATGATATCCTTACCGATGCCGGTGTTCCAGCTTGCGTAGCGGTCAGCCACAAACTGGTCGATTCTGCCGTCGGTAATCATCTTGTCCGCAATGCGCAGACCCAGTGCGAAGGTATCCATACCAGCGATGTAGCTGTGGAAGATATCCTCTGGTGTAAAGGAACCACGGCGAGCCTTGGAGTCAAAGTTCAGACCGCCGTTGGTAAAGCCGCCAGCCTTGAGGACTTCGTACATACACAGTGCAGCGTCGTAGACGTTGGTCGGGAACTGGTCGGTATCCCAGCCGAGCAGGGGGTCGCCCTGGTTGGCATCAATAGAACCGAACATACCATTGACTCTTGCGGTGCGCAGCTCATGCTGGAAGGTGTGCATTGCGAGTGTTGCGTGGTTTGCCTCGATGTTGAGCTTGAAATCGTTCTGGAGACCGTACTTGTTCAGGAAGCCGATCACGGTCGCAGAGTCGAAATCGTACTGGTGCTTGGTCGGCTCCTTGGGCTTGGGCTCTACGTAGAAATCACCGGTGAAGCCGATGCTTCTGCCGTAATCCTTGGCAAGGGTCATCAGGCGAGCCATGTTGTCGAGCTCCAGACCCATGTTGGTGTTGAGCAAAGTCTCATAGCCCTCTCTGCCGCCCCAGAACACGTAGCCGTTACCGCCGAGCTTCACAGTTGCTTCGATCGCCTTCTTGATCTGTGCTGCTGCGAAAGCGAATACATCAGCGCTCGGAGAGGTGCCGGCACCGTGCATATATCTCGGATGGTCAAAGCACTTTGCGGTGCCCCAGAGGAGCTTCTTGGTGGGGTCATTCTTCTGCTTGTCTGCAATGTAATCCACGATCACATCGAGCTTGGCATTGGTCTCTGCCAGGGAACCGTACTCAGGGGAGAGGTCACGGTCGTGGAAGCAGTAGTACTCAATGGAGAGCTTGTCCATGATCTCGAAAGCAGCATCGACCTTCGCCTTTGCACGAGCCTCCGGCTCGGACTGTCCCCAGGTCTTGTCTGCCGTTCCGACACCGAACATATCGGTACCGTCGCCGCCCATGGTATGCCACCAGGACAGTGCAAATTTGAGCTGCTCCTTCATAGGCTTGCCGGCTACGACCTCATCGGGGTTGTAGTACTTGAAAGCCAGCGGATTGTCGGAACCCTTGCCCTCATAGGGGATCTTGCCGATGTTCTGGAAAAATTCGCTCATAATAACCTCCTGAAAATATGTTTTTTCTATATATCTGATCCGAAGAAGCCTTCGGTCGATTACCCTTTCTATGCTTTTCTGTATGGTTATGCGATTTTGCTTTTTAACTAAAGAGACCGATCTCCTGCTTGGAGATGTCAAAGTATTCCTCCAGCTCTGCGATGTAGTAGCGGAATACGATCTTATCATTATAATACATGACGTCGCCCTGTGTCGGGACGCCAAGCTTGTCAAGATCGCTTTCGGTTAGCTCCAGGAGCTTGACGGTACGCAGATCGTCCACGGAAACGCCGGTCTGACGGAAGGAACGCTCACCCATGACATCAACGTGCATCTCGTCCTCCTCCAGTTTGAGGACTTCCTTATCCTCAGCGGTCAGGGGATACATCAGCGCATGGTACTCCTCCGGACTGAGCGAAACGGAAGTGCCGTCCGGGTAGTTGACCTGGTAGGCATCACGTCCGAGGCGGTTCATCTGCTGGTCGGAAAGGGTGACAGTAATATCCTTGGAGATCTTGCTGAGCTCCTTGGTGATGTCCTCACGGGATGCGGTCTCCCAGCGGATATCGACGTTTTCGTTCAGCGGACGCTCGATCATAACGTCACGGGACAGCCCCTTGACACGGAATTCGAGCAGACCGAAGTATTCCTCATTGAGCTCGTTGCTCTCGACAGAGACCTTGGTGCTGCCGTTGGAGCTGTCCATGGTCTGGGTCACGGTGTAGCGGTAGGCACCGGAGGGGGAATTGCCCGTCTGCACGACTGTCGTTACGGTAGACGGCGCAAACAGGGAAGTAGTCACGAAGTAGATCAGCGACCCGATGAGGTACAGCAGCAGAATAATCGTACCCCAGATAGTCTTTCCGGTCTCGCCCATGCCGGAGAACAGGAAGATGATGACGCCAACGACAAATGGCGGCACCAGGATCCACCATTGTCCGAAATAAAACAGGATCGGACACAGCATGGCAGCCAGGATCACGACACTTGAAAGCTTCGTGAGGAAGGTCTCACGGGTGTAGAGCATAACAATGAGTGCAATGACGCTGATGAGCGAAGCGAAGATGCACGTCTGCCGGGAATCCCGCAGCAGCAGATCATAAAAGATCGAGTAGTACGAGAGCATCACAACAAGCGCACAGTACACAACGCTGAGCAGCGAAACCACACGTTTGGTCCACGGATTTGCTAAGAATTGATTCATATTTCCTATCCTTGCGCACCGACCCGGAGGCACGGTAACGCATCCTTTCTCTTTCTATAACATGATACAGAATTATTATACCATTTTTTTTGAGCGTTGGCAAGGGGTTTGCGAAAAAAAGTGGAGAAAAAACGCTCAAATCTTACGCTGCAAATGCGTCCTGTCCCGGCAAAAACAAAAAAATTCCGAAAACCTCTTGACAAACGCCGGGGAGCGTGGTATAATGAAATTGCAATTTTGAATAGTTGTGAAATCCTGTGAGCAAAAGTAAGTAGTCCGTAACACAGTATCTCAGAGAGCCGGCGGTTGGTGTGAAGCCGGTATATATGCTGCGTGATGAATGGATTTGTGAGGAGCAACGGAGAACACAGCCTTTGCTGTCAGTATCCTGCGCCGTGATCCCCACGTTACCGGGGTAGGATATGCAAGTATCTGAAATGAGGAGCATTGCTCCTGTGACGCAGAAAGTCCAGGCAGTTTTGCTCGAATCTGGGTGGCACCACGAGTCGATCGTCCCTGAATGTTCAGGGGACATCGGCTCTTTTTTTGTTGTCCGGACTCATGGCAGATCAGACCAAGGAGGAATCTCATATGGCGTTTGATCTTACAGACTATGACAAAAGGGTACGCATGGTCATACCGTTTTATGACGAGCTGCATACGCAGACGCTTGACCTTGTGCAGACCTGGGCAGGTGACAGGCAGCTTGCCTTGCTTGACACTGGCTGCGGCACCGGAACATTTGCAAGGCGAGCGGCAGAAACGCTGCGGCTCTCGGCACTCACGGTCTGCGATCCATCCGACACGATGCTCGATGCGGCAAGGCACAAGCTGTCCGGGATCCAAACGGCGTTTTTCCAGACAGGGTCCGAGCAGATGACGTTTACGGAGCAATTCGATGTGGTGACGGCGATCCAGTCGCATCATTACTTCGACCCGGAGACAAGGGAAACGGCACTTCGTAAATGCTGGCAGGCTTTGCGCCCGAATGGAATGTTCATCGTGTTTGAGAATACGGCGCCGGATACGCCGGAGGGAACGCAGTTGCTTTTGCAGCGTGTAGAACAATTCGGGATCCATGCCGGACGTCCGCCGGAGGAGGCAAGGGCGCATTCGGAAAGGTATGGCACAGAATACTTTCCCATAACTGCCGAGGCGCATTTAGCGCTTTTGCGCAAGGTCGGTTTTGAGGTCGCAGAGCTGTTCTGGCGCTCCTATTTACAAAGTGGTTTTTACGCAATCAAGCGAAATTGAAAGGATGAATATCTATGGAAAAAATCGGAAGATTCGGTGATTTCGGCGGACAGTATGTCCCCGAAACAGTCATGAATGCAGTCACAGAACTGCAGGAGGCGTATGACAAGTACAAGAACGACCCGGCATTCCTCAAGGAACTGCACGATCTGTACCACAATTACGCATTCCGTCCGTCTTTGCTTTACTATGCAGAGAAAATGACCAAGGATCTGGGCGGTGCCAAGATTTACATTAAGCGTGAGGATCTTAACCATACCGGCTCCCACAAGATCAACAATGCACTCGGTCAGGTGCTTCTTGCCAAGCATATGGGCAAAAAACGTGTCATCGCCGAGACCGGCGCCGGTCAGCACGGCGTTGCAACCGCTACCATCTGCGCATACTTTAATATGGAGTGCGAGGTGTACATGGGGCGTGAGGACATGGAGCGTCAGGCATTGAACGTGTACAGAATGGAGCTTCTCGGTGCCAAGGTGACCGGCGTTGACTCCGGCACGGCGACCCTGAAGGATGCCATCAACGAGGCAATGCGTGACTGGGCAACCAACATCGAGACCACCTTCTACTGCATCGGCTCCGTCATGGGACCGCATCCGTATCCGACGATGGTGCGTGATTTCCAGAAGATCATCGGCGAGGAAGCGAAGCAGCAGATCCTCGAAGCTGAGGGCAAGCTTCCGGATTGCGTTGTTGCCTGCGTAGGCGGCGGCTCGAATGCGATGGGCGTGTTCTATGACTTCATTCAGGACAAGTCCGTTCGTCTGGTCGGCGCTGAGGCTGCCGGCAGAGGCATCGACACCGACAAGCACGCTGCGACCCTTTCTAAGGGCGACCTGGGCATCTTCCACGGCATGAAGTCCGTGTTCCTTCAGAATGACGAGGGGCAGATCGCACCGGTGTACTCCATTTCCGCAGGTCTGGATTATCCCGGTATCGGACCGGAGCACGCATACCTCAACAGTATCGGCAGAGCGGACTATGTGGCTGTGACCGATGAGGAGGCAGTCCAGGCGTTCGAGTATCTCTCGAAGGTCGAGGGCATCATCCCGGCGATCGAATCTGCCCATGCTGTGGCAGCCGCAAGAAAGATCGCACCGACCATGAAACCCGATCAGATCATGATCATCAACCTCTCCGGCAGAGGAGATAAGGATGTTCAGCAGATTGCAAGATACAGAGGAGTGAATATCAATGCCTAACAGAATTGATGCGAAATTCGCAGACCTAAAAGCACAGGGCAAAAAAGCCCTCATTACCTATATCGTTGCCGGTGATGCCGGCTACGAGCTGACCGAGCAGGCTGTGCTTGAGATGGAGAAAAACGGCGTGGACATTGTGGAGATCGGTGTGCCTTTCTCTGACCCGATCGCCGAGGGAGAGGTCATCCAGGAGGCATCCCTGCGCTCCCTGCGTGACAACCACACTACCCTCAAGGAAGTCTTTGAGATGGTAGCTCGCCTGCGCAAAAAGACCGATATGCCGCTGCTTCTGATGCTGTATGC
>CACXGK010000073.1 GCA_902767115.1 uncultured Ruminococcus sp.
CCGTCTGCGGACGGCGACCAGGGCTTTCAGCCCTGGACCTGACCAGCTTTTTGAAAAAAGCTGGACCAAAAACTTTTGCGTTTGCTTTGCGCTTTCAAGAATGTGTTTTGAGCCTTAGGACTGCTCTGCCGGGAGGAAGCATCTTTTCAGGAACGGGATGCACATTCCGCCAAGCGCATTGCCGACTACCACCGTCAGCAGATAAAGCACGCCGCCCGGTATTTCGGACGTGGATGCGATGCCGGCAAAAAAGTAAAAGCAATCAGCGATCGAGTGGTTGAACTTGCAGAAAATAAAGACCATGACCGGCACCGTCGTGCCGAATACCATCGCTGTATCAAAGCCCTGCGCCGTGCTGCGCTTCCCGTTGTCCACGGCAAGGTACATCAGCATTCCACAGAAAAATCCAAGGATCAAGCTGCTCGGCAGACTGTCCCCCGCTTTGACCGTCATGCACGCCGCTGCCTTCTCCTGGATCCCCTCCCCTACACGGGTCAGCCGGATCAGAAGGGCGTCTGCGCCGGTGCCAAGGATGTTGCCCAGGAGCGTCAGCCCGACCTCACGCAGATACACGGGCGGCTGCTCCGGGATATAGCCGACCTTGCCCGTGTACAGTGCAAAGCCGTACCGGATGATGCAGAACAGCCCGAAGCTGAACAAAAATCCGCCCATATACGGATTTTCACATGACAGATTCACAATGCCGCCGATCCCGATCAGCAGCCCCGAAATGACCGCTTTGCACAGGATACACCACGCAGATTCCGATTTCATGGCAACGCTCCTCAAAAGATAATTTTCTACCGATTACATATTATACCACATTGTCAGATGTTTGTCAATCTTGTAAACCTGTGAAATATTTCACAGACTGCGATGTATCTGACTTTTTCTACAGAAAATAATAATTTTGAAAAAAATTAAAAAAACCCTTGCAAAAGCTCCCAAGATATAGTATAATAGTAATGTATGCTGAAAATTTAACGATTGGAGAGTGTGTATATGAATTTCATGCTACAGGCGCACGATCTCATGATGCTTGCCGGCGGCTCCATCCCTGGCGATAAGCGTCCGCTCAGCCCCGATGAGCAGTGGGGTGTGACGCTTGCCGGTATCGGTATCGTCCTGGTTGCACTGTTACTGCTGGTTGTGATCATCTTCCTGTTTGGCAAGATCTTTGAGAGCATCAGCAGCGTCAACCAGAAGAAGGCGAAAAAAGCTGCTGCTGACAAGGCACCCAAGCCCTCTGCAGCCCCCGTCAAGAAAGCTGCTCCTGCACCCAAGGCTCCTGCCCCGGCACCTGCCGCTGCTGACGACGATGAAGTGATCGCTGTCATTTCGGCTGTTGTGGCAATGATGAGCGAGGCAGACGGTACCACCTACAAGGTCAAGTCCGTCAAGCCCGTCCAGAACGGTTTCTCTGGCAGAACCGCATGGGCAATGGACGGCAGACGCAACAACGTATCGCCGTTCTGAGAAAGGAGTCGTAGAAAATGCTGCAAATCTTGAAGGATATTCTGCTCGGTCTGTGGGAGACAAGCGGTCTGTACGCAATGACCTCCTCTGTCGAAGGTCTCAAACAGCTTGCCATGATCGGCCTTGCATTTGTCTTTATGTATTTCGCCATTGTCAAAGAGTGGGAGCCGCTGCTGCTGCTGCCGATCTCCTTTGGTATGTTCCTCACCAATCTCCCGGCGGTGAACATCGAGGACATGGTGTATCACGCTGAATTCTGGACGCCGGAAGCCATGCAGGCAGGCACCGACTGGCTGTGGACAGTGCTCCACGACGGCGGATTGCTCGATAAACTGTACTTAGGCGTTAAGCTTCAGATCTATCCGTGCCTGATCTTCCTTGGCATCGGTACCATGACCGACTTCGGTCCCCTGATTGCCAACCCCAAGAGCTTCCTGCTCGGTGCGGCTGCACAGGGCGGTATCTTCTTCACCTTCCTCGCTGCGTCCTGGCTGGGCATGAGCGCTGCGGAATGCGGCTCCATTGCCATCATCGGCGGTGCGGATGGTCCGACATCTATCTATGTTTCGTCGAAGCTGCTCGAAAATGCGCAGTCTAATCTTTCCACCGGTACCATCGCACTGGCTGCCTACACCTATATGGCACTCGTTCCGGTCATTCAGCCGTTCTGGATGAAGCTCCTGACCACCAAGAAGGAGCGTGCCATCAAGATGCCGCAGCTTCGTACCCCGTCCAAGACCGAGAAGATCATCTTCCCGATCGTTGTAACCCTGATCGTGGCACTGCTCGTTCCGTCCGCTGGTGCGCTCGTTGGTATGCTGATGTTCGGTAACCTGCTGAAGGAATCCGGCGTCTGCGGTCGTCTGGTAGACACCGCAGGCAATGCGCTGATGAACATCGTTACCATCTTCCTGGGCATCTCCGTTGGTGCGACCACCACGGCTGCCA
Source organism: uncultured Ruminococcus sp. (assembly GCA_902767115.1). GTDB lineage: Bacteria > Bacillota > Clostridia > Oscillospirales > Ruminococcaceae > UBA3855. Next base: position 2,425 of record CACXGK010000073.1, read on the forward strand.
ATGTCATGAACAAGGATTTCGCATTTGTTATGGGTCTGGGTATCGTGGCGTTTTCTCTTGGTACCATCTGCGGTCTGCTGCTGGCAAAGCTCATGAACTGGGTGACCGGCGGCAAGGTCAATCCGCTGATTGGTTCCGCTGGTGTATCTGCTGTGCCGATGGCAGCCCGTATCTCCCAGAAGGTCGGTGCGGAGACTGATCCGACCAACTTCCTGCTGATGCACGCTATGGGCCCGAACGTTGCAGGTGTTATCGGTTCTGCGGTTGCAGCCGGCGTCCTGTTGAGCGTTATCCAGTACTAATCTCAAGATCAAGCAAAAGCTGTATGATCTCCCGGTCATACAGCTTTTCTATACCCCCACGAAAGGAACCGCTATGAATTGGAAACAACTTTTATGCGACCAGCGCAGCGTCAGCTACCAGCGGCGCCGGCGCACTGACGACCTGCGCACGGAGTTTCAGAAGGACTACCATCGCATCATTTGCAGCGCATCGTTCCGGCGTTTGCAGGACAAAACGCAGGTCTTTCCCCTGGAACAAAACGACTTTGTCCGCACCCGGCTGACACACTCGCTGGAGGTCTCATCCTTTGCCAAGTCCCTGGGGCAGATGACGTTCCAGTACCTCCTTGACCACCAGACCGACCCGGAGATCACGCCGGATGTCAAGGACAGCGTTTGCAGTATTCTCGAATGCGCCGGGCTCCTGCACGATATCGGCAATCCCCCCTTCGGGCATTTCGGTGAGGCTTCCATCCGGGACTGGTTTGCGGAAAAGCTGCCCCTCCTGCAATATCAGGGCAAGCCCCTCACCGGGCTGCTGACGCCCCAGATGCAGGCGGATTTCTGCCATTTCGAGGGCAATGCCCAGGCATTGCGGCTGCTCTCCAAGCTCCACTACCTCATCGACGAGAACGGGATGCACCTGACCTTTGCGCTGCTGAACACACTCATCAAATACCCCGTCGATTCCACACAGACCGACAAAGCCTCCCCGGATATCCGCCGTCACAAGATGGGATATTACCTCGCAGAGCAGGCGTTATTTGAGGAGATCAGCCGTGCGACCGGGACGAATGGCTGCCGGTATCCGCTGACCTTCCTGCTCGAAGCGGCGGATGATATCGCCTATCTCACTGCCGATACGGAGGATGCCGTCAAGAAGGGGCTCCTGACCTACGACAAGCTCCTGCACGAGCTCGAAGCCTACCGCCCGATGCTCAAGCCTGACGCCTCCCCAGAAAGCTATGACCTGTGCATCGACATTCTCCGGGAAAAACGCCAGTACGCCGAGCAGAACGACATCCCCGACCCCGACATGAATGCCGTCCAGAACTGGGTGATCGCCGTGCAGAGCATCCTGCTGCGCAGCGCATCGGAGGTGTTCACCACGCATTACGCCGAGATCATGGCAGGCACATTCCCGGATGCGCTGCTCTCCCGTGCGCCGGCGCAGGGCATCTCGGCGGCATTGCAGGACATTGCGGTGCGCTACATCTACGACGCCAAGCCCATCCTGGCGCTGGAAATTTCGGCAGGACACATGATCCGGTTCCTGCTCGATCAGTTTGTCCCGGCAGCCATCAAGTACGACACAGACGCACCGCTCAGTCCCATAGAGGATCGTGTCATGCGCACACTGCCGGAGAATTACCGCAAGATCTACGCCCACTATGCCACCGGGCAGGATGCCGTCTACCGCCTGTACCTGCGGCTCCTGCTCGTCACGGACGACATCTGCGGCATGACCGACAGCTACGCCAAGCGGATGTATCAGCAGTTCGGCGGATTCCAGTGATGGCACAGTCCATAGCAAAAAGCTCCGGCATTGGATTGCCGGAGCTCAGCTTGTCGATAAAGTTCATTTTGCCGCCTATAGGCGGCAGGAAAAGCATTTCAAGGCGAAAGAAGGGGCACTTTTTTGCAAA
>CACXGK010000074.1 GCA_902767115.1 uncultured Ruminococcus sp.
ACCATAATGCCCAGCACATCGAGGTTCTCCGGGTCGATCGGGGACGGGCACTGGCTCATGATCTCAGATGCATCCTTGACCTTCGGGAAGGCGATAACGTCACGCAGGGACTCTGCCTCGCACAGCACCATCGAAAGTCTGTCCAGACCGATACCCAAACCACCGTGCGGCGGTGCGCCGTAGTGGTAAGCCTCTACGAGGAAGCCGAACTTCGCCTCGATCTCCTCGTCGGTCAGACCGAGCGCACGGAACATCTTCTCCTGGAGCTCGTAGTCGGTGATACGCATGGAGCCGGAGCAAAGCTCCACGCCGTTGAGCACGAGGTCGTATGCCTTTGCCGTGACCTTGCCCGGATCGGTTTCGAGGAACGGCAGGCACTCGTCCTCCGGCATGGTGAACGGGTGATGCATCGCAAGCCATGTCTGCGATTCCTCATCCCACTCGAAGAACGGGAACTGCGTGATCCACAGGAAATTCAGCTTGTCCTGCGGAATGATATCGAGCTTCTTTGCAACCTCCAGACGGAGCGCACCGAGTGTCGGGAGCACAACGGAATTCTTGTCCGCAACGAACAGTACCACATCGCCCTGCTCTGCCCCAAGCTTTGCCAGCAGGTCAGAGAGCTGCTCCTCGGTAAAGAACTTTGCAAACGAGCAGTTCGGTTTTTCATCTGCCCAGCGGATGAAGGCAAGCCCCTTGGCACCGATACCACGCACCATTTCCGTCAGCTTGTCGATCTCCTTGCGGGAGAGGGTCTTAGCGGCATTCTTTGCCACGATACAGCGCACGCTGCCGCCGGCATCGATTGCACCCTTGAACACGCCGAATTCGGTATCCTTAACATACTCCGAAACGTCCTGAATTTCCATTGCAAAGCGGGTATCCGGCTTATCGGAGCCGTAGCGGTTCATTGCCTCAGCGTAGGACAGTCTCGGCAGAGGTGTTTCGAGGTCACGGTCAAGGACGTCCTTGAGGAGCTTCTTGACAAAGCCCTCAGTCAGTTCGAGAATATCCTCCACGTCCACAAAGCTCATTTCCAGGTCGATCTGTGTAAACTCCGGCTGACGGTCAGCACGCAGATCCTCGTCACGGAAGCATCTTGCGATCTGGATGTAACGCTCCATGCCGGCAACCATCAGAAGCTGCTTGTAGATCTGCGGCGACTGCGGCAGTGCATAGAACTCACCCGGATGCACACGGGAAGGAATGAGGTAATCTCTTGCGCCCTCCGGGGTGGACTTCATCATCATCGGGGTCTCGATCTCGATGAAGCCGTTTGCGTAGTAATACTCTCTTGCGCACTTGGCGATCTTGTGGCGCATGATGAGATTCTTCTGGATGGTCGGACGGCGCAGGTCGAGGTAGCGGTACTTCAGACGCTGTTCCTCGCCGGCATTGATCTCGTCCATGATCGGGAACGGTGTCGGCTCTGCCTTGGCGAGAATGCGGATCTCCTCCGCAATGATCTCGATGTTGCCGGTCTTCATGTTCGGGTTGATGTCCTGACGGGTCACGGAAGTACCCTTGACGAGGAGCACGTACTCGTTCTTCACGGACGCAGCCTTCTCGAAGATGGCACGGTCGGTCTCGTCATTGAACACAAGCTGCACCTCACCGCTGCGGTCACGCAGGACGATGAAGATGACCTTGTTCTTGTTTCGCATATACTGCACAAAGCCGCCGACGACAACATTCATGCCCGGCTCTGTGACTTCACCGCAGCCATGTGTACGGCGAAGATTTCCCATAGATTCTGCCATTGTAGTTTCCTCCTGATATGTCTCTGCAAGGGACGTGCTCTTGCGGTTAATCTTCTTCCATGCCGAGCCGGTCAGCGATCTCGATATCAAAGAACGCTTCCACAAAGCTGTCATCGAGCTTCATGGTGATCTTCTCACCGGTTCTCATATTCTTCAGGACAGCCTCGCCGTTTTCCAGCTCGTTGTCACCGATAACCATGGTAAATCTCGCACCGATCTTGTCGGCATACTTCATCTGCGCACGCAGACTCCTGCCCATGACATCCGTCTGTGCGGAGATGCCCTCACGCTTCAGATCGGCAGCCAGCCGGAAGGCTTCCTCTGCTGCCTTTTCGCCCATGGGGACGAGGTAGAGATAGCACGGATCGGGCTCTGCCAGCGACTCTGCGTTCTGGTTATGCAGCGTCAGCAGCAGGCGTTCCAGACCCATACCAAAGCCCAGTGCAGGTGTTGCCGGACCGCCGAGCTGTTCAATCAGACCATCGTAGCGACCGCCGCCGCAGATGGTACCCTGCGCACCGATGGAGGTCGTCACGAACTCGAACACGGTCTTGGTGTAGTAGTCCAGACCACGCACGATCTTGGGGTCAACGGAATACTCGATGCCGAGCAGCTCCAGGTGCTTTTTGAGCTTCTCGAAGTGCGCCTTGCAGTCGTCGCACAGGTAATCGAGAATGACAGGGGCGTCCTTACCGATCTCCTTGCAGATGGGGCTCTTGCAGTCGAGCAGGCGCATGGGGTTCTTGTCCAGGCGTTCCTGGCAGGTCTCGCACAGCTCTGCCTTATGCGGCAGGAAGAACTCACGCAGGGCATTGTGGTAATTTCTACGGCACTTCGGGCAGCCGATGGAGTTGATATGCAGCTCCACGTCCTTCACGCCCAGCTCAGTGATGATCTGGTTTGCCAGGAAAATGACATCTGCGTCCGCAGTCGGCTCCTGGGAGCCAGCCATTTCCACACCAAACTGGTGGAATTCACGCAATCTGCCTGCCTGCGGGCGCTCATGCCGGAAGCAGGACAGGATGTAATACACACGCTGCGGCAGTGCTTCATTCAGCAGACCGTTTTGCAGCATAGCACGAATGGTACCAGCCGTACCCTCCGGACGGAGTGTAAAGGTGCTCTCCTTTGCCGAGACCGTATACATTTCCTTCTGCACAACGTCAGTCGTTTCGCCCACACCACGGGAAAACAGCTCCGTCTGCTCAAAGGTCGGGATACGGATCTCCTCAAAGCCGTTGATGTGCGCTGTTGTACGCAGAAAGCCTTCGAGTGCCTGCCACTCGGCAGAGCTGCCGGGCAGGATATCCTCCGTACCGTTCGGGCGCTTGAGTAATGCCATAGATGTTCCTCCTAATGCATATTCCTATCATAGAAAAGTCTGCTGGTGCGCACAAGGCGGCTAACGCAGCAGACCCTCATGTGTAATTTTTTGCGCTATCAGAGCGTCGGATTGCCGATCTCACGCCAATCCAGATCACCACGTTCGAGCGCCATAATCAATGCCTCTGCTGTCGCAATGTTGGTTGCTACCGGAACATTGTGTACATCGCACAGACGCAGAAGAGTCATATCGTTCTCCTCCGCCGGATTCTTGGAATTCGGGTCACGGAAGAACAGCAGCACGTCGATCTCATTGCACGAGATACGTGCAGCGATCTGCTCTGCGCCGCCCTGGGATCCGCTGAAATACCTCTGGATCGGGAGACCGGTTGCTTCACTGACATTCTTACCGGTCGTACCGGTTGCACAGAGGTGGTATCTGGACAGAATGCCGCAATAAGCGATGCAGAACTGAACCATCAGTTCTTTCTTGGCATCATGAGCGATTAAGGCGATTGTCATTACTTATCATTCCCTTCCGCCGCAGCAGCGGCACAATTTGGATTACTTGATGACCAGCGGAATCTGATCACCCATCAGTCTTTTGGAGATCGCATCAAATGCAGCCAGACTCGGCGCATTTGTGGGAAGCACGGTTCCCTTTCCGGTAGATTCCTTGAGCGCATAATCCTCCGGGATCACGCCAAGGAGCTGGATGCCGACCGTATCAATGATATCATCAAGGTTTGTGATCATACCAGACTTGAGGTCGTTCGGGGAAAGCTTGTTGACGATCAGACGCTGACGCTTGTTGCCACGCTTGTAAAACTCGTCAGACATCATCGTTGCGTCACGAATGCAGATCGGATCCGGAGTCGTTACGACCAGGATCAGGTTTGCCTGCTCCACGATGTCAAACACATGGGAGTTGATGCCGGCGCCGGTATCGATGATGATGTAATCGAAATACTTGCGGATATTGCGGCAGATCTCAACGACCTGCTCAGCAGTGACCTTCATGAAGGCATCCTTCGGCGCACACAGGATACTCAGGTTGCTGGCGGACGGAACAGTCACAACGGCATCCAGGATCTGACGCTTGCCGGAGAGAACATCTCCCAGGTCATAATCCACTCTCCCGGACATTCCGAACATGATATCCAGGCAGCGCAGACCAAAGTCCAGCTCAATAATGAGCGTGCGGTTGCCCTGCTTTGCCAGTGTATAGCCAATGCCGTAACAAATAGAGGATTTGCCAGTGCCGCCCTTACCGGATGTCACAGCGATCAGTTTCGGATTCTTTGCCATTGAACATTCTCCTTTCCACGCCCTTACACCTGCCATCCGTCTTCTGTCCCGGCGGCATGAAACGGGCACAAGCTGCACAGAAAAATTGTACAACATACCTACTTATAATTATACCACAAATATCGAGTTTGTCAAATTGATTCCTGCGAAAAACCATAAAATTGTGAAAGTTAGCACATTTTAACCCATCATATTTATGGATTTTCACGAACAAAATCTGGTCTGTCCCATCAGTCTGTCATATCCCCATAGACCTCCTCATACAGCTTGAGCATGGGGCGTATCATATACTTGGAATACTCGCCTCCCTCGACGATGCCGGCGAAGGCGATCTTGGGGTCATTTGCCGGTGCAAACCCGATGAAAACGGAGTCCTGCACACGTCCCGTCACCTGCGGCGTACCGGTCTTGATGGCGACGCTGTAGCCGAGATTCTGGAGCGAATACTTCGCCGGGAAGCCGTTTCCGGCAGCCTGGATCATACCGGAGCGCACGCTTGCGTACACATCCGAATTCTGCACGTCGATCTTGGAAACGACGGTCGGCTCTGTTTTCTGGATGCACTCATCCATGTTGTAATCCCAGATGCTGTCCACAAGGTACGGCTGATAGCGCACGCCCTCATTGGCGATGGTGTTGGCAACGCAGGCAAGCTGCAAGGGGGTGACCATCGTATCACCGTTACCGATACCAGCCTGCAAGACTGCACCGACAGTCCAGTCGAGTCCGAGCTCATGGTACTTCTCCGGGGATGCCATCCAGCCGGCAGCATCACCGGTCTCGATGCCGGTGCTCTGTCCGATGCCGTAGTAATCGGCATAGACCAGCAGCTTGTCAATGGTCAGGCGGCGTGCCAGCTCGTAGAAATACGCATTGCACGACACACGCAGCGCCGGTGCCACGGCGATATAATTGTGATGCCCGGTGCAGTGGAAGGTCGTATCCATATAATGATAGGTGCCGTCGCAGAAGAAGGACGTATACGGATCGACAATGCCTTCGTTCAGACCTGCGGTCGCCGTAATGGTCTTGAAGGTCGAACCGGGGCGGTACAAGCCCTGGGTGGCACGGTTGAACAGCGGATTGCCGTTCTCCTTGACCAGCTCGCTGTAGCGTTCGGAATACTCTGTCAGGTCATAGGTCGGGGCAGTCGCCTCGCCGAGGACGGCGCCAGTCTGCGCATCGAGCACCACGATCGCACCGCAGTGGATGCCCTGGCGTTTGAGCTCCCAACGGGCATTGGTATAACCGAAATTCCCAAGGAAGTTGTCGAGCACCTCCTGCAAGCCACGCTGGAATTCGGAATTGACCGTAAGCTGCACGGTATGACCGGCTTCCACGGGTTCCGTGATCTCATCGGACGCCGCCACGCCGTTTTCAAACGTGATGGTGCGGATACCGTCCGTACCCTGGAGCTCGTCCTCCATCGCCTTTTCGATGCCGCTGATGCCGACAATGGCGTCGAGGTCATAGCCCTTTGCGAGGTATTCATCGGCAGTTTCCGCATAGATGGGACCGGTCGTGCCGAGCTCGTGCGGAATGACATCACCCACGTAGATCTGGCGCTGCGGAATCTGCTCGATGCTCACGCCCTGTAGCTGCATGGACAGCTCCGAGAGCTTGGTGACGGTGTCAAGGGACAGGTCCTTGGCAAGCTGAAAGCGGTTGGAGATCGAGAAATCATCGTCGAGCATCGTATAGCGGATGCCGGCGATGCGGCGTTTCTGCGACTCGGTGAACTGGTCACCGATGCCGTAATTCCGGCAAAGCACGTCCATACAGTTCTGTGCTGTCGCATAGGCATTGACGCCGATCTTGCGCTTCATGGCAGCAAGCTTGGTCTCCTCGGCATCCTCCAGGAAATCATAGGGTTCATCCGGTGTGATGGGCAGGGAATCCTCCCAGGTATTGCCCGCCTTGGAGAGGATCTCCGTCAGGCGCAGCAGAATGCGGTTGCTCTCGGCGTTCTCGGACGGGAAGCTCTTTTCGTCGATCACCACGGCATAGCTGACGTAGTTGCCAATGAGCTTTTCCCCGGCTGCATCCACGATCTCGCCACGGGTGGCAGGGATCTTCTGGGTGTAGGAGGTGGTGACGACCTCACGCTTGGTGTAGGCGTCGCTGTTCACGACCTGAATCTTCATCAGCCGGAATGCGCAGAGAATGGCGCTTGCAAGCACCATCAGCACTGCAAGAGCCATTTTGAGATATTCAGAAAATGTTCGCATGGAGTGACTCCTTTATTGGTTTGTCACGATGGTTTTTTCCAGCTCAAAGCTCCGGCGGCTGCCGCAGATCCGGCAGATCCAGCGCACCAGCAGCCAGACCGGGATCGTGCCAACGAGCGTCATAATACCGCTCGGCAGCATCACATGGGTATAAATGAGCGTCACGTTCTCGTGTCCCCAGATCGCATAGTACAGCATAAAATCCATATACCCCTGCACCGCCACACACACGGCAGTCAATCCCAGGATATTCAGCAGCTTGTCACGCAGATAGTAGCTGTGCAGCAGTGAGACGATCACGCAGCACGTCACCATCCAGATGGCGTTATAGCCCAGAAGCTTTCCGCAGGCGATATCCATCAGCAAGCCGCTGACGACACCCACCGCCGCTGCCGGTATCTCTCCGAAATGCGCCGAAATGCACAGCGCCAGCGGTATCAGCAGGATCGGCTGCACATGGCTGCCGGACGTCATGAGCACGAAGCCCACAAATGCCAGCAATGCAAATACAACCCACTGCACCGTTTGCAGCATCCGGTAGCGTCCCAGGGTCATACGTTTGTTCATGGCTGGGTCACGTCCTTTCCGGTGAAGTCCTTGATGACGATGACCATGCTCAGATCAAGGATCTCCGCTGCCGGCTCAACGGAAGCGGTCGTGGTCAGACCGGTCTCATCGACCTGCACATCCCGGACATAGCCGACCACGTAGCCCTTCGGGAACATCCCGTTCTCGCCGGACGTGAGAATGACCTTATCCTTGCGGATCTGTGTATCCTTTTCGAGGTATTGCAGCCGGCAGAGCCCGTCGAGTGACAGCCCGACATTGCCGGTGACAACGCCGTGATCGGTGGTGGTGCTGCAATACACTGCGACCGAAACATCCGGCGACAGGATCGTCGTCACCTGGGAGGTATGCTCCCCGACCTCAGTAATGACGCCCACCAGTCCCAGATCGGTCACGACCGGGTCATAGAGCTCGATGCCGTCCGCACTGCCCTGCCCGATGATGAACGCACCAAACGGGTCATTGGTCACGTAGTTGATGACCTCGCAGGGGGCGGAGAAAACCAGATCCTTGTACTCCTCCTTGATGCCGACAAACTCCTGCAATTCCTCCAGGCGGCGCTTCATATCGTCATATTCCGCCAGTTCCTTATGCAGCTCTGCAACCTCCTGCTTGAGTGCCTTGTTCTGCTCATAATGGATCTCCGCATCACGGTAGACATTCAGCGAATGCTCCACACGCTCCGACAGTGAATTGGAAACACGCTGGAAGGGCGCAGCGATCGTCCGGAACAGACTGACCGCACTCAGCGAATAGCCGCCGACGGATACCGCATACACCATAATGCCTGTCAGCAAGGCGATGATAAAGAGGATCACCTTAAAGCGTGTACTTTTGAAAAAATGGTTCATGAGCGCCTGGATGTCCTCCCTTCCGCCGGCATTTCGTTACTTCTCATAGTATTTGAGATACTCCACGAGGGTATCCTGGTACTTGTCCATGTTCTCCATGACCTTGCCGGCGCCCTCTGCCACGCAGTCGAGGGGGAATTCGGCAATATAGACCGGCATTCCGGTCTCACGGTTGATGAGCTTGTCGATGCCACGCAGGAGCGCTCCGCCGCCGGCAAGCGTGATACCCTGGTCAATGATATCCGCCGACAGCTCCGGCGGTGTTTCCTCCAGGGTGGTCTTGATGGCGTCGATCACACGGGCAAGGGGCTCCGCCATCGCATCACGCACCTCGGTGGAGGTGATGGTGACATTTTCCGGCAGACCGTTGAGGAGGTTTCTGCCCTTGATCTCCATGGTCTCCTCCTGCTCACTCGGAAATGCCGAACCGATGGTGAGCTTGATATTCTCCGCAGAGCGCTCACCGATGAGGAGGTTATACTTCTTTTTAATATAGTTCTGGATCGCCGCATCGAAGGAATCTCCGGCGCAGCGCACACTTCTGGATGTCACGATACCGCCCAGCGACACCACAGCCACCTCACTGGTACCGCCGCCGATATCCACGATCATGCTGCCCGTCGGATCAGTGGTCGGCAGTCCTGCGCCGATCGCCGCCGCCATGGGTTCCTCCACGATGAAAACCGGATGCCGTGCGCCAGCCTTCTCGGCAGCCTCACGAACGGCATTGCGCTCGACCGGGGTGACACCGGACGGAATGCAGATGGTCACACGGGCTTTGGTAAAGATCCTGCCCTTGAGCGCCTTGTGGATGAACTCCTGGAGCATGGTGATGGTCAGATCAAAGTCTGCGATCACGCCTTCCTTCAGGGGGCGGACTGCCACGATCGAACCGGGTGTACGTCCGATGACCTGCTTGGCGTCCTTGCCGACATAGCGTGCTTTTTCGGTACGGGTATTGACTGCGACAACAGAGGGCTCACGCAGAACGATGCCCTTTCCCCGCATATAGACAAGCGTATTAGCGGTACCGAGATCGATACCGATATCTTTTGTAAATAAGCTCAATGCTCTCGCTCCTTTTATCTGTTCTCTTTATCCAGACCGGTATATTCCGGGTTACTAAGTCGTACTCAAGGCAACGCCGCACAAAGGACAGTGCGTCAGATGCGCCGCAGATTTTTCGTCAGATTGCTCAGCGCCGACGCAGCAATACTTTGTGTATTGCAAGGAGAAACTGGGCAAGATGGCGGAAAAGATGGGGTGCAGATGGCGTGCTGAGCCGTCAGGCGGTCTTTGTGCAGCGCTGCCTTTATATTATACCATGATTTCCGTCAGGAAACAAGTTATTTTCACAACTTTTTATGTATACCATGAAATTCCGCCTGCACGCTTTCAAAATTACAGCAAATCAGCCAATGATGAGTTTGGCGAGCTTGCTGTAGCTCAGAAGGGCGATCAGGATAAAGAAGATCTCGCAGATGCAGACCTTGAGCTGCAAGCCGAGGGTCAGCACAAACAGATGCAGATTCAGGTCAAAGGTCGAAAAGCCGATCTCATACGATTTGCCAAGCCATTCAATGCCCGGTACCCCGGACGCCAAATCGCCCAGGAAGCTGCCGAGAAACACGCTGATGAGGATCAGCGCAAACATGAGCAATCCTTTTTTCATTTTGGTATCTCCTTCTATCTTCGTTTTGTTGGTAGGATGGCGCTCAGCGGATGCCGCTGGAACCGAAACCGCCTTCGCCACGTTCGGTCTCGTCCACGTTCAGGGTCTCCACGATCTCCGGGAAATACACCGGAACCGCCACAAGCTGCGCCACACGCATCCCGTGCTCGACCGTAAAGGGCGTCTGCGAGAGATTATGCAGCGGCACGAACCATTCGCCCCGGTAATCCGCATCCACGACCCCCACCGCATTGGCAAGGGTGATGCCGTGCTTGGCGGAAAGCCCGGAGCGTGGGAAGATCAGCAGCGCCATATCCTGCGCATCCGGCTGGCATTTGAGTCCGAGGGGGATCATGGCGGTCTCGCCGGGAGCGATGGTCACGCTCTGTTCCAGGCAAGCGCACAGGTCTGCGCCGGCGCTTTGTGCTGTGGCACGTACCGGGAGCTTTGCGCCCTCCCGTACTTTCTGGAAATGCAGCTTCATTGCAGTCCTCCTTTATAATACAGACCGGATGTTCTTGCCTTAGGCGCCTCTCCCCTGCCGTCACGGTAAGCATTCAGCACGGCTTCCACCTGGGACGGCACCTCGTCCGTGAAGTACAGATCAAAGTAATCCAGCGGCATCGGCTTTCCGGCAAGGTAGAGGATATCCGCATTCACCATCTCCTGATAGTGTCCGCTGCACAGCAGAGGAAACTGCCGTCCGGTGCGGTCGGTCAGGAAACAATCCCGTTTCCGGCAGCCCTCCTGCGAACGGATGGGACATACCCGATAGAGCATCATCGGCAGTCTGCCGTAGACCATTGCTCCGACCGGGAGCACCTGCCCAAGCTCCGCAATGCGCTGCATCCGCAGTTCGATGGACGCACACACGTCCTCCAAGCCCTGTTCCCGCAAGGTGAGGGCTGACAGGCGGTTGGTGACATTCAGCCCGAAGCCGCCGTGGAGATGCATCCCAAGCTCCGCACCGATCTGCACATCCGCCAGATTATGGCAGACAAGCTCCGTAAAGCCCCTGTCACGCAAAACCGAAAGCATCGTCCGGTAGGCAGTCTCATCTGCGATAATGCGTGGGGCTTCGAGCCAGATCGAGGGTGAGGCATCGCACTGCTCCGCCATTTGCAGCGGCACACAGACAATGCAGCCGGTTCCGAGTGCTGCGGTGAGCTGACCGTTTGTGCGGACGTGGATCCGGTATGTCCCCTGTGGCTGCTCCACACGGTCAGACGGGAGTTCGACCATCGTTTGTTCCACACGGCGCTGCACATACGGCGGCAATTGCAGACCGATGCGAAGCTTGTCCATACTCTCTGCTGCCTCACGGCGAAGCGCATTGCACTGTGCCGAGGACAGGAACAGCCCCTGCGGATTATCGAGCAGGACTTCTCCGCAGGTATAGATGGTACCGCCGAGCTTCTGCATACTTTTCTGCAGGACCTCCTGCGTGAGGGGGCTTTTCTGCGGTACCTCCGGCACATCGCCGTACACCGCAGCGGAATGTCCCTGGCTGTCATGCACGGTCAGGCAGGACGGCATTTCCGGCGTCAGACACATCGAAAAATCCAGACGTTCCACCGTCCGGGGCTTGGCATAGAGTCTGGCAAGCTGGTCAAATACGCCCCCGGCTGCCAGCACATCCTCCTTGCGGCGGAATCCGAACATATTCTGCTTTCTCCCCGTGAAATAGCCATCGGTAAAGCCACTCCGGGAGAACACCGCCTGCAATGTCTCCATATCCGGCTGCTCACCATCGAGTGCCATGCGCAGGGCTGTCACAGCAGCCGCAACGTATTCAGGGCGCTTCATGCGTCCCTCGATCTTAAAGGAATCAATGCCGATCTCACAAAGCTCCTGCACCCGTTCCACGAGACTCAGGTCTTTGAGGGAAAGCGCTGCGGGGTTCTTGCCCTTGGGGGTATGCCACGGCAGACGGCACGCCTGCGCACACGCACCACGGTTGGCACTGCGTCCGCCCACAATTGCCGAGAAACTGCACTGTCCTGAAACCGACATACACAGCGCCCCATGCACAAACGCCTCCACCTCCACCGGCATCCGGCACAGCGCCGCCAGATCGTCCTTTGACATCTCACGGGCTGCCACCACACGGCTGCAGCCGAGCTGCATTGCCATTTCGGCGCCGGCGGGGGAATGGATACTCATCTGGGTCGAAGCATGGACGGGCATATCCGGCAATATTTCCCGGATCACACGCACCGCCCCTAAATCCTGCACGATGCAGGCATCCGGGTACTGACCGATCGTTTGCAGGTAGCGCTGGAAAGCCGGCAGCTCGGTATCCGTCAGGAGGGTGTTGACTGCCAGGTGGAGCTTGACACCGTAAAGCCGGCAGATCTCTGCTGCCTGTGCAAGCTGCTGTGCATCAAAGTTCGTCGCAGAGCTTCGTGCGGAATACGACGTTCCCCCGACATAGACCGCATCGGCGCCGCAGCGTACCGCAGCGATCAGTGCCTCCATGCTCCCGGCAGGCGCCAGGATCTCCGGTCTGCCCATCAGATGGATTCGCCAAGCTTCTTGAGCTTGATGGTATTCTCAAGCTGTGCGATCTTGGAACGCAGCGACTCGATCTCCTTGATGGCGGCGTCACGCTCAATACGTGCTCTGCCGGCATCATCCACATAATCCTTGGTCTTATCGGCATTGGTGTCGAGCTGCATTTTCATGTGGTTGAGGTCGTCCATAGCGGACAGGGCTGCCATGATCGCAGCGGTGTACTGGGATGCGCCCTTGTCCATATTGGACTTGATCTGTGCCTCCAGCTGACGAGCCAGATTGTATACGTAATTCGGTGCCTCCTCGGTCTGGAGGGTATAATCCTTACCCAGGATCACGACCTTGACTTTGTTCATCATAATGAGTTCCTCTCTTTCTATGTAACGGTTTACCGGCAGCGGATCAGAAATAACGGATCAGAGAAACGACCTTGCCCAGGATCTCGACCTCATCGACGATGATGGGATCCATTTCGTCATTTTCCGGCTGCAAACGGTAATGCCCGTTTTCCTTATAAAAGGTCTTGACGGTGGCTTCACTTCTGTCCACCAGTGCCACGACCACGTCACCATTTTCCGCAACGGGTGTCTGCTCCACGATCACGATATCTCCGTCAAGGATACCGATATTGATCATGCTCTCGCCCCGTACACGCAGCGCAAAGAGCACGCCCTCGTATGACTTATTCGGGTAAAAATCCACATAATCCGTGATATTCTCGATTGCCGTGATCGGCATACCAGCCGCCACGGTACCCACCAGCGGGATGCCCTCGGTGTCCGCAGACGCATCCTCCGTCAGGACGATGGCACGGTTCTTGCCGCTTGCCATCTGGATGCGCCCCTCGCTTTCGAGGCGGTGCAGATACCGGTGGACGGTCGAGGTTGACCGGATGCCCAGCCCATCGCAGATCTCCCGGACGGAGGGCGCCATGTTCTCGCTGGCGATATAGTCACGGATGAAGGTAAAGACCTCATCGGCTCTTTGTGCGCTCATGGAATTATCCTCCCTTCATGCGTTCGAGCAGCATTTTAGCGACCTTGTTGATATCGCCGCAGCCCATCGTCAGCACGAGATCCCCGTCCTGCGCATGGTCGATCACCCACTGGCACACATCGTCAAAGTTCTGGTACTTGCGCTCGTCGGTATACTCGGCATTCTCGTCCTGGGGGAAGTAGACGGCATTATGCATGATCTCGGCTAAGTTCCGGGTGTAGATGCCGTAAGTGTTCTTCTCACGGGAGCCCATGATATCGGTCAGAACGGCAATGTCTGCGATCTCCAGCGCATCCCGGAATTCCTCTAAGTGCTGCACCGTTCTGGAGAACGTAAACGGCTGGAATACGGCGATCACACGCTTGTAGTCCATTGCCTTGGCAGCCTTCAGGGTGGCGGTCAGCTCGGTGGGATGGTGGGCGTAGTCGTCCGCAATGGTCACGCCGTTCACGGTGCCCTTGATCTCGAAGCGTCTGCCGGCGCCACGGAAATTCCCCAGCCCTTCAGCAATCTGTGCAAAGGACAGTCCCACGCCGTCACAGGCAGCAACGGCTGCCAGTGCATTGAGGACGTTGTGCTCGCCTGGTACCTGGAGGGTGATTTTGCCCAGAGCTTCGCCGTGCTTCATAACGGTAAACGCCGTCCGGGAGCCGGAGAGGTGCTCGATCTCCACCGCACGGTAATCCACACCCTCGCTGCATCCGAAGGAAACCATCTGCTTGCCCTCGATACCCTGAACTGCCTGGAGGGTATTGGCGTCGTCGCCGTTGTAAATGACGGACTTGCTTGCCATCGAAGCGAAGGTATGGAAGGACTTGATGACGTTTTCGAGGGTGCCGAAGTAGTCGAGGTGATCGGCATCGACATTCAGGATGATGGCGGTATCGGGTTCGAGCTTGAGGTAGTGATCCATGAACTCGCAGGACTCACACACGAAAATATCGCTCGTTCCCACGCAGCCGCTGCCGTGAATCGCCGGGAGCTTGCCGCCGATGACCGCCGACAGGTCAACGCCTGCATCCACAAAGATCTGGGTCAGCATCGAGGAGGTCGTGGTCTTGCCGTGGGTGCCGGAGACACAGATCGCATCACTATACCAACTGGAAATCAGACCCAGCATCTCGCTTCGCTCCAGCACCGGCACACCGGAAGCCTTGGCAGCAATCAGTTCCGGATTGTCCGCCATGATCGCAGCTGTATGCACGATCAGGTCAGCGCCTTCGATATTTTCCGCACGCTGTCCGAGGGGCTTGACTTCGATGCCCATGTCCCGGACTGCCTGCAATGTGTCCGTTTCGTTGTTATCGGAACCGGTCAGATGATAACCCTTCGCATGAAGGATCTGCGCCAGTGGGTACATTCCCGAACCGCCGATGCCGATAAAATGAATGTGCTTCTTTCCTTCCAAAATGGATTTGTTCATAAAATACACCTGATTTCTTCTTATTTTTTTCATATGTTTCTATTATACTAAGGATATACTATGCTGTACGCAGGGTAATATCCCTTACAGCGTCGTGTTTTTCTGCAAAAGCAGTAAAAAAACAAGGAGGTTTAATCTACATGGAAATCACAGACATCAAGATTCGCAAGATCATCACAGAGGGACGTCTTCGTGCTGTCGTATCCATCACCATCGACCATATGCTGGCGGTTCACGACATCAAGGTCGTGCAGGGTGATGAGCGCCTGTTCGTGGCAATGCCGAGCCGCAAGGACGAGAACGGCGTATTCCGTGACATCGTTCACCCCATTCTCCCGGAGAGCAGACGCTTGATCGAGGACAGCATTCTGGATGCCTACCAGAAGCACCTGGCGCTGCTGGAGGTAGAAGCGCAGGAAGAAGCAGCAACGGCTGTGCCTGCACAGGAAGCGTAACGCTCCCTTCCATCAATCCTAACAAGGAACGGTCGATGTGCCGTTCCTTATTTTTTTGCACGCATGGCGGCGTACTTCAGGATGGCTGTCTGTGTCTTGGCGTCCGGGATCTCGTCCCGGAGCACGGCATCGAGGAGCTCCTCAAACGGGATGCGCTCCACGTCCAGAAATTCCTGCTCGTCCAAAGCCTGCTGCCCGAAGTGCAGCCCGGTCGCCAGGTAAAACCGGATGATCTCCGTATTGTACGCCGGTGTCGGGTAGAGCTTGCCAAGGTAGGTAAAGCTGTCGGCAGTGCAGCCGCATTCCTCCAAAAGCTCACGCTTGCCGCAGGTTTCGGGGTCTTCGCCGTATTCAAGCTTGCCAGCCGGGATCTCGACCGTGACCTCACGGTACGGATAGCGGAACTGCCGCACGATCAATGCCTCCTCCTGGTCGGTCAGCGCCAGCACGCAAACGCCGCCGGGGTGACGAACCACCTCACGGGTCGCCTCAGAGCCATCCTCAAGCTGGACGATATCCCGTTCCACCCGGATGATCTTCCCATCGTACAACAGCTCACTGGAAAGCTGGGTCTCATGCAGATGTGCCATTGTCCTCATCTCCTTTCGCCGCATCGGGAGCCATCTCCGCCTGGAGATATGCCATATACGCCTTTGCGGCACGAACGCCCTCATAGGGCTGATAGTCATAGCTGTGAACGTGTCCAGCCTTTTTGTCCCGTACAAGACCTCTGCCGCAGAGCAGATACACAGCGAGGAGCACGATGCCGAATCCTGTCAAGATCGCACCGGACGCCAGTCCCGGCAGCGTAAAGCGGAATGTGATATGATCCTCGCCTGCGGCACAGGGGATCGCCATCAAGCCGTGATCGACGTTTTCCACCGGTACCTGCACGCCGTTGACATAGGCGCTCCAGCCCTCATTGTAGGGGATGCTGAAGAACACGAGCTTATCGTTTTCGAGCGTGATATCGGCATCAAAGCCCTTGGCGTCATAGGTGAAGTTCCGGCAGCACGCCTTCTGGTGCTTCTCGCACTCCGCAAGATACGAATCCTCTGAGAGATTGATGACATCCGACGCCGTGCCGTCCTGAATGATGCCGGCATAGCGGATCACCTGCTCCGCATCGAGCACGAGGGAGCGAATGAGAACGTGTTCCCTTGCGGCATCCGTCTTGCCGTCGAGGGCTTCATCCGTCACGTAGTAGTCATAGGCAAAGCCCATGGGGATGTAGTAATTGTTGCGGTAGATGCGGAACCCGTTCTCGTCGTGGTCATAGACAAATCCCGGTATATCAAGATATTCTGTCTCCTCGTCCTCCTTGATCTCCTGGAAGTAATACTTCACCGAGAACAGCCCACGCAGCGTGTAATGCTCCGGCTCCGCACGGGATGCCACATCACGGGTGATACCGATGCTCTCATAGAACTCCATGAGCGTGGACGGCACCACGCTATGAAAGCAGCGCATACTGGACAAACCCCAGAACATCGGGTAATTATCCACATTCTCCGACATATCCACACGGAAGAACCCGTTCTCCCGGACTTCCTCACTGTCGCAGGAAATGGAAAGGTTCTGCCTGCCATTAATGGCTTTCCGGGTGTATTCACCGCCGTCAACGCCGATATACTTGCCAAAATAGACAACCGCCATCGTGCAGCCGATGCTTGCAGCCACGGTGAGGGCGAGAGCTTGCTTGAGGAAGGGTTTTCCCTCTCTCCGCCGGCAGCGCACCCAGTAGAGTGCCAGCCAGCTCAGCAGGACACCGGCTAAGATGCCGTAGAAATAGGGGTAATTGTTTGCGAACTTGAAGAACTCTGTCTCCCCGTCGTCATTCAGTGTCGGGAACAGCGAAATGATGCCAAATACCACCGGCATCACCAAGGTGACACGCATACCCATCTTCCAGTCGAGATCGGGGTTATCGAGGGAGTAGGCGGTCATCATTGCCATCACAAGGATGGGCATATAGAACCAGCGTGCGTAGTACGAGCCGTTGAACATATAGAACGAGCAGTTCAGGATCGGCACAAAGGCGAACAGGATGCACAGCCAGATCAGGCGTGTCGCCCAGTGGCGGCGCTTCTGTCCCATGAAGGTGATAACGCCCATCATCGAGAACAACGGCAGATAGCCGCCGATCGAAGCCCACTTGCCGCTTTCGGTATCAAAGAGGTTCGGGCGAGCCGGGGCATCGGGAATCATGAAAAAGCTCTGGATGATGCGCAGGATCCTCGTCTTGTCGCTGTAAAAGACCATATTCTGCCCAAAGAGACTCTGGGACACACGGTCATTGTCCACAACGGCTAACGCCGCCGGCAAAAGCACAACACAGGCGATGAGCACACCGATCAGACCTTCGAGGAAGATGGCGAAGAATTTCTTCATGGTGATATGGAAATCCCGGCACGGCACACGCATGAAGAAGTACAGCAGCAGAAAAACGAACTGTCCGGCAAAGAAGAAGTAATTGATGCAAGCCATCAGTGCCACGCTCGCCGCAAACCAACCCCTGCGCCCGTTGTTCACGAGTTCTTCGAGCGCAATGAGCATCAGCGGAAAGAACGCTGTCACGTCCTGGAAGTGGTTAAAGAAGATATTGAACACCTGGAACCCGGAGAACGCATACAGGAGTCCCCCGATGACAGCTGCATTCTTGTTTGCGACGAATCTGCGGATATAGCCATAGGCAGTCAAAGCGGCGATGCCGTGTTTGAGGCACAAAAGCCACGGGATGGTGTAGAGTGCCGCCTTTGCCGGGAGCAGTGCCGAGAGCCAGAAGAAGGGGCTTCCGGACAAATAGAAGGCGTAGGAGCCGATGAAGCTGCTGCCGAGGTCAGTCCCCCAGTCCCAGCCGAACAAGCCGCCGTTATGCACGACCTCGTTGGCATGGAAATAGAACGGGAGCTGCTGTGAAACGAAGTCACCATAGTAAATAAACAGCCCCTTGTCCATCACCATCAACGGGAGCAGGACGATCAGCAGGGACAAAAATCCCAGCCCGAACACCAGGGCATATTGTTCACCGTTTTGCTTGTCCCGGAGGACGGAAAACGGTTTATTCATACAAAATCACCTCTCACGCCGGAAACTTTTGCACACCCGGCGCATATAGTAGAAATGCAGACGGATTCAGACCGCACCCGGCACATCCATATGGTTGGTCAGCACGCCGTTTTCCGACACGCTGATAACACCGTAAGCAGGCTTTCTGCCGTCACGGGGGGAGCCGATGCTGCCGGGGTTGAGGATATAGAGCCCGTCCTCATACCGGGCATCCCGGCAATGGGTATGCCCATAGAGCAGGATATCGGCATTCCTATGCTGCGCCTCCCAGGCCATCCGCTCGGTACCGAAGCCCACATGGTAGCGGTCGCCGTGCGCTGCAAAGAGCTTATGCCCGAAGGGAAGCGTATATTCGAGCTCAAAGCGCATTTCCGGGATAAGCAGTCCGCCGTCGCAGTTCCCCTTGACGCAAAGGAGCTTCTCCCCGACCCAGGGCTCAGTCTGGAGGAGAAGATTGACATCCCGTTCCCCGTCGCCCAGAAAGACAAACAAGTCTGCCTCCTGCTGCAACTGCACGACCCGCCTGAGCGCCCCATAGTTCCCATGCGAATCCGACAACACAATGATCCTCATCCCCAACAACCTCCCATCCACGTTCAGGGTCTCCTTTATATTATAGCACAAGCGGGAGGAAAAAACAATAGCGTTTGAGAAAAAGAGAAACGGATTGAGTTAGGATTTTTTGAGTTAGAAGTTAGGAGTTAGAAGTTAGAAGTGAATGTGTCCGGCGGCGGATCGCCGCTGATGAGTTGCCTCCCAATGCCTTCGGCAAAGGTCGGCGGCGCCGGACGGATTTTATAGGCTGGGAGGGTAAATTTCTTGTATAAGCTCCGAGCGTCCCTGTGCGTGTTAGCTCATAAATGAAGTTACGGCGAACGCTTCTAAAATAAGTCGCCGCAGGCGACACCACAACTCCTAACTCCTAACTCCTCACTTCTCACTTCTAACTGTTTAGATCGGAGGTCTTTCCATGAATGCAAACCTTTCCCCCAATCCCAACGACCCGAAGCTCCAAGCCCTTCTGCAAGCGGTGAGTCAGAAGCTTGGAGTGCCGGCGGAGCAGTTAAAGCGTGAGCTGCAAGCCGGGAAGTTTGACGCAGCGCTGTCTGGTATGAACAGCACCCAGGCGGCGGCATTCCGGCAAGCTGTCCAGAACCCCCAGATGGTTGAAAAGCTCATGAGCACGCCGCAGGCGAAGGCGCTCTACGCCAAGCTCACAGGCGGCAAGTGATGGACGATCTCAGTGCCAAGCTCCAGTCGCTCCTCTCCGACCCGGAAAGTATGCAGCAGCTTTCGGAGCTATCCTCGATGCTGCAAGGGGAGCAGCCCCACGAGGGGGCGGAATCGACGGGCAGTCCCCTCCCCTTTGACCCGGCGATGCTCACAAAGCTCACAGGGCTGATGCAGACGCAATCGACTCCGGACAAAAACGCTGCCCTGCTCCTCGCCCTCAAACCGCACTTGGGGGAGCGCCGGCAGCTTCGGGTGGACAAAGCGGTGAAGCTCCTGCGGCTCTATTCCATGTGGAAAGCTGCCCAGGCGTCCGGAATGCTCAAAGACCTGCTCTAACGGCTCAGAAAGGAGGGAACCCCATGGCACAGCGCCCGACCCCCGGATTTGATGCAATGCGGCAAGACGCCATCCGGCGCTCACGGGAAATGCACCGCCGTGCCGTCCCCTCCCCTTCGCCGCCCTCAGTCCCTTTGGAAACTCCGGAACCCCCCGAAGTATCGCTGTCTTTCCTGCAAAGCCTCTCCATCCCGGCAGAGCTCAAGGGGCTTCTCACCGACTGGGACACCGAAAAACTCGCCCTCGCCGGTCTTTTGTACCTCCTCTACAAGGAAGGCGCCGACCCGGCTTTGCTTCTTGCTCTGGGGTATATTCTGCTGTGATATGTTTTGTAGCTTTACGCCTTTTGGCGCAAGCCAATTGGCGTATTGCGGTCACCGGAGAAAGGACTTCACATAACTGCTATTGCATCAGCGGCGATACGCCGCCAGGACGGTGACCGTCCTGCACCTGCAAGATTTTATTTGCACCTGCAAGATTTGATATTTAGGAGGTTTATGGTATGATGGAAGTTTTGTCGGAATACAGATATTGGCTATTCTGGGGATTTTTGGTGCTCTGCCTGGTCTGGTTCTACCTGCACCACCGCAAACGGCTTCGGGCGTTTCTCTTAGGGGGCATCACGGGGCTAACGGCGCTCCTGCTGCTGCACAGCTTTGGAGGGAGCATCGGGCTCACCATCCCTCTGAACACTGGGAATCTCGCCCTCTCCGCCCTGCTCGGCGTCCCCGGCACGGGGCTGATCGTAGCGGCGCAGTTTCTCTGAAGTCCTCGCAGATATGCAAAAAACCGGAGGACAAGCATCCTCCGGTTTCTATTATGCATGGAACAAAATCGAACTTACTTGAGCTCTACAGTTGCGCCAGCCTCTTCGAGCTTAGCCTTGAGCTCCTCAGCCTCTGCCTTCGCAACAGCTTCCTTCAGAGTCTTCGGGCAGCCCTCAACAGCCTCCTTAGCCTCCTTCAGACCAAGACCAAGAACGTCCTTAACAGCCTTGATAACGCCCATCTTCTTGTCGCCGAAGCCGGTCAGAACAACGTCAAACTCAGTCTTCTCCTCAGCTGCGCCTGCTGCGCCGCCTGCTGCCGGTGCTGCTGCAACTGCTGCAGTTACGCCGAACTCTTCCTGAATAGCCTCAACCAGCTCTGCGAGCTCCAGAACGGAGAGAGCCTTGATATCTTCAATAAACTTCATAGTCTTCTCAGATGCCATGATAAATTACTCCTTTATAATAAATTTTGTTTGTGTGCCATTACGCCGCACACATCATGCGGGCAGACGATACTGCCATGTTTGCGTCAGACTTACGCAGCCTCGCCATTCTTCTGATCCACAACAGCCTGCAGGATTGCAGCGAGCTTCTGGATCGGGCCCTGGAGAGAGCCAACGAGCTGTGCGAGCAGGACTTCCTTGCTCGGGATCTTGGACAGAGCCATGATCTTTGCTTCGTCGAAGTACTCACCCTCAACGCAGCCAGCCTTCAGCTTAAAGTTCTCAGCCTTCTCTGCATACTCACCAAGGATTCTTGCAGGAGCAGTCTGATCGTCGGTAGAGATCGCAATTGCGGTCGTACCATTGAGGACAGCATCATAATCGCTCATGCCCAGGTTATTGAGCGCACGCTTGAGCATGGTATTCTTCTCTACGAAATACTCAACGTTCGCCTCACGCAGGTTACGGCGCAGAACGGTGTCGTCTGCTACAGTGATACCCTTGTAGTCAACCAGAACAAAAGATGCGGCATCCTTGAGCTTTGCTTCGAGCTCGGATACTCTTGCTGCCTTTGTTTCGAGAACACTTGCACTCGGCATTCTTAATTCACCTCCGCTAAAATACTCATCGTATCGGGAGAAACAGTAAACCCCTTGCGTTTCCACAAGAGGCTGCATACTTACATATCCGTTAGCACCCCTCGGCTGGACTTACGGCTCACGCCACCAGCTGTCTTTAGAATACGACTTTATTATTATAGCACATCCGCAACCGTTTGTCAAGGGTTTTTTCAAAAAATTTTTAATGAGGAATTAGAAATTAGGAATGGTGGTGTCGCCGCAACTTTTCTTCACTCACTTCCACGCACAAGGGTGCTCCAGGTTTACCCAGAAACTTTCCCTCTCCGTTATTAAAATCCGTCCGGCAAAGCCGGACACATTATTTATTCATTATTCACTATTCATCATTCATTCTTCATTAAAAAAGCACCCCGTCCGAAAACAGGATGCTTCTCAACTCAAATCTTCTTCTCCCGCAAATCAATGACCTGTGGGGAATTGCGGCGGTTCTGGAGGTTTTGTTCCTTGCGCAGGCGTCCCTGACGGATGAGGTCGTAGACCTTGCCACGGTCAGCGGCAGCGAGGGCTTTGCGGTATTCGCCGAGATTGCCGATGAGGGTATCCAGCTCGGTGAGCAGGCTCTCCCGGTTCTCCATAAAGAGGTCTGTCCACATCTCCTCATTCATGGTCGCAATGCGAGTCATGTCGTGGAAGCTTCCCCCTGAAAAGCCGCTTTCCAGCTCGATCACGGGGCTCTCCACGTAGCTCGACGATACGACGTGCGCAAGCTGTGACGTGTAGGCGATCATCCGGTCGTGCATTTCCGGCGTCGTGATGACGAACTTCCGGAAACCGATCTGATGAGCGAGATTGCGCACCTGTGCCAGAACGTGCTTCGGGGTATCGGGCAGGGGGGTCATGATGAAGTTCGCCCCCTGATAGAGGTCTTCATCCGAGACATCATACCCGGCTCTCTCCTTGCCTGCCATCGGGTGGCAGCTCAGGTAATGCACGCCCCTGGGGGCGCAGACGTCATGCATTTCCTGCGGCAGGTCGGTCTTGACGCCGCTGACATCAATGATGATCGTCCCCTCGCTGAAGGTATCCGCATGGTCTTTGACCCACTGGCGGATATGCGCCGGATACAGGCACATCACGATCATGTCATACCCTGCACAGTTATCATCCGCAATGCCGTCAATGACGTGCTCCTCCTCGGCTTTGAGAGCGACCGCACGGGTGCGGTTCCAGCCGTAAACGCTGTTCTCCGTGTATGCGTGCAGCGCCTTTGCGATTGAACCGCCAATGAGTCCTAAGCCGACAATCAGTATTTTCATAAGTTTCCTTTCCGGGGACTCCCCCAAGATTGCATTGAGATAAAACGGGCTTGTCTATCACTAAAACAGCTTTGGCGGCAGGCTGAGCCTGCACGCATGATAGCGGTTCTTTCAAGTCCGTCCTTCGGTGTCCGCAACGACCGAGGATGAGACAGGATGCTGAACGAAGACGAGTAGTGCTGTGCCAAGATCAGACACAGCGGAGCCCAATGGCTTACGCCAAAGGGCTCAAAGCTATGCGTCTTGTTTTCGCCCTGCATAGCAGGGCTATGTGAGGTCAGCTCCCTCGTCCGACCTTTGCCCCGAAGGGGCATTGGGAGGACACTTGTCAGCGGCGACTCGCCGCCCGGCGCAAGATTACCATTTTCCGACCCCCCAGGTAATGTAGATTAAGCCCGAAACAGAGCCATTTCAGAGGGGAAGATTACAAGATTACCTCTTCCTTATAAGGCGGTGATAGATAAAACACTATCGTCTATCAAGTGAGTTAGAAGTGAGTTAGAAGTGAGTTAGAAGTGAGTTAGAAGTTAGGAGTTAGAAGTTAGAAGTGAATGTGTCCGGCTGACGCCGGACGGATTTTAATAGTGGTGAGGGGAAGTCTCTGGGAAAACCCAGAGCGTCCCTGTGCGTGTTAGTTCATAAATGAAGTTACGGCGAACGCTTCTAAAATAGGTCGCCGCAGGCGACACCACAACTCCTCACTCCTCACTTCTAACTCCTAACTTACTTCTCACTTTATTCAACTGGTACAAGCCGAACAATGCGGTAGCCGGTGTTTTTCTTCTCCACGGTTGCCTGCATGGTTTTGGAGGAACCTTCGGTGAAGTTTTTGGAGTTTTCCTGCCAGTTGGCGACGTCGCTGTGGAAGATGACGGTGACTTCGTAGGTGTCGCCGGTTCTCTGGACGTTCTTGACCTCCGGGTAGTAGGAGAAGATCATGGGCGATACCGGGACGTTATAGCAGCCGGTGGTCGCATCGTATACGAAGGACTCCCCTGCCGCATGGAGGGTGTCGAGCTGGGTCTGCACGTCCACGCCGAACATCTGGCGTCCACGCTCCAGCACATCGTCTGCCGGAACAGAGATCATGTCAAACGACTCCGTATAGCCCGACAGGTCGTCATGCATCAGGATATCCACGATGGCTGCGGAAAGTGCGCCGTCTGCCGTCAGCTCTGCCGGCTCATTGAATGCCGGGACGTCTACGACTGCCAACGGATAGAGCGAGCTTTCGAGCTGGGTGCGCAGCGAGCCGCCGCTGAAGAAGCCACTGGTCGCCTTGGCGATATAGGTGATGAGCGTGATGAGTCCCACCAGTGCCAGCAGGAACACGAGCACGCCTGCCACAAAGTACGCATTTCTGCCCAGGAATCGGGTCTTGGGGGTCTCCGCCGCCGGATGCGGGATGGGCTCTGCCTTGATCTCAGCAAGCTCCTCCGCACTCTCATCCAGTGCCTCCCGGAAGAAACCGGTGCGCTGCTGTCTGGGGGTCTCCTCGACAGGTTCCTCGTCAAGGGCTTCGTCCTCGAAATCCTCGTCCTCGAATTCCTCTGCCGACTCATCCTCAAATTCGTCCTCGACCGGCTCCTCGAAATCGTCCTCGACCGGTTCCTCCTCTGCGAAGTCCTCCTCGGTCTCCTCGACCGGTGCAGACTCCTCGACAGGCTTTGGTGCCGGTGCAGACTTCTGGGGTACCGGGGGTGCCGGGTAGTCCTCCTCATCCTCCGGGATGGGTACCTCGGTGGCAGGGGGCTCGTCCGCAAAGCTTTCGTCCTCGTCAAATTCCTCGTAGTCCTCGTCGTCATTCAGCTCGTCAAATTCCTCGTCCTCGTCGGAAATATCCTCCGGCTCGGTACGCTTGCCGAACAGATTCTTGAAGAAACGGGCAATGGGGTTTTCGGGCTTTTCCTCCGGCTCCTCGAATTCCGCAAAGTCCTCCTCTGCATCCTCCACAAGGGACTGCTCGTCCTGGAGCTCCTCATCGTACTCGTCGTAGTCGTCATACTCGTCCTCATCGCCGTCCGCCTGTGCAGACATCGGCACGGGCGACGGAGCATCATCAAACCAACGGGGACGGCTGTCTGCCGGAGCTTCCTCGGTCTGTTCGGGCTCGTCCGGAGTTTCTTCCTCCTCCTCGACACCGAGCACCTGATGGAGATATGCGAAAATGCTGTCGCCCTCCTGCGCCGGGGTCTCGGCATTCTCGGCGTTCTTGTCGGGATTCTCCAGGTCATCGAGCATCTCGTTGATCTCCTCCTCGCTGGGGGGAGCGATGATGGGGGTCTGCTCCAAGGTGCGCTTTTTGAGCTGTTCCCGGATCTTCTCGGCACGGTTGCGCACGAGGGCTTCACGCTCGGCATCGGGTTCGGGCTCTGCGATCTTCACGGGCTCGTTGGCAACATCCGGCGGCAGTTCATCCGGCACGTTGATATGCGGGATCTTGCGCTTGGGTGCCTGCGCAGGCTCCGGGATGCTGCGGGTTCCCTTCCGGTTTTTCTTGCCACGCAGGATGCGGTTCGGACGGCGCTCGGCATCGGGTGCCGGGAGCGTGCTCTCGTCCAGACGGTCATGCATCCGGATCGCAGGGTCAGAGGACGGCTCCTCACTGAAATGGCTGGTCGGCTCCGGCTCAACGACCGGCTTGATCTTGGGTGCCGGGATGCTGGTCTTGACCGGTTCCGGGGGTCTGCGATAGCTCTGGTTCACACCCTTGGCGATGGCTTCGGCTTTCTTGACAGCTTCACGGCTCGCAGGCTTTGGCTCTGCCTGTTCCTCCTTGGGAGAGGGATCCTGTGCATCGATCTCCTTGATGAGGCTGTCGAGCAGATTATCGATCTGTTTACTCATGCTGATTCCTCTATTTCCGGCTTCCTTAGAAAGCCTTGTATTCTTGGCAATTTATCGGGTCTGTCCGGTTCCTGTGATGCGGTACTGCATGGTGGTCAATGCCTGAAGTCCCATAGGACCTCTTGCGTGGAGCTTCTGGGTGGAAATACCGATCTCCGCACCAAAGCCGAATTCCTCCCCATCCGTGAACCGTGTGGAAGCATTGACATACACGGCAGCGGAATCGAGGTGATTCAGGAAATACTCTGCATTCTCCATACTCTCGGTGATGATACTCTCGGAGTGGTGGGTGGAGTACTTCAGGATATGGGAAACGGCTTCCTGCACGCTGCCAACGGTGTGAACAGCGATCTCGTAGTCGCCGTACTCCTTGTAGTAATCCTCCTCGGTGACCGGAATGACGCAGTCACCTAAAATGCGCTGCACGGTCTCATCGCCGTGAATCTTGACGCTGTGACCATCGAACCGTGCCTTCATTGCCGGCAGGAAGGTCTCTGCGATGTCCTTATGCACGAGCAAGGTCTCGATGGCATTGCAGACGGAAGGACGCTGGGTCTTGGCGTTGTCGGTGATCTCGACCGCCATATCAAGCTTGGCGCTCGCATCCACGAACACATGGCAATTGCCGGCACCGGTCTCAATGACGGGGACGGTAGCCTGCTTGACGACCGCCTGGATGAGTCCTGCACCGCCACGGGGGATGAGAACATCGAGGTAGCCGTTGAGGCGCATCATATCAGCGGCAGTCTCACGGTCGGTCTTTTCGACGAGCTGCACGAGGTCAGCCGGGAACCCGGCAGTTTCGACCGCTTCACGCATGACCTGTACAAGGCAGGTATTGGAATGGATGGCTTCCTTGCCGCCTCGCAGAATGACAGCATTGCCGGCTTTCAGGCAAAGCACAGCGGCATCCACGGTCACATTCGGGCGGCTCTCAAAGATGATGCCGATGACGCCCATCGGCACACGCACCTGACGGATACGCAGACCATTGGGACGCAGCCAGCCGGCGATCTCCTCACCGATGGGATCCGGGAGCGCACGCACCTTCAGCACCGCCTTGGCAATGGCAGTGATACGGCTTTCATCCAGGCGGAGTCTGTCCTGCATCGCAGCGGACATTCCGTTCGCCTGGGCATTCTGCATATCCACCTCGTTTGCTGCAATGATGCGGTCAACCGCTTTGAGCAGCGCATCGGAAATCGCCGCCAGCGCCGCATCCTTATGTGCCGTCCCGGCAGATGCGATCACATGACTCGCAGCCTTCGCCCTGGCACCGAGGGATTCCATATAGTTCATGATATTTAACGCTCCTTTCGGGG
>CACXGK010000075.1 GCA_902767115.1 uncultured Ruminococcus sp.
AATTTTGCCCTATGTATGATGGCATTGCTTATTTTCGGCTTTGTTGTTCTTTGCTTCGGAGGAAGGTTTGAAATCATCACTCTTGCGACCATATTGATTGCAGTGCTTGGTGTTGTTTATGAATGTTTTCTTCCGTTCCTTAACACACCAGATATAGGGGATGCAGTATTCGGTGTTGCAGGTACAGTCGTTGCATATATTTACCTTGTAATGCTTAAAAAGAACGGTTTGATTGCCAAGTAGACATATTCTGATTTATCATAGCAAGCGTATAATATACACTGCCCCTGCGTGCTGCAATGCACGCAGGGGCAGTGCTATTGTAGGGGGCTGTTTACTGCTGCACGCCTTGCGCACAGTAGGTCACGATGCCGGAAAAGATCGTGAACGCCACCTTCTGCTGGTATTCCTCCGTGACAAGAAGGGACGCTTCCTCCGGATTCGAGAGGAAGCCGC
Organism: uncultured Ruminococcus sp.; assembly: GCA_902767115.1. Classification (GTDB taxonomy): domain Bacteria; phylum Bacillota; class Clostridia; order Oscillospirales; family Ruminococcaceae; genus UBA3855. The sequence continues at coordinate 457 of CACXGK010000075.1, forward strand.
ATTCCGCCATCACAGTCGGATTTTCGCTGTAGTAGCACAGGAACAGCTCCTTGCCGCACAGCTTGATCTCCCGGTGATTGTCCGGCTGGAGCATCCCGGCAAACTGCGTCTGGAGCGTCCTTGCAAGGCGTTCGCTGCCGGGATTTGTGTCCGCATAGAACATCTGCGCACCGCTGTACTGCGGGTCCGTGAACTGGTTCTGGTGGATCGAAACACAGATCGCTCCCTCCACGGAATTGAAGATCGCCAGCCGATTGTCCATGTCGGAACGTTTCTGGTTGGCGATGCCTTCTACGCCGGCGTCATGGATGGAGATGTCGGCATCTCTCGTCACGATCACCTCGTACCCGGCGGCTCGCAAGAGCTCACGCAGATCGAGGAGAATGTTGAGGTTGATGCTCTTTTCCACATCGCCCTGCGCCGAGGAACAGCCGCCGTCCATGCCGCCATGTGCGGCGTCAGCCAAAACAGAGTTTGCATTCTTTCCCAAAAGCCTTGCTTTTTTTCCTGCCATACTGTATAATAGTATCCAAAGACAGGTTCTGAGGAGAGGAGAAACTCGTCATGCAAAAAAGACGCATTTCTGAATATGTCGTATTTTTCTGGGTCTATGCCGTGATCGGCTGGATCTATGAGGTCGTGCTGGAAACCTTCATTTACCGCTGGGGATTCAGCAACAGAGGGGTGCTGTTCGGACCCTGGCTGCCGGTGTATGGCTTTGGTGCGGTGATCTTTGTGCTGCTATGGTACCGCATCATCAAGGGCAAGCCGCTCAAACAGCGGCTCATCCGGCTGCCGCTGATCTTTCTGCTGACGATGGCAACGGCAACGCTCATCGAACTCATCACAAGCTACCTGTGCGAATGGACGATGGGTTCGTGGCCGTGGCAGACGTATGCGGATTACGCCATCAATTTTCAGGCACGCATCGCACTGAGTCCCAGCCTGCGGTTCGGGCTGGGCGGCTGTGTGTTCCTGTATGTCATTCAGCCGGCGCTGGATCGGATGGTCGCTCAGATGAAGGACAAGACTGTGATCGTGACCGCCATTGTGATCGGTGCAGTGCTCGCCGTTGATCTGGTCTGCACGCTGATCTTTCGTTGAATGCTGCTGCCTGCGTCAAAAAATCCACTTGCAGTATCCTGCAAAATGTGTTACAATAAGAGCAGCATATCCCTGATATCTGCGCTATCCATAAAGAGGAGGAATTTGAAATGAAGAACGTATTGAAACTGGCTGCATTCATGGCTGCTTTTGCACTGACAGCCGGCTTTGCACTGCCGATGCAGTCCGTATCCGACACATCCTTTGCCATCACCGCAAATGCAGAGGATGAGGAGGAATACACCGAGGGGGTGAGTGGTGGTCTGTACTACGTCAAGTACGCCGACCATGCGGTCATCACCGGCTTTGAGACCGATCAGAACACTTTTGACATTCCGGAATCCATCGACGGTGTTCCGGTCACGGAGATCGGCGATAACGCATTCTGCGGCAGTGGGCTGACCAGCATTGCGTTCCCGAAATCTGTGACCACCATTGGCTACGCAGCCTTTTCGATGTGTCCGAACCTCAAATCCTTTGCCATCCCCGACACCATCGAATCTGTCGGCAGCAAGGCGTTTGAGATGTGCGAGAGCCTTGCCGAGGTCGAATTTCTCGGCCATCCGGATTACGTCGGTGCGGAGGTATTCACCTATACCCCGTGGCTCGAAGCCCAGCGCAAGAAGGGCGACCTCGTCATCGTAAACGGCATCCTGATCGATGCAGCCGGTGCTTCCGGCAAGGTCGAGGTTCCGGATACGGTCACTGAGGTCGCAGCCGGTGCGTTCGAGTATAATAACGATGTGACCTCCGTGGTGTTCCCGTCCAGCGTTGTCGCCATCTGGGACAATGTATTCTTCTACTGCGAGAACCTGACCTCCGTTGACTGCGGCGGTGCCAGAACCATCGGTTCTATGGCATTTTCCTATTGCAACAAGCTCAGCGAGGTGACATTCTCCGGTAAGCTCCAGACCATCGAGCCGATGGCATTTTCGGACATCGAGGGCTCCGGCACGATCACCTACTACGGCAGCGAGGACGCCTGGAAGCAGGTCGATGTGCAGGACGAAAGCGAGTATCTTGCCAACTCTAAAATGGTCTTTGACACGAGCCACACAGAGCCCGAACCGCAGCCCGGTGTCAAGATCAGCGGCGATGTGGATGCAGACGGCGAGATGACAGTTCTGGATGCGATCGCACTGCAAAAATGGCTCCTTGCCGTTCCGAAGGCAACACTGAAGGATGCCGAGGCAGGCGATATGGATCTGGACGGCGTTGTGGATATTTATGACCTGTCCCTCCTGAAAAGAGAACTGCCGAAGGTCGAAAAGTAAGAACCTGTATCATTGAGCGAAGCCCCGGAGCAGCATTCCGGGGCTTCGATTTTTATTATTCCATATTTTTCAGTGCCAGCACCTTGGGGATCCTGCGGATACGCAGGAAGTCCAGAATGGAGATCACGAGATAGGCTGCAAATACCAGCACAAATTCCCGTACAAAGCCCTCCGGCGACATCACAAAGGCAAACCAGCCGCCAAGGGACATCATCATTGCCTTCCAGAACACCGACATGAGCGTATAGCCCAGATACATCGCCAGAAATTCCGAGAAGAATACCACCAGCGCCGTCGGGATGAGATAGAGCGATGCAATCTCACCGGTCTCATAGCCTAAGATCTTGACCATCGAGATGGCACGTTCGTTTTTCTCGATGATGATCTTTGTCAGGAGGTACAGAAGGATCGCTGCCACGATCATGCACGCATACTGGAAATACAGCATATAGGCACCCATCGAATGGTCAAGCTGACGGGCGAGCTTGGTCATGTCCTCCGAGGTGATCTCGGCGGCGATGTACTGCTCGTCAATGTCCGTGATCGGCACATCGGACAGGTAGCCGCTGAAGTAGTCCTCGTCCTTGTCAAAGATGCGGTTGAACTGCGCATTGTCCATGAATACCGCAATGCCTGCGGAATAGTCAAAGATGCCGTATACCTTCCAGGTGTAGTCACGGTGCTCGTACTTTTCGGAGAGCACGATCGTGTCACCTGCCTTGACATCAAACTTTTCCGCATATGCCTGCGAGATGTACACCTCACTGTCGTCCGTGTCAAAGAATGCCGCATCGAGCGTCACATAGGCACTGTCCGGCTGCACGCCATACACCGAGATTTCCTCGTTGTAGACATCGGACTGGCGTTCGAGCGACGTCACAGCATAGCGCTCGGCGCCCTCTGTATCGGTGGTGATCGGCTCGCCGTCCTCGTCCTCGGTATCCGAAAGGATCACCTGATCCTCCGCAAACATCATCTCCGGCAATCTGTTCTGGTAGAACTGGAGCGTTTCCGGCATCCCGACTGCCATCGAGAGCAGCAGCATCACAAACGTGATGCCCACAAACAGCATCAGGTAGTTCGGCAGATTTTGCAGGAACACACGCAGGCGGAACCGTCCGAAGAATTTGAATCTCGGCAGACGGACTGCCTTCTTGCGGCGGGTCTTTTTGAGGTCGTGGCGCAAAAATTGCAGGGGTGTGAGCCGGAGCTTGCTCGAAATGACGAAGAAATTGATCACGAGCATGAGCACGATCGGCACGATGGTCGTGCGGATGAAAGCCTCCGGCGTCCAGAGCGTCACATACCCCGGCAGGCTGTAGCTGTTGTAGTACATCCCGACGACCACGTTCTTGAACACCGTATAACCAAGGATATTGCCGACAACGGCAGCCAGCAGCACCACGAGCAGCGGCGTTCCCATGTAGTAGCGCAGGAGCTCCCCACGGGTGTAGCCCGATGCACGGAGCGTGCCGATGACAGACGCCTCCTGTTCGAGGGTCGTGCTGATGGTGACGGCGAAAATAAACGCCATCACACCAATGAGGACGTACAGCAGCACGCCGCCCATCGCCTTGTCGCTGCCCAGGTCATTCGGTGCGAACGTGATCGCATTGTTCAGGTATGCCGGGACGTAATCCTCGATCTCCAGCTCCTTTTCGGAGATGGCGGTCTGGGTGATGAAGGCTTTCAGGAAATGCTCGGACATCTCCTTTTCCTCGTAGGCATCCGCCGGCGGATCATCATACGTAAAGGCGTAGTTGGCACGGGTGTTCGCATGGATGCGGTCAAAGCCCTCCGCCGTGACCATCGCCACGTCAAAGGTCAGCGCATCGAACATCGTATCCGTGTTCTTTTCGTACAGCGTCGTGTAATCCACGAAGCTTGCGAGTCCCACAACGGTGTAATCCACCTTGCCGACGGTGAGCGTGTCACCGATCTGAATGGACGCATTGTCGGCGTGCATCCGGTCGATGATAATTTCAGTTTCTGTCTCCGGTGCTCTGCCGTCGAGGATGTCGTACAGGTCGATCTCCTCACGGGGCGCATAGACCCGGATGCCGCCCTTGTAACCGGACTTGCCGGGGATGGTCTCATCACGGTCCTTATAAAAGAGCTCATAGATCGTGACCGGCACGGGGTCGAACTTCTCATCGAGGTTAAAGCGGTCGGAAAGCTCCTGGTACTTCTCGTCGATCTCCTTGTCGATCTCCGCATGGGCTTCCTTGATGGCGTCCGAGAGGGCACCCTGGTAATCGTCGGAGTCAAATGCCTGCTCCAGGGCTTCGCTTCGTGCCTTGTCGTAATTCTCGTCCAGCGCCGTCTGGTAGGCTTCCTCGACAGCACTCTCCCGGTCAGCGTCGGTGACCGGAACGCCCATCGCTGCCGCCTGTGCAAGCTGGGCATCGACTGCTGCTTCCACCTGGGTGCGGATAGCGTCCTTGACCTGCTGCTCGACCTCCCCGGTCACAGTGTCACGGACGGCGTCCTCCACCTCCGTATCCGCTTCCTCATAGGCACGCTCCCGGAACACCGCCGGGACATCTGCCATCTCACCGGACGCAATGCCCTTCAGCGTATCGGCGTCCGCCTTGCCGGAGAGCCGGAAATGCCCGTCCTCCCGGTGGAATTTCGTCACGCCATCATCGAGGGAATGGAGCATACTGTTGTTGGAAACGTACATACCCGACACGAAGCCAATGGTCACGACCAGCATCGCAAAGATCATCAGGTAGCGTTTCCAGTCACGCCGCAGATCCTTCCAGATACGGCGGTTCAGGGGATTTTTGGGGCGTTTTCCTCGTTTGATCGTCTGCTCGTCCAAAGTTCACCGCCCCCTTACCATTCCAGCTCTTTGGCTGTGATCTTGCTGGTGTTGCGGTCGTCGTGGCGGATCCTGCCGTCACGCAGCTTGATGACATGGTCAGCCATGAGCTTGATGGCTTCGTTGTGGGTGACCATGATGATGGTGTTGCCGTACTTCTGATTAACCTCCTCGATGAGCTGCAGGATCTCCTTGGAGGTGTTGTAATCGAGCGCACCGGTCGGCTCGTCACACAGCAGAATATCCGGGTTCTTGACGATGGCACGTCCGATGGAAACTCTCTGCTGCTGACCGCCGGAAAGCTGGTTCGGGAGCTTGTAGCGGTGCTCGAACAGCCCCAGAATTTTCAGCAGCTCGTCAATATCAAGCGGATCATCCGAAAGGTAGGCACCAGTCTCGATGTTCTCCTTGACATTCAGGTTCGGGATGAGGTTGTACATCTGAAAGACGTAGCCCAGGTGCTTGCGGCGGTAGCGGGTCAGGCTCTTTTCGTCCATGTCGGCAAGCTTGTCGCCGTCAATGATGATCTCGCCCCCGTCCACACTGTCAATGCCGCCGAGGATATTGAGCAAGGTCGATTTGCCCGAACCGGAGGGACCGAGCAGCACGCAGAATTCGCCCTTTGCAACCGTGAAATCCAGCCCACGCAGCACATCCTGCCGGGTGTCGCCGCTGCCGAAGCTTTTCTGCAAGCCTCGTACCTCCAGAAATTTCTCTGTATCCGTCATACATCACAACTCCTTTATCAATACATCCAGCAAACGTAGGTTAGCGTTCGCTAACTATAGTATACCATATTTATGGACAAATTGCAAGCAGAACGGCGGTATTTTCTTGCTGTCAAATTGACGGAATTTCAGAACTTTTCGCCAAAACTTTCGGTCAGAGCTTGCATGGAAGACTTTGCCGTCAGGCGCAGATTATCCCAGTATTTCCAGCATTTTTTCATTGCAAAGCATACTTTCATCTGCTATAATAAAGATACACCACAAGAGAGAAAGGAGGGTTTCATCCATGTGCTGCAATAACTGGTTCCAGACACTCTGCGCACTGCTGAGCAGCATCTGCGGCGGCCGCTGCTGATGCCATACACACCGAAGATCCCACTGCCCTGCGGTCTTGCAGGACAGGGGGATCTTTCATGTCCTTACACATAAATCCCACCCTTTGCCGCATAGGATGCAGCAAAGGAGGGATCGCCATGAAGATCAAATGTAAACCGCAGCATACCTTCCGGTCAGCCGACCCGGAGCAGCGCCGAAAAGCCGTGACTGCCATCATCCAAAAGCTCCTGGAACGGCAGGCAGAACGAAATGCCTGAAAGCAGGCGGCATATGCCAAGAGTCGGGATCTACTGCCGCTTGTCCATCGAGGACAAAGACCGGCTGCAAGGCGTCAGCAGCCAGAGCATCCAGAACCAGCGTGCCATGCTATGCGACTACTGCAAGGTGCGTGGATGGGAGATCAGCGGTATTTACTGCGACGACGGCTACAGCGGCATCGACCGCAGCCGTCCGGAGTTCAACCGGCTGCTTGCCGACTGCGAAGCCGGGCGCATTGACATTGTCCTGTGCAAGGATCAGTCACGGTTTTCGAGAGATATCGTCGTGATCGAGCAGATCCTCAATGACAGATTTCTGGAATGGGGTGTGCGGTTCATCGGGGTTGCGGACAATGCCGACACCGAGAGCGAAAGCTACAGCACCATGCGCCTGTTCACCAGCGCCTATAATGAAATGTATGTCAAGGACATCTCCGCCAAGATCCGCCGTACACTTGCCTTCAAGCGTGAACAGGGGCAGTTTGTCGGCGCCTTTGCTCCTTACGGATACCGCATCGATCCGCAGGACAGGCACCGTCTTTGTCCCGACCCGGAAACTGCGCCGGTCGTGCAGCAGATCTTTGCGCTGTATCTCCAGGGTGCCAGCTACCGCAGGATCGCACAGACCTTGAATGCGCAGGGCATCCCAAGTCCTGCCGCCTACAAGCAGCAAAGCGGCTCGCACTACGTCAACCGCAATGCGGAGAAAAGTGCCTCCCACGGTCTCTGGACGCAATCGACCATCTCCCGGCTCCTTGCCAACGAGACCTACACCGGCACGCTCGTACAAGGGAAATCCCATCACATCAGCTACAAGAACAAAAAGCGGAAGCAGGTCGCACCGGCGGACTGGGTGCGCATTCCGGATGCGCATGAAGCCCTGATCGACCGTGACTCCTGGGACAGGACGCAGGCTCGTCTGCAAAGTCACACCCGTGTCGGAGCGCAGTCGGCTGTCCTGCCGCCCCTTTCAGGCAAGGTGCGGTGCGCCGTCTGCGGCAGACCCATGAAGCGGAATGTCTATTATAATAGAGCGCACACCATCCGCTATTACGGACTGCAATGCGCTTCGCACAAGTCCGGCGCCATGAACTGCCCGAATCACAAAAGCATCAGCGGGCTGGAGCTGGAACGGCTCATCCTCGACGAGCTCAATCGCCTTGTCGCCCGGTACTGCGATCCGCAGCAGCTCCGGGTCACCCCTGCGCACGAGGAACAGATCAAGCGCTGTCAGAAGCAGCTTGCCGCCCTGTCCGAACGCCGTCAGACAGCGCAGGAGCACCTTGTCGCCATGTATAAGGACAAACTGGACGGCAAGCTGTCCGAGGCGGATTTCACGCTGTTCCGGGAACGGCTGCATGAGGAGGAGCAGCGTCTTGCCGCACAGCTCGAAGCCTTACAAACGCAGCTCACCGACCTCCAGACCCGGCAGGACGCACCAGCTCCGGCACGCAGCCCCCAGTTCCAGCAGCTCGACCGGGAGCTTGCAGACGCCTTCATCGACCGGATCGAGATTGGGCAGGTCGATGCGAACGGAGAGCGTGATGTACATATTCTGTGGAAGCTTTAATATGTAAGCATCCCCCCCGGAAGCCGTTTGCAGCTTCCGGGGGGGATGTGTTTTTTAGGGGGGGCGGATGCGGAACTCGGTTTAGCATGAACCGTCATGTCCTGCGTCCAGGATGATCACCTGCCGCTGACCGGCTGTGCCTGTGACCTGCATGGCAGTCCTGCCGGAATGCACAGAGGCAAGCCATGCGCCGCAGATCGTCAGCGTCACCGCAGCGCAGACCGCTGCCACACGTCCTGCTAATCGGGGTATTTGCATACATATCACCTGATTTCTAAATATTACAAACCTGTCTCCACTGGATGCGGCGGCATCTGGGAAGACGGGTTCTCCATGTGACAGCATATGCGGCATTTCCGCACTCTATGCGCTATTCCTCCGCACCTAAGTCCTCAAGCAACTGCATGAGCTCCCCTTCCGTGTACACGGAAATGCCCTCCTCTACCGCCTGCCTGTCCTCCTCTGACAAGAGCCACAGCTCCGAGCGCAGGACACGGTATGGCCGCTGCGCCCCTTCACGCCACAGCGCCAGGTGGTCACCGCTTGCCTTGAGGATAAACGCCTTCTCCGGGACGGGCGGCTGCGCTGCAAGCTGGGCAGCGGTCTCCGCTTTGTAATCTTCCATGCGGTGCGCCGCCGGTACCATGATGATCACAGCACACACCATCAGCGAGATCAGGATCGAAAATAACGCTACAAACCGTAATCGTATAGGCTGCATCCGGTCTCACACTCCTTTCGGTGAGAGTATGCCCGGATGGCTTGAATTTATACAGCAAAGAAGCCGTTTTTTCATAGAAATGTTCCAAAATGCCCTTTGAAAAAGGCTACAATTCGTTTGTTACTTTTCTGTAACTTCACCGCATCATTTTTGGCATATTCATATAAAATGGTAACAAACTATTGACAAAGTGATTTTGATGTGGTATAATGGGAATCACAGTTAGCAAATGGACTGTCTCTTTATACGCAATGTATTGAGAGCTGACAACGAAGATGAAGAATTTTTATTGATTTCGCACAAACGTAAAACCATCCAACCGGAACAGAAACAGATACACTGGAAACGAACAGAAACACAGGAGGATGATTTCAATGGGTTTCAAAAAAGTGCTGCCGGTTCTTGTGGCAGCAGCAACAATGAGCTCTCTGCCTGCACTGATGCAGACCAGACCGCTCGCAGCAGCAGATACCGATCCGGGCATGATCGTGCTGGATGCACTCCTGCCGGACGAGCAGCTTACATACGATGAGAACGGCAATGCCTACTATGTAGAGGGCGATGAGGTCGCTACCGGCAAATTCAGCCTGAAGCCGAACTTCCTGCTCGGCGACGTCAACGGCGATAACGTGATCGACGCTTCCGACGCTATGGCTGTTTTGCAGCTTGCCGCTGAAATGGGCGCAGACGACTATGATGCCGCTGCACGCCTTGTTACTTACGCTGACACCAATGGTGACGGCATTATCAATTCCCTCGATGCTCTGGAGATCCTGGAGCACACCGCAGAGAGCGGCGCTGAGGGCGTGGTTGCCCCCATCGGGCAGACCTACTACTTCGCTGATGCAGAGGGCAGACTCCTGACCGGCATCATCGAGGACGTGGAGACCGGCAATACCTACTACGCAGATGAGGACTTTCACCTGCTGACCGGATGGATCTCCGGTCCGGACGGTTATCTGTTCTGCCTGGGTGAGGACGGCATTATGCTGATGAACACCTGGAGCGAGTTCCCGGACGGCTCCAAGTGCTGGCTCGACCAGGATGGCAGCATCCTGAAGAACGGCTGGCTCGATACCGCTGAGGGCTTCTTCTACCTCGATGCCAAGGGCAATCCCGTGACCGGTGCCCAGACCATCGGCGGCAAGGATTACTATTTTGATGAAAACGGTGTCCGCATGGACGGCGTTCTGGAAAATGCCGCTGGCGAGACCATCGTGACCGATGACAACGGCGCAGTTCTGACCGGCTGGCAGGAGATCGACGGCAAGCGTTACTTCTTCGACCCGGATTCCGGTCAGATGCTCAAGGGCTGCTGGCTCGAACTTGACGGTCAGGAGTACTGCCTCGATGCAGACGGTGCTATGCTCACCGGCTGGCAGGTACTCACTCCCTATACCTACTACCTCGGCACTGACGGCGTGAAGCAGACCGGCGTCATCACAGTGGACGGCAAGGTGTACTACCTCAATGAAGTCGGCATCCGTGAGGCTGGCTGGCAGACTGTAGGCGGCAACAAGTGCTACTTCCTGCCGGAGGGCTGCTACATGGCGACCGGCAAAACCGTCATCGACGGCAAGACCTATATCTTCGACGCAAACGGCGTGATGCTCACCGGCTGGCAGACCATCGGCGATGCACAGTACTACCTCGGCACCGACGGTGTGGTTCGCACCGGTACCGTGAATATGGACGGTATGGTTTACCAGTTCAATGACGAGGGCGTCATGACCAATTCCTACGCTGCTGACCCCGGTGATATCAATACGCTCCTCAACACCGTTCCGAGAGGCGAGACCAAGCGTGAGATCACCGTTTACAACCGTCAGGCTGGCGGTATCGACTTCACCATCAAGCTCAGCGATAATGATATTGCGATCATTGAGCAGTTTGCGGCTGAGCACTTCCCGGAGAACTCCACACTGGCTGAGAAGCTCTACATCACCCACCAGTGGATTCACTACAACGTTGACTACGCATATGCCGGCGAGAAGTGGAATTCCATCGTGAACAAGTCCTATGTAGATGCGATCTTCAATTACAAGCGTGGTCAGTGTGTTCAGTACAACGGCGCAATGGCATCTGTACTGGCTTACTATGGATACGACGTTTACATGGTACGTGGCTGGACAAGACCCGGCGTACAGCATTACTGGACCGAATGTGTTGTCGGCGGTCAGACCTATCTGGTCGAGTGCGGCAACTCCGGTAAGAACGGCGACTATTGGCAGTACTTCTTCAAGGAATATCCCAATCCCGGCGCTTACCAGTAATATGTTTTCATAAAGAGAAAAATGAACCTGTTCCATTTCGTGGGACAGGTTTGTTTTTTGTTGGAATGATGCGTTTTTCCCTTGACAGGGGTGCGGCGATATAGTATAATGAATGTATAGCGCTCGCCTGCTGGCAGCGCCAAAACATACATGGGGGGAATTATCTAAATGCAATTCAAAAAGACCTTAGCAGCCGTGATGGCTGCCGCCGTGCTGTCCAGTGCGGCGACCTATGCGGTATGCACGACCGATGCCAAGCCGCTTTCCGCTTTTGCGAACCTGTTCGGTGATATCGATGGTGACGGCGACGTCAATGCCGGCGATGCAGCCGAGATCCTGATGTACGCTGCCTGGAAGGGTGCCGGCAATTCCGGCGACCTGGCGTATTACCTCTCAAACCGCAGCGGCGATGTCACACCCACCGAGCCGCCGGTTGAAACGCCGTCCGAAACACCGACCGAAACGCCCTCCGGCATCACGCTGACGAACGAGGACAAGGTGCTCTCGATCGTTTGCTGGACGGATGCAGACCTTGCCAATATGCTGGATGTCTACACGCCGGCTGACCCGAATGTGAAGGTCAGGTACGTCAACTGTGGCTGCAGCGCCGGCGGGGACGCAGCCGAAAAATATATGACCTTTCTCAACAGCGGCAGCGATGCCGACCTCTACTTCGCAGAAGGCGCCTGGCTCAAAAACTATATCGACAATGACAGCTATTCCCTGCCGCTGTCCGAGCTTGGCATCACGGCGACGGATTACGCTGACGCCTATGACTACACCGTGCAGATCGGCACGGACAGCCAGGGCGTGCTGAAGGCGGCTTCCTGGCAGACCGCAGCCGGGTGCTATGCCTATAATGCGACCCTTGCCAAGGAATACCTCGGCGTGACAAGCCCGGAGGAGATGCAGGCAAAGATCTCGGACTGGGACAAGTTTGAGGCGACCGCTGCGGAGCTGAAAACCGCTTCGGACGGCAGAGTCAAGATCGCTGCGACGCTCGGCGGTTTGTGGCAGGCATATTCCGCTGCCAACGAGAACATCTGGGTCAAGGACAACACCCTGCAATATGACATTCCCCGTGCGTTTTCCAACATGGCGAAGCGCTATGTGGAAAACGGCTATGTGGATCCCAGCGTGCAGCAGTGGACATCAGACTGGACTGATATCGGTCTGAACGAAAAGGCGCTCGGCTACTTCTATGCAAGCTGGTGCCTGGGTGAGGGCGCACAGCTTGAACAGCACGGCGGCGATGCCGGCAACTGGCGCATTTGCAGAGGACCGCAGGACTTCTTCTGGGGCGGCTCGTGGATCTGCGTATCTCCGAACTGCGACACCAAGGCGGAGGCTGCCAACTTCCTGCGTGCCTTCACGGTCAACACCGACAGCATGGAGGAATACGCCCTCTATTCCGGCGATATGGTCAACAACAAGACCGCAATGAACCGGATCGTGGCAAACGGCAGCAACTCGAATGCGCTCCTCGGCGGACAGGATCAGTTCGCCGTCCTCAAGGAGGTCGCAGACGGCGCCCGTGTTTCCACACAGAGCACCAAGTACGACGCCGGACTCCGTAATGCTTTCATTGCGAGCTTGGAGTATACGATTTATGACAGCACCTATGACACGCTGAAGGAGTACCAGAAACAGGCATTGTATGACTATCCGCAGCTTTCTGAAGGCACACTGACGGAGCAGGCGGGGGATGCAGGCGCTACTGATAATCCATCTGCGCCCGCAGATTCGGTTTGGATGGCAGGACTGCCGACCTCTTTTGCATATTTTTATGGATACAAAAGTGGAGACAGTTTATTCAATAACATTTATGAGACCATCAACTTGCGATCCGTTTCTGAGAATGGGAGCTTCAGGGGAGACTTCAGAATATCCGATTATGATGAGGAAGGCGTTGGCTATACAGGAACACATCATTACAATTATTATTCAGGCTCATTTGGAAAAGCCGAAAAGATTGACGACTATACCTACCGCACAAGCATTGCATCCGTAACATATGAAAAAGTGGGAGAAAGCAGCATCGCAAGTTCTTGGAGAACAATTTACGATGAATTGCCTGCTTTCGAGAATCCCGGCGACATCTATATCTATCTCCCCGGCAAGCCGGTCTCGTCCATCCCTGCGGCGTTTATGAAAACCGACTCGGCCAAGGCACTGGCAGACTATTCCACCATGCCGGAGGGAACCTACGGCATCTATTTTGAAAGCACACAGCAGGGCTTGATCGGCATCAAGTAACCCATCCAAACGCAGCACCCCAAGCGGCAGTGATCCTCTGTCACTGCCGCTTGACGTTTGTTCAAAACTGCGGGTGCAGGGTGCGCAGCACCCATCTTTTACTGCCGCTTGACTTTTTTCCCGGAATGCGGTACAATAGTAACAAGCATTATCTATGTAAGGAGGCTTCAACATGAACGATATTACCATTGCTGAGCTGTATGACCTCGAACACACCCTTGCTGCCGATTATCTGCGGATGTTCACCTATCCGTGGGAGGCGCTCAAGGGCATTTCGGATATGATCGTGACCCTCGGTCAGAAGCTCGACCCCAATGAGTACGACCAGCCGTCCGAGCACGTCTGGGTACATAAGACCGCCAAGGTCTTCCCCTCTGCGTATCTCGGTGCGCCCTGCATCATCGGCGCCAATACCGAGGTGCGGCACTGTGCCTTTATCCGTGGCAGTGCGCTGGTCGGCGCCAACTGCGTAGTCGGCAACAGCGTCGAGCTCAAAAATGTCATTCTCTTTGACAATGTCCAGACACCGCACTACAACTACGTCGGCGACAGCATCCTGGGCTACAAGTCCCACATGGGCGCCGGCTCCATCACCTCAAATGTCAAGTCCGACAAATCGCTGGTCGTTGTCAAGTACGACGGCGAGCCGGTCGAGACCGGTTTGAAAAAGATGGGCGCTATGCTCGGTGATTTCGTGGAGGTCGGCTGCAACAGTGTCCTCAACCCCGGCACCATCATCTGTCCGCATTCCAACATTTACCCCACAAGCTGCGTCCGTGGTGTCGTACCGGCGGAGAGCATCTGGAAAAATGACGGGGTCATTATCAGAAAGACACGGTGACTATGAAAAACGACCCTCGCAGGCATTTCTCTGCCCTCCAGATCATCCACCATGTCCTCGAACTGCACGTTCAGCCGGGTGACAAGTGCATTGATGCGACTGCCGGACGTGGCAAGGACACGCTCTTTCTCTCGCAGCTTGTCGGTGAAACCGGGCACGTTACCGCCTTCGACATCCAGCAGGCGGCTGTGGACAGCACACGCACCCTCCTTGCCGAAAACGGCATGGCGGAACGCACCAGTGTCATCCTCGACAGCCATGCGAATATGGCTGCCTACGCCGAGGAAGGTGAGATCGCAGCGATCACGTTCAATTTCGGATGGCTGCCCGGCGGCGACCATAATGTGTTCACAAAGCCCGACAGCAGCATTCGTGCCATTGAGGAGGGACTCCGGCTTCTGAAAGAGGACGGCATCATGACGCTGATCCTCTACTACGGCAGGGAGACCGGTTTCGCAGAGCGTGACGCCCTGCTGGACTTTCTCCCGACACTCGACAGCGACCGGTACACGGTCGTCGAGATGCCCTTTGTCAATCGTCAGAACTGTCCGCCGATCCCGATCGTGATCTTCAAGGGACGATAAACAGCACGAAAAATGCACCACCTGTTACGGCGGTGCATTTTTCTGTATCTTAGGATGAAAGGATTGGAGATTGCTGTGTTGTTACGAGACGTTTGAGCATGGTTAAGTCAAATACATCAAGCACGCCGTCTTCAACCAGATCGGCACGCTTTTTTGCAGTTTCACTTTCGATTTCTGTCTTGCCGATAATATGCTGATACATCGTTACCACATCGGTCACGGTCAGCGTAAAGTCGCCGTCCAGATCACCTGCCGGTGCGCCGGATGCGATGCGGATCTGCTCCCGGAAGGGCTCCATATCCCGGCAATACTCTACCGGTGTGGATGTCAGGCTTGGGATGACCTGATAGTACATCTTATCGCCCTCGATGCGCATTCCGTAGATAAAGCCGTTCTGTGCTTCTTCCTCATCAAGTCCGAACAGCCATTCCCAGACGTAATCATACGTACCGCCGCCCTCACGGTGGGCAACTGCCAGAACGCCGGAGTTTGTTGTGTAGTACACGATGTCGTCCTCGACCGCACAGACCGAATAGTTATCGCTGTAGTAACGGGTCTTTTCCAGGTCGCAATACCATCTGTCCGCTTCACTTGCTACCTGACGGACCCAGATATCTTCATTGTTCTCAAAATCGTAGTCATACAGCACATAGCTTGCTGCCCGGTGGTTCTCCGGATCGGGGGTCTTGACAAGCCAGCCCTCCTGATACGGATAAATCGCACAGCGTGTGCCAGACCAGAAATGATTGGAGTAGTCATTGGAAAACGGCAGTTCGTCCACAGGCTGACCGGTGGAAAGCACCCAGTCCCGCTCATTGAACTTGTGACCGCTGCCGATCATGCCTGCCACATTATTCAGGAAGCTCGAATGATCGACCTGTCCGTCCAGTCCGGTCTGGCTGGTGCGAAGCTGTGCGCTGTCGTCCCATGTCACATCGACCTGGTAGCAAACGCCGTCGAGCATGATGGCATTCCATGCGTGGGCATTCTCGTCACTGGTGACCATGTAGCACTCCACACCGCACTCATTGAGTAGGATATTGTAGAGCCATGCATAGCCCTGACAGACAGCCACCTTTTCCTCAAGGAGCCCATACGCCGTATAGCAGGCTGCACCGGCATCCGGCATGGCTTCCATTTCCTCGTATTCCCGAAGGGTCTCATAATCGTAATTGTAATGCACCGCCATGTAATCATGGAAAAACAGTGCGATCTCCGGTGCCGACCAATCCGGCTGCACCTGCGCAAGCAAGGCGTCGATCTTCTCGTTCGCCAATGTCATCGCATCGTCATACAGCATATCCGGCAGCCTGTAGCTGATGGTCATATTCAGGATCTGCTCTGTATTGGAATCTGTATAATACCGATACCCCTGATTGGTCAGAACGCCTTCCCGGCAGGAATATACGACCGTATTGAATACGGCTGTCAGGGAGTCGATGTCCTTGCTTCTGTACATTTTTTCTTTCAGATCACGAAAATCGATCTTGGTCTCGTGGCTGCTGATCGCATTGTAGATCAGATCAGCAACCTCTTTGGTCTGTGCCGCACTCAATGAGCCGACAGCCCCAAGATAGCTGAAATCATTCTTCGTCGGTGTGCCAAGCTCGTGTTCTGCCACGTCTGCCGGTACATCGGTCACTGCTTCTGTGGGTTCTTCCGAAACTGCCTCTGTCGGTGCAGGATCCGCAGTCGGTGCCTCTGTGGGCACTTCCGTCGGAGCCTCTGTGGGTTCCTCCGTCAGAGTCTCCGTGGGTTCCTCGGTCGGAGCTTCTGTGGGTTCCTCGGTCGGAGCCTCTGTTTCGCTTGTTTCGGACAAATCAGCGGATTCCTCCTCCGCTTGCTGCTCGGAGGAGATGAGTTCTGCTGTCACGATGATCAGGTCAGCAGAGCTATCCGGTTCGTCGGAGTCCGGTTCTGTCGGGTCAATCACACCTTCCGATGCATACACTGCATCATTTTTCTCAACACCCGCTGCCTCGGAGGCAACCTCATCCAAAGCTGAGGTCTCGGAGGTCTGCATCACCGGCTCCTTCTCCTTCTTTGCAGAAGCCACCTGTGCAGATGCGGTGAGCTGCGCAACGGTGATCGCCGCCGCAGCGGCAGATGCGATCAGTCGATAAAAGTGTTTCTGCATATCCTCATCTCCTTGTTTTCGTAAAAGACACCTTTCATCTTACGTAAATTTCTATGCTTAATCGTTTAACTCCTCGTATACTATTGTATCACACCTTTTGGCATTTGTCAACCGATTTTTTCAATTTCACGTAGAATTTACAAGTTGAATTTTATGCAAAGCGCTACGTTTTATACATTTTGGATTATACAAAACGGATATAACTATTCGTGCTTGCCGAAAATATGAAAATAGTTCTCAAAATTAGTGCTTGACAAGTCTTATAAAGTGTGCTATAATCTAAAATTGAGAATTGATTTCATTTTTTAATCGTAACACCAAGGGAGGTCGCATGATGAAACGACAAGCCATCGCTTTAGCTTTATCCGCCGTACTCAGCGCAGGATGCCTGACCGGATGTGCCGGCAGCGTGCAGTCCCCTGCATCTGACCGCATCCAGATCGTATGTACCAATTTCGCAGTTTATGACTGGACCCGGAACCTGCTGGCGCCGGACGCCGACTGTGATGTGACATATCTGCTGAAAAACGGCACAGACAGTCACAGCTTTCAGCCCTCTGCGGCAGACATTGCCAAGATCTCCTCATGTGACCTCTTTATATATGTAGGCGGCGAATCCGAGCACTGGACTGCCGAAGCCGTCCAGAACGTTGTCAACCCGGATCACCATTCTCTCCGCCTGCTTGACGTGGTTCCGCCGCTGGAGGAGGAACTCGTGGAAGGCATGGAAGCCGAGGAGGAAGAAGACGACGACGAGGCGTCGGACGAACCGGAATACGATGAGCACATCTGGCTCTCCGTGCAGAATGCACAGCTCTGCTGTTCCGCCATCGATGAGCTGCTCTGTGAGGTTGACCCGGCGCACGCAGATGCGTACCAGGACGCCGGCAAGCACTACCAGGAACGTCTGGCAAAGCTGGATACCGAATTTGCAGCCGTTGCTGAACAGAATCACGATCAGCCGCTGATCGTTGCGGATCGGTTCCCCTTCCGGTATTTTGTGGAGGACTACGGGTATACGTACTATGCTGCCTTTGCCGGATGCAGTGCCGAGACAGAGGCAAGCTTTGAGACTGTCGCATTCCTGGCGAATAAGGCAGATGAATGCCAGACGCGCACCCTGTTCACCATCGAAGGCGGCAACGCCGGTATCGCAGAAGCCGTCCGTGACAACACCCAGTCCAAGGATCAGACCATCGCCGTGCTCAACTCCCTCCAGTCCGTGACACAGGAACAGATCGAGGGCGGTGCCAGCTATTGCTCCCTGATGGAGGAGAACCTTGCCGTATTGAAGGAGGCAGCAGAACGCTCATGAGTGAACATACAGAGATCGACGAAGGGATCATTTCCCTGCGCAATGAGAGCGTTCCCGTCACGCAGGTCGTGGTACGGGACGCATCACTTGGCTATGAGAATCTGGTCGTGACCGAAGGGCTGAACTTCGGCATCAGCGCCGGGGATTATTTATGTATCCTCGGCGAGAACGGTTCGGGCAAGAGTACGCTTATCAAAGCCCTGCTCGGTCTGAAATCGCAGATCGCCGGTGAGATCCAATGGTACGGCGGTCTGTCCGGCAAGGATGTCGGCTATCTGCCGCAGCAGACGGTCGTGCAGCGTGACTTTCCGGCTTCGGTGCGGGAGATCGTGCGTTCGGGCTGTCTGGCAAGCATGGGATGGCGCCCCTTTTATAATAAAGCGGAAAAGCAGCTTGCGGAGGAAAAGATGCAGCGGCTTGGCATTTCGGAATTTGCAGACCGCTGCTACCGGGAATTGTCCGGTGGTCAGCAGCAGAGAGTGCTGCTTGCAAGAGCACTCTGTGCTGCCAAGAAAATGCTGCTCCTCGACGAACCCGTCACTGGTCTCGACCCCAAGGCACAGAATGACCTCTATGAACTGATCGAGGGTCTGCACCAGGAAGGCATCACGATCATTATGGTTTCACATGATGTGGGGGCGGCGCTGAAATACGCAACGCATATCCTTCACATCGGGTCGCAGCGCCAGCTCTTTTTCGGCACCAAGGCGGATTATCTCCAAAGTGACGTTGGTGAGGGCTTTATCGCATCGCAGGGAGGTGAGCAGGCATGATCGAAGCATTCCAGACGCTGCAGTTCTATTTCACGAACTATCCGTTTGTGCGGTATGCCTTTATCGTGGGGCTGCTGATCTCGCTGTGTTCCTCGCTGCTGGGCGTCACGCTCGTACTCAAGCGGTTTTCGTTCATTGGTGACGGTCTGTCCCATGTGGCATTCGGCGCAATGGCGGTCGCAACCGTGGCAAACCTCACCAACCAGATGGCGATCGTCTTTCCGGTCACGGTGCTTGCGGCGATCTTGCTTTTGCGTACCGGACAGAACACCAAGATCAAGGGCGATGCCGCCGTGGCAATGATCTCGGTCGGAGCGCTGGCGATCGGCTATATGCTCATCAACGTGTTCTCCAAATCCGCCAACGTCGCCGGTGATGTCTGCTCCACACTGTTCGGCTCGCTGTCCATCCTGACGCTCAAGGCATCGGACGTGTGGCTGTGCGTCATCATGTCGATCATCGTCATTACGCTGTTCCTGCTGTTCTATCACAAGATCTTTGCGGTCACATTTGACGAGAGCTTTGCGGCGGCGACCGGGCTTCGCACCAACGCCTACAATCTCCTGATCGCCGTCATTACAGCAATGATCATCGTGCTGGCAATGAATCTGGTGGGTTCCCTGCTGATCTCGGCGCTCATCATCTTCCCTGCCCTGTCCGCCATGCGGCTGTTCCGCAGCTTCAAGGCAGTTATCATCTGCTCCGCTGTGATCTCGGTGCTTTGTGCAGCATTCGGCATCATCCTGTCGATCCTGTGCTCCACGCCGGTCGGTGCGACGATCGTTTGTGCGGATATTGTGGTATTTTTCGTATTTTCACTGACAGCAAAATTAACGGGGAGGACAGAATGATGAAACGAACTGCAATTTGCCTGAGTCTCGTGCTTTGCTGTGTCCTGACGGGCTGCGGCAACACCTCTGGCGTAGACAGCCTGATCGCCGCACAGGAAGAAACACTTGTTCAGATCACCGACCCTGCCCCCACGCAGGCGCCTGTGCCGGAGGTGGCGCTTGTGGACGCCGCAAACGGCGAATATGACGTAGATCTGACGATCTTAGAGAGCACGATGGTCTATGCGCAGTGCTACGACATGGTCTACAACCCGGACAACTACGCCGGCAAGAAGATCCGTGCCAGGGGACCTTTCGCCTACTATCAGGACGAAGCGACCGGCAAGGAGTACTTCGCCGTGCTGATCTCGGATGCGACTGCCTGCTGCAGTCAGGGTATTGAGTTTGTGCTGGCAGGCGATGCGGTCTATCCGGACGACTACCCGGAAACCGGCACGGAGATCACCATTTCCGGCACTTTCAACTCCTACGAGGAAAACGGCTCGCCTTACGTGCAGCTCCTGGATACGGTCATTGAATCACAATGAGCCGCCGCTGACAGAAACGTGTTACGCCATAGTATTTCTGACGGAAGGTCAGAGGTACTATGGCGTTTTCTATTGACAGTATGGAGGTGTTGTGATATAATTGTTACTAACATAAATCGAAATATATGGGAGATAATAACATGACCAATAGAACAGAATACCTAATCGGAAACTACAAATTGATTTGGGATTTTAACGGCAATGATCCAAATCACAATCTGAACAACCTCTACATTGAAGATATTTGGAATATGAAGCAAACGGTAGGACACGATGAATGGTGTGTAGCCGTTTCGCTTTTATCGGATGATACGTTTGTTTTCAACACATTTAATTGCCTCCGATATACAATGAAAATCAATAATGGAATGGTGACACTTATAGATAAGAAAATAACAAAATGAAATTCTGATTCCACACAGAACCCATTCGACCTTTGCGCCGCAGGCGCATTGGGAGAATCCTGCCAGCGGGGGCTCCCCGCAAATTCTGATTGATCTATACGCCCCATAAACACAACGCCCCTGCGTGCTTTGACACGCAGGGGCAAAGTTTTTTGTACGCCGCCTTCACTTATCGGAACAGGCTGAAGCGCTTCTTGCGGTAGAATGGCTTGGTGTCCTTGATCCAGCTCTCTGCCTTGTCACGGTTGACACATTCCAGGTCATAGGTGCCCAGATACGGCATTGCCGCCTCGGCAAGCTCTCGGTAGAGTGCCTTTTCGCCACGGTCCTCTGTCCGTTCAATGATGACCAGATAGTGCGGACGCAGGGTGTTTTCCATCTTGATGACACGCAGGTACGCCTGCACGACCTCGGAATGGTTCTGGAACACCGCCTGCATGGCTTGCAGCAGCTCCGCCGAGGCATCCTTGGCATCGGTGACTGTCACCTTCTCGCCGTGCTCCTGCATAGACTGGATCGTGATGCCTTCCAGCTCGCCCATAGCAGCCTTCTCTGCCACATCCAGCAGTTCTGCATCCAGTGCAAGCTCCGCACCGCTGCCCTCGTTGATGCTGATGATCTGGACGCCCTTTTTCATCAACTGCTGGAGATCGCCGATGCGTGCCACGGTCGGGGTGAGATCATCCGGAAGATCGGCTCTCGCCATCTCACGATAGTCCGTAAACAGCCGCACACAGCGCTTTCCGTCACGCTGATAGCTCGGAACGTGGGTGGATGCGCTGCCACCGGAATAGAACACATCTGCCGGCAGAATCAGCGGTGAATGGTACAGCTCCCGGAGCGCATCCAGCTCGGTGTTGCCGTCTGCCTTCCGGGCATAGATCTGCTGGAACAGATACAGGATCTTGCCGGTCAGGGCAGGACAGATGACAGACCGCTTGTTCAGCGGCATATCGGACTGGTCGGGAATAGGGTAGAAATCCCCGATATGCAGATTCACAAACTCCGGTGCATAGTCGATCATCACACGGGTAAAGCCACATCGCCAGAGATCGGCAAACAGCAGCATCCGCTCATTGGAGGGGTTCTCGATGGCAGACACCTCGTAGCCCTGCTCCTGGGAGCGCTCTGCAAAGCGCTCAAAGCTGTCACGGTTCGAGAAGATCACCGCCGTGGGCTGTCCGAACTCCTTGGTCATGAAGTAGTGCCTTGTCGGCGTATACCACGCCACCAGCAGCGTATCCAGTTCCTTGACGGCATCTATGATGGCAAGGAGCTGCGCTTCGGCAGTTTCGGGGTCGTTGTCACGGTGCAGTCTGGTCAGCAATTCCTGTACATCATGCATGAGAATGCTCCTTTCTGTTTTTCATATTTTCAGGTTACTCCTATTATACTACGTGCAAAAAACTTTGTCAAGTACACCCACCGGAAAACCCGACGGGCAAAATGGCGTTTTTCACCATATCTTTCGGAATTTGGAACGATAAAGTGTGGGGGATTTCCTTGACAATTAGTACATTTTGTAGTATAATAATAAAGAGTGTATCATATTCTGAAGGGAGGGCTCTGCTATGGCTGCCGCAAAAGCACCGGAAAAAGTGGATGGCGTCCGTGCAGTCGAGATGCTGTTCCGGCCGGTCAGGGACATTGCCAGCGGTTCGCAGGCATTCTACCATACCCAGACACGGCTCAATACCCCCACGATGGGTGTGCTGACATCCGAGCAGTTTCGTCCCGTGTCCGATCTGACCTCGCAGTGCATCGAGCTCTTCTGGCTCGAATTGCAGCAGGCGCTCGATTCCATCAAGATCTTTGATGAGCGTGAGATCAGCTTTCAGTGGATCTCGGTCTATATGCCGCCCCGCTTCCTGCGTGAGGCATCCGCTGAGCATCAGCTCGTGGAACGCTTCTCCATGAACAAGATCGCCACCAACCGCATCTGCTTTGAGCTGGGCGGTGCGCTCTTTGATGAGGAGCCTGTCGTGGGGCTGACCATGCGCAATCTGCGCAACCGTGGCTTTCACTTCATGCTGTCCGGGTTCGGCGGCACGAACTGCCCGATGATGCGGCTTGCGGATTTCCCGGTGGACTATGTGATGCTCAGCCCAGAGCTTGCCGGATACCTCGAACGTGACGAACGCTCCGAGGGCGCTGTGAGATCCGTCATCAGCTTTGTTTCGGATCTCGAAGCCGAAGCCATTGCGGACGGTGTACGTTCCAGCCACCAGGCAGAGCTGCTGCACAGCTTTGAATGCAGCTATATCGCCGGCGCACTTGCCGGTCACTACCTCCAGGCACGCTACATACGCAGCAAAGACGATGATTAAAGTACAGACGATCAAAAGATATGAATACCAAATGAAACTATGAAAGGCTGGTGAGCCGCAATGGATGAAAAGGTGAGAGATATTGCCCAACTGCGGCGAATGTCCGGTGAGGTCAAACGCTATGTCATCCTCACCCGGATTCTGGGACTCTTGGCGATTATACTGATCGCAATCGTTGCGATCGCCTATGCGATCTCCTATTTCTATGACAAATTCGGCAGCTTTACCGTCAGGGTCAACAAGTACGACATGGTACAGCAGGGCTTGTCCCTGTCAGAGACCCCCTACTATGAGCGGACGGAAGCCCGGCTCAATGCGGATATCGTCTATGATATGACCAATATCAGCGGTCTCGATCTGCCGGATAACCTCGACATGGTCAATGGCAGCCACAATGGCGACAGCTACATCGCCTACACCTTCTACCTCATCAACAGCGGTGATGACTCCATCAGCTACGAAGGCGAAATGACCATCGATAACGTGACCAATCACCTCGATGAAGCCATCCGGGTCGCCATCTACGAAAACGGCGAAAAGACCATCTATGGCAAGACCAAATCCAACGGCGCCGGTATCGAGGGCGACTGCGACCAGGAATTTCTCGCATCCACGGTCGTCATGCGCAATGAGAAACAGGGATTTGAACCGAAGGCAAAGGATAAATACACCATTGTCGTCTGGCTTGAGGGCAACGATCCCGATTGTACCGATGAACTGATCGGCGGTACGCTCAAGCTCAGCATGAACTTCAAGATCAAGGAAACAACATAAAAGGAGACTTTCAACCATGAAAAAGGCATTAAAAGTAGTCATGAACGTCCTCGCATGGATCGTACTGATTTTCGCACTGCTTGTCACGATCCTGGTCTTTTCCTCCGGACGGAACAACGGCGTGGCGAATCTGCTCGGCTATATCCCCCTGACGGTAGAATCCAACTCCATGCTTCCGACCTTCTCGGAAGGTGATATGATCATCTGCAAGGAGATCGACGATGTGTATACGCTCCAGGAGGGTGACGTCATCACCTTCTGGACCTTCATTGAGGGCTACAGAGTCAAGAATACCCATAGAATCGTCCGGGTCGAAGAAACAGACAGCATTCGCAGCTTCATCACACGAGGCGACAACAACAGCATCGATGACGAGATCCCCGTCAACACCGATGACATCATCGGCAAATGGACAAATGTCCGGATCATCGGCGCCGGCAAGGTCATGAATTTCCTGCGTACCAAGACAGGCTTCTTTATCTGCATCCTGATCCCGATGGCGATCTTCTTCCTCTTTGAGCTGTACAAGTTCATTGTGGTGCTCATCGATGTGAAGCGTGGCGATGCGCCCGTCCTCGATGAGGAGGAGATCAAGCGCCGTGCGATCGAGGAATACCTCGCAAAGCAGAACGCCGCTGCGGCAGAACAAACACCGCCGGCAGAAAATACCGCAGAACAGCCTGCGAATGATGCAGCACCGAGCGAAACGTCGGAGGAAACGGCGAACACGCTCTGAATATAATGGGGGCACATTATGGAAGTTTTTCTCAAATGGTTTTTTGCATTCATGTCTGAAATGCTCCAGGGTTACATGGAGATCTTCACAGGACTTTGGAGCGGCATCAAACGGATTTTCAATATTCCCAATTACATAGCGATTTTCAAGGCGCATTCCCCGGAATTCGGCGCAGGTGAATGGATCCTGTCCATCACAGCCATTGTACTGGTGGCAGCGATCTACGTGCTGCTGGTATTTCTGATTGTTCTGGCGATCCGGAAATACATCCGCTTTCGTCATTCCATCGTCAGCAATGAGGATCTCCTGGAGGAGATTGCTGCGCTCCAGCGCCAGGTCATGAAGATGGCAAAGGAAAAAGACGAGATCATGGCGATGAAGGTCGCACAGATGGGTCTGCCGGCAGGCACACAGCTTGCACTCGGCGGTGAGGTGCCACAGCTCGAAGGCGATGTGGTCGGCGAGAATGTCCCGGCAGCAGCCGTCGGCACCATCGAGGATGGTGTCGTGCAGACCAACGATTACCGCTTCTCCAAGCTCATCGAGGTCGATACCTTCTACAAAACCTACGAGCCGCCGGAGTATGACAATAACATCGATCTGGCAGGCTTCTGCGAGCGTTACCGGAACTTTGCCTGCTCCCGTATGCACCTGTACTACGAGCCCAAGACCATCTGGCTGTTCCTGGCAGGTATGGCTTCCACGAAGCTTATCATCCTCCAGGGTATTTCCGGTACCGGTAAAACCTCCCTGCCGTATTCGTTCGGTAAGTTCCTCGGCGTGGACACGACCATCGCATCTGTACAGCCTTCCTGGCGTGACCGTACTGAGCTGTTTGGCTACTTCAACGAATTCACCAAGAACTTCAATGAGACAGAGGTTCTCAAACGTATCTATGCTTCGAGCTATAACAACGATATCAACTTCATCCTGCTCGATGAGATGAACATCGCCCGTGTCGAGTACTATTTCGCAGAGATGCTCTCCATCCTCGAAATGCCGAATGCGGACGAATGGGCGCTCGATATCGTGCCGAATGCATGGAGCACTGACCCCATACACCTCGACCACGGCAAGATCAAGATCCCCCAGAACATCTGGTACATCGGCACCGCAAATAACGACGACTCGACCTTTGCAATCTCCGATAAGGTATACGACCGTGCGCAGCCCATCAACCTCGATTCCAAGGGCGTTCCCTTTGAAGCGCCGGATACGCCGCCCATGCACATGGGCTACGACCACCTCGATGCCCTGTTCCAGGAGGCGTTCGAGAAGTATCCCATCTCCCAGGAGAACCTCAAAAAGATCTCGCAGCTCGACCTCTGGGTCATCGAAAAGCTGCGTGTGGCATTCGGTAACCGTATCCTCAAGCAGATGAACCTGTTTGTTCCGGTTTATGTAGCGTGCGGCGGCGATGAGCTCGACGGCATCGACTACGTGCTCGCCACCAAGATCTTCCGTAAGTTTGAATCTCTGAACCTTGCCATGCTCCGTGAAGAGCTCCGGGAGCTTTGCGTCTATATGCAGAAGTCCTTCGGCAAGGGCAAAATGCAGGAGAGCATTGCCTACCTGGAGCGTTTGCAGAAGCTGTTCTAAAGCAGCATGACTGCCCCTCCGTCTTAGCGTGGACCGAGCCGCAGTGCGCTATTGTCCCCCATATCTAACAGTGAAAGAGAGGTGAATCGGGTGAACGAAGGTTATGCCAAGTGGTATCAGGAATTCAAGGACTTTGTTGCAGAATTCGAGGACGATGCGCTGTTCAGTTCACTCGATTCCCTGCTGCAAAGCAGCCAGAATACCTTCGCTTTCAATAAGAAACTCATGGAGAAGGCGATCGACGTTTCCTGGGTCGAGGCGATCGAAAACGGTCTGCCTCACCTCGATACCGTCCTGCGCAATCCCCGCAAAACCATTGAGGACGTCGAGGAGATCGTGCCCATCGCACTCTCCCGCAAGATCACGGTCGAATCCGTCAAGCATCTGGCACAGCATACTGACCTCATCCAGAGCATTGACGAGAAATCCGGCAAGATCACACCGTCCAAGATTCTGAATATTTACAAAGAGGAGAGCCTGCTGACCTACGAGAACAAATTCGTCAACACCCTCGTGGATCGGCTGTACCTCTTTATCAACCGCCGTTACGAAAAGCTCGCACAGGTCGCCAAGGATGAGGAGGTCTTCACCCTCGGCTATAATACCTCTGTCGATGCCGGAAACGGCAGCAAAATGAAGCTCACCCTCAAGCTTGAAACGGTGGACAGCCTCGACAGCTACGACGCCAACGGCATGACCATCTGGCAGCGTGTCGAGAAGCTCAAAACTGCCATCGAGGGCTACAAGGGCTCGGAGCTTTGCCAGACGCTCGGACAGACGTTCATCCGTCCGCCCGTGATGCGTACCAATGCGATCATGAAAAACGTCGATCTCAAAGCCTGCCTGACACTCTGGCAGTACATCGTCGGCTACGATAAGGTCGGCTACGAGATCAATGTCCAGGATACAGCGGTCAAGCCGCAGGAGGACTATGTCCAGGACTTCTACAAGATGGTCGTCATGAATCTCCTGCTGTTCCGTTCGCATATGAACGGCGGCAAGGAACTCGAAGTCCTCAAAACCCGCAAACGTACCCGCCCCATTGCACCGAAATTCCTCAAACACTTTGAGAAGGAGCTTGCTGCGGACTACAATGTGCAGACAGAGGGCGTTGCCGGCTACTTAGCATCTGACGGCGACTTAAAGATCGTCAAGCAGCTCCCCGTGGAAGCCAATCAGATCTACGAGGAGATCAACCAGGTCATTATCATCGAGAAGAACTTCTTCGCTGAACAGGAAGCCAAGCGCCGTGCGCAGCTCCTTGCCGAGGAGGAGGCAGAACGCCGCCGCCAGGAGGAAGAAGCGCACCGGCTCGAACTTCAGCGCATCGAGGAGGCCCGTCAGGCAGAGCTCGAACGCATCCGCCGGGAACAGGAAGAAGAAGAACGCCGTGTCCAGGAAATGCTCGAACAGAAGCGGCTTGAACAGGAAGCTGCCGAGCGTGAGCGTGCCCGTCTGGAGGAGATCCGCCTTGCCAAGCTTGAGGAGGAACGCAAACGCCGTGAGGAGGAGGAGCGTGCCGCTGCCGAGCGTGCAAGACTCGCTGAGGAGAAGCAGCTCGTCCGTGAGAATCTCGGTGATGCAGAGGGCTTGGATTCCAATGCTCTGAAACAAGATCCCACCGAGGAAGAGCTCGAAGCAAAAGCCTACGAGGAGCTCACCGAGGAGGAGATCGAACAGGTTCGGGAGGAACAGGAAGACCTCGGTATCGACGCAGAATTCGAGGATCCCCGTGTGATTGCCGCCCGCAAGAAGGTGGAGCAGGAGCGTGAGGCGAAGGAACGCCGTGAGCGTGAGCGTGCTGCCCAGCTCAAGGCAGAGCGCAAATACTTCGAGGCAAAGCCCTTCCGGGAGATCCGGCACGAGTATTCGTGGAATCCCATCTGGCTCATCCCACGGCTCATCCGTTGGGTGCTGGCGATGGTATTTGGCATCATTCCGGAAAACACCGACAATCCCGATTTCAAGCGCCGCCGTGCAGAGCTTGCAGAACGCAAGCGCCTGCTGATGGCTGAACGTGAGGAGCACGACCGCATGGAGGTCTTCTACCGCAAGTATGCACAGACCTATCATTACCGGTTCCTGCGGTTCCTCGATGACCAGAAATTCAAACGCAAACGGCGCAAGGATGCCAAGGGCAAACCCAAACCCGTTTATAAACCGCCTGTACGGACCCCCGAACAGGAACAGGAGATCATCCGTGAGATGAAACAGTTGTATCGTGCATATTACGTCAGCCCCATCGAGCGCTCCAGACGCTGGTGGGATGAGGA
>CACXGK010000076.1 GCA_902767115.1 uncultured Ruminococcus sp.
TGGGACGTGATGATGTCCATATACTCCACAACATCCTGATCGGAGTGCGCAATGATCATATTCTGACCGCCGAGCACGTAGGACGGACGCAGCAGCACCGGATAGCCGAGCTTGTCCGCAACCTTGACAGCCTCCTGCGTGGTCATGACCGTAAAGCCCTCCGGACGGGGGATGCCGCACTGTTCGAGCAGCTCGTCAAAGCGCTCTCTGTCCTCAGCGGCATCAATATTATCTGCCGAAGTACCGAGGATATTCACGCCGGAATCCGCCAGGTGACGGGTGAGCTTGATCGCCGTCTGACCGCCGAACTGCACGACCACGCCATAGGGCTTTTCGGTCGCAATGATGTTGTCCACATCCTCAGGCGTCAGAGGGTCGAAGTACAGTCTGTCGCCGGTATCGAAGTCGGTAGAGACAGTCTCCGGGTTGTTGTTGCAGATGACAGCCTCGTAGCCGAGCTCCTTGAGTGTCCAGACGCAATGCACCGAGCAATAGTCGAACTCGATGCCCTGTCCGATACGGATCGGACCCGAACCGAATACAATGACCTTTTTCTTATCATTCTTGTTGCGCTCGATGAACTGTTCTGCTTCGTTTTCCTCGTCGTAGGTGGAATAGAAGTACGGTGTTTCCGCCTTGAACTCGCCTGCGCAGGTGTCAACCATCTTGTAAACGGCAGTCTGGTGGATCGGGCATTTCTGACCGGACATCCGCTCGATGGTAGAATCGAGGTAGCCGTACTGCTTGGCAATGCGGTATTTGTCCTCGGTCAGCTCCCCTTCTGCGAGCCAGTTTTCGAGCTCGACAAGATTCAGGAGCTTATCCAGGAACCACTCGTCAATGAGCGTGATCTCGTGAATCTTCTCGATGGAAACGCCCTTTTTCAGCAGCGCAAACACCTCGAACGAACGCTCATCCTCGACACCCTTCTTGACGTGTTCGAGCAGCTCCTCGACGCTCATTTTCTCGAATTTCTTCATATTCATGGAATCCACGCCAAGCTCGGTCGAACGGACAGCCTTCATCATAGCCTGCTCAAAGCTCGTGCCGATCGCCATGACCTCACCGGTCGCCTTCATCTGTGTGCCGAGGGTGCGCTTTGCGTAAACGAACTTGTCAAACGCCCACTTCGGGAACTTGATAACAACGTAGTCCAGCGCCGGCTCAAAGCAGGCGTAGGTCTTGCCGGTAACGGCGTTGATGATCTCGTCGAGGGTGTAGCCGATGGCGATTCTGGTAGCGACCTTTGCGATCGGGTAACCGGTCGCCTTCGATGCGAGCGCAGAAGATCTCGAAACTCTGGGATTCACCTCAATCACGGCATACTTCATGCTTTCCGGATGCAGGGCAAACTGGCAGTTGCAGCCGCCCTCGACCTTCAGCTCGGAAATAATGTTCAGGGATGCTGTGCGGAGCATCTGGTACTCACGGTCAGACAGTGTGACAGCCGGTGCGATAACAATGGAGTCACCGGTGTGAACGCCAACCGGGTCAAAGTTCTCCATCGAGCAGACGGTGATAACATTGCCCTTGGAGTCACGAATGACCTCGAACTCGATCTCCTTCCAGCCGGAAATGCATTTCTCAATGAGCACCTGTGTGATGGGGGACAGACGCAGACCGTTTGTGGCGATATCACGCAGTTCCTCCTCATTGTTCGCAATGCCGCCGCCGGTACCGCCGAGGGTAAACGCCGGACGCACGATCACAGGATAGTCAATGACCTTTGCAAAATCCACCGCATCCTCCACGGTCTCCACGACCTTGGACGGGATGCACGGCTCACCGATCTTCTCCATCGTGTCCTTGAACGCCTGACGATCCTCCGCCTTGTGAATGGTTTCCGGATTGGCACCGAGGAGCTTGACATTATGGCTTTCGAGGAAGCCTTCGGCGGCAAGCTGCATGGAAAGTGTCAGACCCGTCTGACCGCCGAGGGTAGACAGAACGCTGTCGGGCTTTTCAATCTCAATGACACGTTTCACGGTGTCAAGGGTCAGCGGTTCGATGTAAATATGATCCGCCATCGCCTTATCGGTCATAATGGTTGCCGGGTTGGAGTTGATGAGGACGACCTCCAGTCCCTCCTGCTTGAGTGCACGGCAAGCCTGTGCGCCTGCATAGTCAAATTCGGCTGCCTGACCGATGACGATCGGCCCGGAACCAATGACCAGTACCTTCTTGATATCACTGCGAAGCGGCATTTACTTTTCCTCCTTATAAGCATCCATACGGCTGGTAAAATCATCAAACAGATACGCAGTATCCAGCGGACCGCCGTGGGCTTCGGGATGGAACTGCACGGTAAAGCAGTTGACGGACGTATAGCGAACGCCTTCGCAGCTCTTGTCGTTTGCATTGATGTGGGACACGGCGCCGACCTTCGGGTCGAGTGTATCGCCGATCACAGCGTAGCCGTGATTCTGGCTCGTGACATACGTCTTGCCAGATGCAAGGTCAATGACCGGCTGGTTCGCACCACGGTGTCCGTAGTGAAGTTTTTCGGTCTTAGCACCCATTGCAAGTGCCATGAGCTGATGTCCCAGACAGATGCCGAACATCGGGATGCCGAGTTTTGCGATCTCACGCAGATTTGCAATGACCTCCACATTCTCCGCCGGATCTCCGGGGCCGTTGGAAAGCATGATGCCGTCGGGGGCAAGCGCTTTGATCTCCTCTGCCGTAGTCAGAGCCGGAACGACAATGACCTCACAGCCACGGTTCATCAAAGACTTGCGGATGTAGCGTTTGTAGCCAAAATCCAGGAGCACCACACGGTACTTCACAGTCTCCGGCGTGTAGGTATGGACCTCCGTGCCGGTCACGGTCTTGACGGCGTCCTTGATCGAATACGCACGGATCTTTGTCAGCAGATCCTCCATGCCATTCGCCGGATCCTCCGTTGTGATCGCACCGTTCATCACACCAGCCTCACGCAGGCTTCTTGTCAGACGGCGTGTATCAATGCCGCACAGTCCGATGACATTGTGGCGCTTGAGGAAGTGGTCGATGCTGTCCTCCGAGCGGAAATTCGAGGGTGCATTGCACCACTCACGCACGATATAGCCGGAAACGTAGGACTGCGTTGACTCAAAATCCTGCGAATTCACGCCATAATTTCCGATCAGAGGGAATGTCTGGGTGACGATCTGACCGTAATACGAGGGGTCTGTCAATGTCTCCTGATAGCCCGTCATACCGGTCGTGAAGACCACTTCACCGATCACTGTTCCCGTCTGCCCGAAGCTCCTGCCCCGGAACACCTGTCCGTCGGCAAGGACAAGCCATGCCGGACTCCCGTCTTTGATAAGTGCCATAAACTGACTTCCTTTCGTGATTTGTCATATGCTACATCCGCACATTTTTTGCGAAAATGCGGTATTACTTGATCTTTACAAATCTGGTAATATCATCCCTCATGCGGATCGCTTCACGGCGAGCTGCCTTGGCGAAATCCTGCTCATCGCAGCCTTCCTTCTGGTAAGCGCACATGATGCCACGGGAGGAATTGACGATACCGCCGAGACCGTTTGCATCGAAAGCCTGTGCCACGCCCTCAGCGCCGCCGCCCTGTGCGCCGTAGCCGGGAACGAGGAAGAAGGTATGCGGCAGGCGCTCACGCAGCTCCTTAAGCTGAGCCGGATAGGTCGCACCAACAACGGCACCCACTGCGGAATAGCCGTACTTGCCGATCTGATCGGCACCCCACTTCTCACACAGATCGCCCATGCGTGCATACAGCGGCACGCCGTCCATGAGCTGATCCTGGAGCTCACCGGAGGAGGGGTTCGAGGTCTTGACGAGGACGAAAATGCCCTTGTCCTTTGCCTTGCAGACGTCGAGCAGCGGATTGATACCGTCGGAGCCGAGGTAGCCGTTGACGGTCAGCGCATCCGCACCAAAGGGCTCGATCTCGTTCTCACCGACAGTCACGGAGCCGAGATGCGCAGCCGTGTAGGCAGTCATGGTCGCACCGATGTCATTGCGCTTGCCATCGGTGATGACGAACATCCCCTTGCTCTTGGCATAACGGATGGTATCCTCCAGGGTCTTTACACCATTGTAGCCGTACATTTCGTAATACGCAGCCTGCGGCTTGATCGCCGGCACGATGTCGCAGATCTCGTTGATGATCGCCTTGTTGAAAGCAAAGATCGCACGGGCAGCCGCCTGGAGTGTACAGCCGTCCTCATCCTGAAACTTCTTGCGCAGATAAGCCGGAACATAGTCCAGCTTCGGGTCAAGTCCGACAACGGACGGGTTGCCGGTCTCCTTGATTTTATCGATCAGTCTGTCAAAACCCATAATTTTATATCTCCTTACATATTATAATATACAGTCATTACTTTTCCTCAAAGCGGATCCTGCCGTCGGTGATGGTCATGATGACCTTACCGGTCAGCTCCATGTCACGGAAAGCCGTGTTGTGGGACTTGCTGTGGAGCTTGTCGGGGTTGACGGTCCACTTCTTGTCGAGGTCAGCGAGCAGCAGATTTGCCGGAGTGCCCACACGCAGATGCTCCTCCGGAATACCGAGGATCTCACGTGGACGAATGCTCATGCGCTGCACGATATCCTGCAAGGACGCCTTGCCGGTGTGATACAGAGCCGTGAGGGTCGCCGCCAGAGAGGTTTCCAGTCCGACGATGCCGTTGGGGGCAAGCTCAAAATTGGTCTTTTCCTCCGGCGAATGTGGAGCATGGTCGGTTACGATGCAGTCGATCGTGCCATCCAGCACAGCCTGCTCGATCGCAAGGCGGTCAGTCTCCTCACGCAGCGGCGGATTCATGCGGTCATTTGCATTGCGGCTGCGGAGCTTCTCGTGGGTGAGCATGAAGTAATGCGGTGCGGTCTCGCACGTCACCTGCACGCCCAGGCGCTTCGCCTCCCGGATGATATCGACGCTGCCCTTGGTGGACACATGGCAGATGTGAACTCTGCCGCCCACGGAGCTTGCAAGCACGATCTCACGGGCAGTGATGTAGTCCTCCGACGCCCTGTCCATACCCTTGACGCCGAGCGCCTCGGACACAGAGCCTCTGTGCATGATGCCGCCGTTGATGATATCCAGATCCTCGCAGTGCGACGCAACGAGCATCCCCTGCTTCTTGGCTTCGAGGAGCGCCAGGCGCATGAGCTCGGCGTTTTTCACAGGTCTGCCATCGTCGGACAGGCAGGCAGCGCCGGCTGCCTTCAAAGCCGCAAAATCCGTCAGCTCACCGCCGTCCATGCCCTTCGTGGTGCAGGCAACGGGATAGAGGGCAACACCGGTGGGCTTTGCCTTCTCGATCTCGTAGCGGACGAGCTCCGGGGTATCGATGGGGGGCTTGGTATTCGGCATGGTCAGCACGCCCGTCACGCCGCCGGCAAGGGCAGCCTGACAGCCGGTGAGGATGTCCTCCTTATAGGTCTGACCGGGGTCACGGAAGTGAACGTGCATATCGAACAGACCCGGCATCGCCGTGAGACCGGTCGCATCAATGACACGATCCTCCTTGCCGTCGCACAATTCGACAACGTCCGTGCCCATCCGTGTAATGATTCCGTCCACAATGAGAATGTCCGTCAGCTCATCGAGTCCGGCATCCACAGCACGGACGTTCTTGATCAGCAGCTTCATGGCACTCGCTCCTTTCCAAAAAAAGACGCCTACCCGTCAACTGACAGATAAGCGTCCTTGCTCCGAAATATACACCGATATACAGTCTGCACGGTTCACGATTTGACGCACTATCCGCCTGGCGGGACTGGTTTTGAAGTCTTCATCCTTTCTATTATAGCACAAACCGCTGTGCTTGGCAAGAGGTTTCGGGAAATTTGTCAAAATAAACTTTACGCAAAATGTGTGTTAAAATATACATCCTGCATAAATCAGCCCAGCAAACCTCTGTACGTCATGGTACCATCCCGTTCGAGATCGAGCACCATGCAATGCCCTGCGAAGTAGTCCGGTGTGCAGAACACCACAAGCTCCGCCGACTGGTTTTCCCTGCCGCCGGTGAGGTCGATCGTGATGCTCTCCATGCGCAGGCTTGCCAGAAACTGCTTTTCCGACAGCGGCAGCTCGACCTCTGTGCCGTCCATCAGGCGGTACTTCTCCTTGATGGGTTCCTCGTTCTCGTCGTATTCGCTGATATCCTCAGCGCCGGAGATCCAGTCCTCCGCCAGCGTCACCAAGCCGTTTTTCAGCAGCATATCGGTAATAACGCTGCGATTCTGACGGATCCATTCGATCTGCTCATTGATGGCGTCGATATAGCGCAACACCTGCTCACGCTTTCCACGCTCATCGCCGAGCCGGAGATTGACGTTAATGACACGCTCCGACCAGATGGTCGTGGTCGCCTTCATGTCAAACACCTCGTCCTCCCGGAAATCCTGATACTCTAATTTCATAAACAAGCCTCCTTCGACTATAAAATACTAAATAACAGAAAGCACAGTTTTTTGTCGGCTTGCGCCGACTCGCCCCTCCTAAACCACCCTCGGCTTAGACTTGCAGCCATGCGACCGAAGCTGAGGTAAGATATTGCTCGAAGCTGAGTAGTGCTGTGCTAAGATGAAACACAGCCACCCGCAGTTTAGGATATTTTCCTTACTCTTAAATTGTTCTCAAAAATGATATCAGGTGATCTTCATCTCATACCCGTTCACCTTGACCTCCGGGTCATCGAGAGCGATCATGAGAAAGCGCTTCCCATCGATCTCCTTTGTCATGACCTTGTCGGTCGCATCGCCCGAAATGCTCACCGTCACGCCGTTGGAGGAGAGTGTGGTCTTGGAATCGGTGAGGTTCGATGCGATGAAGTAGTTGCCGTCGGTATTTTCCCGGTAAAGCTGCTGGGCAGCCTCCGCCTTTTCCTGCGAAACGCCGGAATCGAGCAGCATATCCCGCATGAAGATATCGCTCACGACCGGCGGCTCCGGCTCATTGGCAAAGGTCTTGGCGTAGTCGGTGATCTTCTCATTGACGGATGCGATCACGCCGAGATTCAGCTCGTCGCCGCAAGCCTTGTCGAGAATCGCCCGGAAGGTCTCCTTCTCCTCCTCCGCCGAGAGCGTGAAGTGACAGCCCAGCACCTCCTCAATGATGGAAACATTGGGATCCTTGGGCTTTTTGGTGAAGTACATCACATGGTTAACATCGGGGCCACGTCCGGTGAAGGTCGGGAACAAAAAGCCGTCCGTCGGCGCATCTGCGACCACCCGGTCAAAGTGGGTCTTGCGGATGATGTTGTTCTCCTCCTCATCATAGATCAGCCCGTCCACACGGGATTCCACCGGGCAGACAGCACCGAGCAGGAAGTGATAATCCCGGCTGTCATATTTGTTCTTCTCGCCGAACTTATTCTTCTCAAACACCGTGTATGTACACTGTGCCACAAACAGCGCATACGGCAGTGTATAGACCATTTTGTCCGATACGTGATTGATGAATTTATCCATCTGCTCCGTATCGTCAAGTCCCTTTTCGAGCATCTGCCAGAGCAGATTCTGGGGCTGATCCTCCTCGTAAACCTCGTTCGGGAATTCGTACTCGATCAGTGCCTTGCCGAGGGTACCCTTGAGCACCTTGGCGAAGGTCGTATACAGCACGCTCATCTCCTCGTCCGGGATCTCCGCAAAGCTGCGGATGCTCTCACAGCGTCTGGTCTTTTCGGAGTCGATGAACGTCGAATACACCCGGCGGATGACCATCAGATCGTCCGCAGGCAGGAAGTGTTTCTTCAGTTCGGCTAAATCTTTTTTGTTCATGGGTATGTGCTCCTTCTTTTGCTGTGTCCCCCCTGATTTGTGCAGTCCCACAAGAACGCCGTCTTTCCGGGGGTACGATATGTATAGTTTTATTATACCATGTCCGGCGATGCAAGTCCATTGCTGTCTGCCAAAGTTTACAATTTATTCACATCTGAAACCTTGATGGCAATCATTGCCATTTCCCATCAAAACCCCGAAGCTGCGTCCTTTCAGAGACTTTTGGTTTAGAAGATGGATAAAAATACAGAAAATTTGCAAAAACCTATTGACAAATGGTTGGGTTTGTGCTATAATCAGGTTGTAAAATTTCAAAACCAAGAAATCCTGTGAGCAAAAGTAAGTAGTCCGCAACACAGTATCCCAGAGAGCCGGCGGCTGGTGTGAGTCCGGTATATATGCTGCGTGATGAATGGATTTGTGAGGAGCAATGGAGAACCCGTTCTGCGGCAAGTATCCGGCGCCGTTTCCCCACGTTACCGGGGTAGGATATGCTATGTATCCGAACAATGAGGAGTATTCTGGCAGTTCCGGCAAAACGGAGCAGGAGCAGGATGCTTGAATCCAGGGTGGCACCACGAGTCGATCGTCCCTGATCCTATGAGTTAGGATCGGGAACATCGGCTCTTTTTTTATGTAAGGAGGAACTATTATGCTTTACCCTTCGCTCGAAACCGTGCGTGAGCTTTCCGCACAGTACAACACCATCCCCGTGTTCTTTACGTTCCCGGCGGATCACCGAACGCCCATCAGCATTTTTACAGCGCTTTCCCAGAATGAGGACAACGCCTTTCTGCTGGAAAGCGTGAACAATGGCTCCCAGTGGGACCGCTATTCGTTCATCGGCTTCCATCCGGAGCGTGAATTCAAGGCATTCGGCGCCTCCATGCAGGTGACGGACGCCTCCGGCAGCGAGACCCAGACCATCGATCACCCCTTCCCCTTCCTGCAAGCCCAGCTCGATGCGCAGACCTCACCGAAGTTTGAGGAGCTCCCCTATTTCACGGGCGGACTGATCGGCTACTTTGCGTATGACGCCGTCCGTTACACCGAGCGCCGCCTGAAGAACGTGCCGGAGGACGACACCAAGATGCCGGATGTTCACCTGTTCGATTACCGGGAGCTGGTTGCCTACGACCACCTCAATTCCAACGCCATCGTCATCGTGAACCTGCGCACCGACCGTGACCTCGACGAGCAGTACAAATACGCCGAGCTGCGTGCCGCAGAGATCGCTGCCAAGATCGACAACTGCCACTGCCGTGGGCAGTACCGTGACGACGAGCCGGCAGTCCGCATCACCTCCAACATGAGCAAGGAGCGCTTCATGGGCATGGTGCGCAGCGCCAAGGAATACATCAAGGCAGGCGATATTTTCCAGGTCGTGCTCTCCCAGCGATTTGAGGTCGATAATCCGCCGGACAGCTTTGAGGTCTACCGCCGTCTGCGTGCGACGAATCCCTCGCCGTACCTCTACTATTTCAAGACAAAGGACTACGAGATCTCCGGCGCATCACCAGAGCTGCTCGTCAAGGTGACAGACGGCATCGCAGCTACACGCCCCATCGCCGGCACCCGTCCCCGTGGCAAGGACAAGGCAGAGGACATTGCCCTCGAACAGTCCCTCCTTGCGGACGAAAAGGAGAAGGCAGAGCACACCATGCTCGTTGACCTCGGCAGAAATGACCTCGGCAGAGTGTCCGAATTCGGTACGGTCAAGGTCACGGATTTCATGCGTGTCGAGCGCTATTCCAAGGTCATGCACCTGGTTTCCGACGTGCAGGGCAAGCTCCGTGAGGGCTTCAAGCCCATGAACGCATTGCAGGCTGTTCTGCCTGCCGGCACGCTCTCCGGCGCCCCGAAAGTTCGTGCCATGGAAATCATCGACGAGCTCGAAAACCGCAAGCGTGGACTCTACGGCGGCACCGTCGGCTATTTCGGCTTCAACGGCGACATGAATACCTGCATCGCCATCCGCACCATTCTCTACCGTAACGGCAAGGCTTACATCCAGGCAGGCGCCGGCATCGTTGCCGACTCCGACCCGGAGCGTGAATTTGAGGAAACGAACCACAAGGCTGGCGCCATGCTCAGCGCTCTGAAGGAGGCAAGAAAATGATTCTGGTCATTGACAACTACGATTCCTTCACCTACAATCTCGTGCAGGAGATCGGTGAGATGGAACCCGATATTCTCGTAAAACGCAACGATGAGATCACCCTCTCGGACATCGCAGACCTGCACCCGCAGGCGATCATCATCTCCCCCGGTCCGGGCTATCCGTCGTCCGCCGGCATTTCGATCGACACCATCAAGCGCTTCAGCGGTGAGATCCCGATCCTCGGCGTGTGTCTCGGACACCAGTCCATCGTGGAGGCATTCGGCGGTCAGATCATCCGTGCCCGTCAGCTCATGCACGGCAAGACCAGCCCCATCCGTTTCGAGGAGCGTCATCCGCTGTTTGCAGGTGTCCCCTGCCCGTTCATCGCCGGACGCTACCATTCGCTGATTGCAGACGAGAGCGTCCTCCCGGATTGCCTGTACGTCACCGCACTCGATGAAAACGGTCAGATCATGGGCATTTCCCACAAGGAGCACCCGACCTTTGGCTTGCAGTTCCATCCGGAATCCGTCCTCACCCCGGACGGCAAGCGCATCCTGCGCAATTTCCTCGTGATCGCCGGCATCCTCTCCGAGGAGCTCCCGGTCGAGGAGCAGCCTGTGACCCTGCGTCCGTATTACGCTAAACTCATGAACCGTGAGAATCTGACCATGGACGAAGCGGAAGCCTGCATGGACATCCTCATGGGCGGCAAGGCAAACCAGCTCCAGATCGCAGCCGTTCTCTCCGCACTTGCCACCAAGGGCGAGACCCCGGACGAGATCGCCGGCTTTGCCAAGGGTATGCGTGCCAAGGCATCCCTCGTTCCCGATGCGAACGATACCATTGACATCGTCGGCACCGGCGGCGACAAGGCGTTCACGTTCAATATCTCCACCACCTCCGCATTCGTGGCAGCCGCAGCCGGCGCCAAGGTCGCAAAGCACGGCAACCGCAGCGTTTCGAGCAAGAGTGGTGCTGCAGACGTTCTCGAAGCCCTCGGCGTGAAGATCGCCACAAAGCCCGAACAGGCAAAGGCTTGCATCGACAGCGTGGGGCTGTCCTTCCTGTTTGCGCAGAGCTACCACGCAAGTATGCGGTTTGTGGGGCCTGTCCGTGGACAGCTCGGTGTGCGCACCGTGTTCAATATCCTCGGACCTCTCACCAACCCTGCCAAGGCGGATTACATCGTGCTCGGCGTGTACTGCAAGGAACTGACCGAAATCATGGCGCACGTCCTCCAGCAGGTCGGCATCAAGCGTGCAATGGTCGTGTTCGGCAATGACGTCATGGATGAGATCACGGTCTCCGATGCGACCACTGTCACCGAGGTCAACGGCGACGAGCTCAATACCTACGAGATCACCCCGGAGCAGTTCGGTCTCAAGCGCTATTCCAAGGATGAGATCGTGGGCGGCACTCCGGTCGAAAACGCCGCCATCACCCGTGGCATCCTCGACGGCTCCATCACCGGTGCCAAGCGTGACATTGTCCTCATGAACGCCGGCGCTGTGCTCTACACCTACGGCATTGCGCAGACGCTTGCAGAGGGTATCGAGCTTGCGGAGGAGATGATCGACTCCGGCAAGGCGCTTGCAAAGCTGGATGAGTTCGTGAAATTCACCAATGAAATGGAGTAAGCTATGGAAGACATCTTAACCAAGATCTGCGCCGAGCGCACCCATCAGCTTGCCCGTGAGCAGGAGCGCACACCGCTGCACGAAATGCGCCGCCTTGCCGAAAGCGCCGGTGAACGTCCCGGTTTCATCCGGGCGCTCGAAAAGCCCGGTCTTTCCTGCATCTGCGAGGTCAAGAAGGCATCCCCGTCCAAGGGGCTTATCCGTCCGGACTTCCGCCCGGTGGAGCTTGCCAAGGAGTACGAAGCCGCCGGTGCGGACTGCATTTCCTGCCTGACGGAGGAGCATTTCTTCCAGGGCAGCTCTGACTATCTGCGTAACATCGCTCAAAACGTGAATATCCCCATCATTAGAAAGGACTTCATCTTCGACGAATACCAGGTGTACGAAGCGAAGGCGATCGGTGCATCGGCAGTTCTGCTCATTGCTGCCGTGCTGCACGATACGGGGCTGTTCGGGGCGCTGTTTGACCTGGCGCATGAGCTGGGGATGGACTGTCTGGTGGAAGTCCACACAGCGGCGGAGGTCGAGCGTGTCCAGCGCTTTTCCCCGAAGCTGCTCGGCGTGAACAACCGTGATCTCCGGACGTTCACGGTAGACCTCGGACATACCGCAGAGCTTTCCTCCCTGCGTGAGCCGGGGCAGCTCTTTGTCTCCGAATCCGGCATCCGGAACAACGCCGATATGCACACCGTGCAGGCGAACGGCGCCGACGCCGTCCTCATTGGCGAGACACTCATGCGCTCCGACAACATCCCCCAGACCCTCCAGACCTTACGGGAGGGCACGAGATGAGCACATACCTGAAGATCTGCGGCATCCGCAGACCGGAGGACGTGGCGGCGCTGAACGCTTTTCCGCCGGATTTCGCCGGATTCATCTGCTCGAAACCTTTCTGGCGGTATGTATCGCCGGAGCAGTTCGCAGCGCTTGTGCAGGAGCTAAATGGGGCAATCGCCCGTGTGGGCGTGTTCGTTGACCCGGATATCAGCGATATTTCGCCCTATTATCCGTATCTCGACGTCATTCAGCTTCACGGCAGCGAAACAGTGGAGGATATCGCAGGATTCCGTGCGCATTTCCCTGACGTTCAGCTCTGGAAGGCGGTGCGTGTGCAGACGGCGCAGGACATTGCAAACGCCGATGCACTCGATGTGGATAAGCTCGTGCTCGACAGCTTTTCGGCGCAAAGCGTAGGCGGCACCGGCACCGTAGCGCCATGGGATATCATCGTTCAAAACCGCCCGGAGAAGCCATTTTTCCTTGCAGGCGGCATCACCCCAGAGAATGTGACCGACGCCATCCGGGAGGTCGCCCCCTGGGGCGTGGACGCATCGAGCAGTCTTGAAACAGACAGAAAGAAAGACCCACAGAAAATCAAAGCGCTCGTGCAGGCAGTCGCAAATCCCTTGTATCAGCAAATGCATCCCTAAAAAAGCAGTCCGCATCGGCATCCCGGTGCGGACTTTATTTTTTTAAGAAACATCGACAAGCTCGATATAATCGCCGCCGTACTCCGCAACGTAATCCTTACGTCCCTGGAGGTTGTCGCCGAGA
Organism: uncultured Ruminococcus sp.; assembly: GCA_902767115.1. Classification (GTDB taxonomy): domain Bacteria; phylum Bacillota; class Clostridia; order Oscillospirales; family Ruminococcaceae; genus UBA3855. The sequence continues at coordinate 13,051 of CACXGK010000076.1, forward strand.
AGCAGATCAAACATGGTCGCCATGCGTTCAGCGTCGTCCGGCATCACACGGATGAGCCGGCGGGTATCGGGGTTCATGGTGGTCAGGCTCATCATTTCGGGCTCGTTCTCACCAAGTCCCTTGGAGCGCTGGATGGTGAACTTCTTGTCGCCGATCTTCTGGAGAATATCAGCACGCTCCTTCTCGGTGTACGCAAAATAGGTCTTGTCCTTGGTGTTGATCTCATAAAGCGGCGATTCTGCGATATAAACGTACCCTTCCTTCAAAAGCGTCGGCGTCAGGCGATACAGCATCGTCAGGATCAGCGTGCGGATCTGGAAGCCGTCCACGTCGGCATCGGTGCAGATGATGACCTTCGACCAGCGCAGGTTATCGACCGAAAACTGCGGAATATTGCCGGTATTTTTGAGGTTGACCTCCACGCCGCAGCCGAGCACCTTGAGTAAATCGGTGATGATATCGCTCTTGAAGATACGGGGATAATCCGCCTTGAGGCAGTTGAGGATCTTACCACGCACGGGAATGACCGCCTGGAAATCGGCATCACGGGCAAGCTTGACGGCACCGAGCGCCGAGTCACCCTCCACGATGTAGACCTCACGTCTGGACACATCCTTGGTGCGGCAGTCCACGAACTTCTCGACCATGTTTGCCAGGTCGATGTTGCCGGTGAGTTTCTTCTTAGTATTCAGCCGAATCTTCTCCGCATTCTCACGGGAGCGCTTGTTGACGAGCACCTGCTGTGCGATTTTATTCGCATCATCGGGGTTTTCAATGAAATAGACTTCAAGCTGATGCTTGAGCCAATCGGTCATGCACTCCTGGATATACTTGTTGGTAATGGCTTTCTTGGTCTGGTTCTCGTAGGACGTCTGCGTCGAGAAGGACGAGGACACGAGCACCAGACAGTCCCGGATGTCATCAAAGCGTGCGGCGCTCTCATTTTTCTGGAGCTTGTTATTCTGCTTCAGGTAGGCATTGATCTGCGAAAGAAATGCCGAAACAACAGCCTTATCCGGCGAACCACCATGTTCGAGCCAGCTCGAATTGTGGTAGTATTCGAGGCGGTTGACCTGGTTGGAGAAGGTCAGTGCGACCGACAGTCTGACCTTGTAATCCGGCTTGTCCTCACGGTCACGCCCCATACGCTCGGCAGTCCATGTCTGGATGGGCGTGATCGCCTTATCGCCGACAATCTCCTCCACATAGTCGGAGATGCCGTTCTCGTAGATGTACTCCTTCTCCAGGAACGACCCGTCCTCCTGCTCGGAACGATACACGAACAGCAAATTCGGGTTGACGACCGCCTGCCGGCGCAGGGTGTCGTGGAAGAATTCGTCCGGCACATGGATGTCCGTAAACACGTCCAGATCGGGCTTCCAGCGAGTCCGGGTACCGGTGTCCTTCTTTTTATAGGGCTTCTTGTGCAGACCGCCGACATTGTTGCCGTGCTCAAAATGCAGCGTAAACTCCATGCCGTCACGATGAACCGTGACATCCATGAATTCCGATGCAAACTGCGTTGCACACAGACCCAGACCATTCAGACCGAGCGCATACTCATAGCTCTGATCGGTGGTATCGTACTTACCGCCGGCATACAGCTCGCAGTAGACGAGCTCCCAGTTATAGCGGTTTTCGGTCTTGTTAAAATCGACCGGACAGCCACGTCCGAAGTCCTCGACCTCGATCTCGCCGGAATTCCAGCGAGTGATGATGATGCGGTTGCCGTAGCCGGCACGAGCCTCATCGATGGAATTGGAAATGATCTCGAAAATGGAATGCGCACACCCATCCGGACCATCGGAACCAAAAATAACACCCGGACGCTTACGCACCTTATCGGGACCTTTGAGCATTCTGATACTATCGTCGCCGTACTCTTGTTTCTTTGCCATGATTTCCTCTTTTCAAACTCGGTTTTCGCCCCCTCACCGGGGATTCCTCACAATGCTCTATTATAGCACAAAGTTTCGGTTTTGTCAAATCCCGAAAAGGTGGCGCCTTTGGCGCTGTCCCCCACCCCCAACCCCCTCCCCAAGGGGAGGGGGCTATTTATGGAGGGTGCTGCGCACCCTCCACCCGCAAAACACCTTGGGATGGAGAACCCGGCAGCGTCCCTACGGGGGTGCAGGGTTCGAGGTTCGTGCGATTGATGGCAAGTGGAATGCGACCCCGGCAGCGTCCCTACGGGGGTGCAGGGGGCGGAGCCCCCTGCGTAAAAGCCCCCTCCCCCTGTGGGGGAGGGGGTTGGGGGTAGGGGCAAGCGCCGAAGGCGCCGCTCCCCTTTCATTTGACAAAGCCCATCCAAAATGCTATAATATAAGAAAGAAACCATCTCATCCGAAAGGAGTGGATCCCGTGTCATTTTTCGGGAACCTGCGCCATAAAAGTGCGGAACGTTTCTATCGCTTCCGTGGAAAGGCGCTGCATAGTCTGATCCATATTCTTCTACAGCTCCGGCTTCTCCTGCGCTGGGTGGTGCTGGCGCTTGTACTGGGGGCAGTTCTGGGCGTGGTCGGTGCGGCATTTGTGTGGTGCATCGCAGCCGGTACGGAATTCCGTGAGGCGCATCAGTGGTGTTACCTCCTGCTGCCGGTCGGCGGCGCTGCCATCGTCTTTCTCTACCACATCACCAAGGACAAGCACGACAAAGGCACCAACATGGTCATTGCCTCCATTCGCTCGGAAGCCCAGCTTCCTGTCCAGATGGCGCCGCTGATCTTCATCACGACCATCATCACCCACTTCGTTGGTGGAAGTGCCGGACGTGAGGGGGCTGCGCTCCAGTTGGGCGGCAGTTTAGGTGATTTATTCGGCAGGCTTCTCCACCTGCGTGAAAAGGACAAGCGCACCGTCATCATCACCGGCATGAGTGCGGCGTTCTCGGCGATCTTCCGGACACCGGTCGCCGCCTCCATCTTTGCGATGGAGGTCGGAACGGTCGGCACCATGCAGTATTCTGCCCTCGTCCCGGCTGTCATCGGGTCGCTCACTGCCTCCTACGTCGCCGGCAAGCTCGGCTTTCCGCTCGCACGGTACGACGTCTACCCCGTGCCGGAATTCACGCCGCTCAACGCCTTCAAGACCGTACTGCTCGGCATCTGCTGTGCGCTGCTGAGCATTCTGTTCTGCGTGATCCTGCATCGTTCGGAACACGTTATGCGCCGCAAATTCCGCAACCCCTACCTGCGCATCCTCATCGCCAGCGGCGTGCTCATTCTGCTCGGCATCGTGTTCCACACGGAGGAATACTTCGGCACCGGCGGCAGCATCATCGTCCGGGCGATCGGCGGCGAAGCGCATTGGTACGCCTTTTTCCTGAAAATGATCTTCACCGCTGTCACCCTCTCCGGCGGCTTCAAGGGCGGTGAGATCGTGCCCTCGTTCTTTGTGGGGGCAACATTTGGATGTGTTTTCGGTTCTGTGATGGGCGTTTCCCCGTCGCTTTGCGCAGCGGTCGGCATGATCGCACTGTTCTGCGGCGTTACGAACTGCCCGCTGGCGTCGCTGTTTATTTCGGCAGAGCTGTTCGGGCTTGGCTGTGTGCCGTACTGTCTGCTCGTCATTGCCGTGAGCTACCTGCTCTCAGGCTACTACGGGCTTTACAAGACGCAGAAGTTCCGCTATTCCAAATTCGCCAACGAGCGCATTCACCACAAGACCCGCTAAAATCACTTCACGAAAGGGACTGATCGCATGAAACCAGACATTTCCGCCCTCCTCCTCGACATGGACGGACTGATGATCGATACGGAATGGATGCTTGCCAAATTCTGGATGCAGGCGGCGCACGAAGCCGGCTTCCCGATGGAGCTCGAACACGTCCTGGGCATCCGGAGCCTGTCGGCGGTCTTTGCCAAGCCCAAGCTCCAAGCCATTTTCGGCGCCGACTTCCACTACGAAGCCATCCGTGCCAGACGCCGGGAGCTGACGGCGGCGTACATCGCCGAGCACGGCATCACGCCAAAGCCCGGACTGCACGAGCTTCTGCACTTTGCAAAGGACGCAGGGCTCTCGCTTGCAGTCACGACCGCTACCGACCGGGAGCGCACGGATACGTATTTGCAGCAGATCGGCGTGCATGAGCTGTTTGACGCCTTCATCTGCGGCGACATGGTAAAGCTCGGCAAGCCCAACCCGGAGACCTACCTCACGGCGGCAAGAGAGGTCGACTTTCCGCCGGAGCGCTGCATTGCGCTGGAGGACTCCCCCAACGGCATCCTGTCCGCCTACGCCGCCGGCTGCAAACCGGTCATGGTACCGGACCTGTCCGAACCGGATGACAGCATCAAGCCTATGCTGTTCGCCTGCGTCCCGACCCTTGCGGACGTCATTCCCATCCTGAAAGGAGCAAACTGATGGCAAAGCCCAATGATTTTGACATTCCCCGAATCTTCTATTTCATCAGCAAGAACATCTTCACCGGAAGCCGTGGCGACCTCAATTTCCGCATCGTCCCGGAGGACGATCTGCTGAAGGTCAGCATTTGGCATGGCTTCATCTGCTCGGAGCTCACCGAAATGGAGGACTACAGCGAATTCCCCCTCTCTGAAGAAGGTCACACCCAGATGCTCGCATGGCTTGCGACGAAGTATGAGAAGTGAGGAGTTAGGAGTAAGAAGTGAAGGTGTCCTCCTGTCGCAGGACA
>CACXGK010000077.1 GCA_902767115.1 uncultured Ruminococcus sp.
AGAGGGGCACTTTTTTGCAAAAAAGTGCCCCTTCTTTCGCCTTGAAATGCTTTTCCTGCCGCCTGTAGGCGGCAAAATAGACTTTATGGACAAGCTGAAGCCATAGCACGAACACTTTTCGTGCTATGGCTTTTCTGTTATTCTGCCTGTGCTTCAAAGAATTCGAGCCGGTGCGCCACATTCTCCTGCAAATTCCGGAAGAAGAACATATAGTCGTACACATGGTATGCCCCGTCCGGCAGACTCGGAATACGTGCGGGGTAATCCGCCGGGTCGATGTCCGTGACCTTCAGGGTGCCACGCTCCGCATCGATGTAGCAGCCGCAAAGCGCCGCTTCCTCCCGTGTGATCTCGGCGTCGTAGTTGGTAAAGCACGCTCCCCGGTTCAGGCTCTTGTCGGCTGGGGCGGAATCCGTCTGCCAACTGAGGGGGTTGATGGCATAGGTCTTTTGTCCGGCAGGGTTGAGGAACGTATCCGTTACGGACGGCGCCTCGCAGTCAAACGTGATAACAGCCCCCAGGTCATCCGCCGATGCAGCAGGCTTGATCTGCGGAAATTCAACCGTCATTGCCTCCGTGCAGGGCCAGCCGATGGCATACACGCCAACCAGCCGGTCGTACAGGGCTTCATCCCCGAAATACTCCTCCAGCAGCCGGTAGCACATATCAGCGCCCTGCGAGAAGCCTGCCAGAATGATCGGACGATCGGCATTTTCGTGTTCGAGGTAGTAGGAAAACGCCGCAGATACGTCACTGTAGGCAATCTCCAGATATTCCTCCCGGTCAGAAGCCGCAAGGTCATACGCCTTCATGCTTGCCTGCCGGTAGTAGGGCGCAAACATCCGGGCGGAATCCTCATAGATGCCACGCTCCATATTCAGCGCTCCAAGAAAATTGGCTTTGGTCTCGGCATCGTCCATCGCCATATTGTAGCCGTCAGTCATGGTCACAGTCGGGCAGATGAGAAAGAGGTCAGCGGTCTGGGTGTCACCGATGCTGTAGTATGCCCAGTTCTCCTGGTCGGCGTAGTCGATGTCGGTGCTGGTGGTCGTTGTCTGGACGGAAGTGCCGCAGCCGGTCAGCAGCAGGGCGAGCGTCAGACCGATCGCAGGCATAGATCGGCGGAGTTTCATGAGGATCCCTTCTTTCGGTTATTTGGTCGTATGGCAGCCGGATTTGCAGCAGGAGCAGTCTCCGCCGCAGGAGCAGCATTTGCCTTGCTTCTTTGCTTTGATGATGTGCCGGATGGCAAGGAGCAGCGCTAAGCCTATGCCAGCAAGCAGGATATAATCGATCATATTCATATCAGAAACCTCCCATCATAGCCATTCCAATGAGATAGACACAGAGTGCGGCGATCCATGCCACCACGCACTGCCATACCACAACGGCAACTGCCCACTTGTTTCCAAGCTCCCGTCGGATGGAAGCGATGGCTGCCACACAAGGCGTATAGAGCAGCGAGAATACCAGAAGCGATGCCGCAGAAGCCGTGGAAAGGGCGGTGGAAACACTGTCGCCAAAGAGTACCTCCAGTGTGGAAACCACACTCTCCTTCGCCATAAATCCGCCGATGAGGGAGGTGGCGATGCGCCAGTCGCCCAGACCGATGGGCTTGAGGAAAACTGCCAGGAAGCCGGAGACTGTCGCCAGAATGCTGTCGTGCTGGTCTGCTACCATGTCCAGCCGGAAATCAAAGCTCTTGAGGAACCAGATCACGATGGTCGCCACGAGGATAACGGAGAAGGCACGCTGGAGGAAGTCCTTTGCCTTTTCCCAGAGAAGCTGTCCGACATTGCGGGCGCCGGGCAGACGGTAGTTCGGCAGCTCCATTACAAACGGTACTGCCTCGCCCCGGAACAGCGTGCTCCGGTACAGCAGCGCTGCGATGATGCCGGTCAGGATGCCGAACAGATACAGCCCCGTCATGATGAGCCATCCGTGCTTCGGAAAGAACGCATCCACAAAGAACGCATAGATCGGGAGCTTGGCAGTACAGCTCATGAAGGGCGTGAGCAGAATGGTCATTTTGCGGTCACGCTCACTGGGCATGGTGCGGGTCGCCATGACTGCCGGGACGGTGCAGCCGAAGCCAATGAGCAGCGGCACGATGGAACGTCCCGAAAGTCCGATCTTTCGCAGGATCTTGTCCATGAAGAACGCCACTCGTGCGATATAGCCGCTGTCCTCCAGAAGCGACAGAAAGAAAAACAGCGTCACAATGATCGGCAGGAAGGACAGCACGCTCCCGACGCCCCCGAAGATACCCTCGATGAGCAGTCCGTGGATGGCGTCATTGGCACCGACTCTGGTCAGGGCGTCGTCCGCCATACCGGTGAGGGCATCGATCCCGGATTCCAGCAATCCCTGCAAGCCGGCACCGATGACATTGAATGTCAGGAAAAAGACGGCTGCCATGATGAGTATGAACATCGGGATCGCCGTATACTTACCAGTGAGGAGTTTGTCGATCTTCTGGCTGCGGATGTGCTCACGACTCTCGTGAGGCTTGCGGACGGTCGCACGGCAGACACGCTGGATATAGGTGAAACGCATATCCGCTATTGCAGCGCTGTGGTCAAGCCCACGCTCCCGTTCGAGCTGGAGGATGATGTGATCGACGGTCTCCCGTTCATTCGGGTCGAGGGCGAGCTGCTGGATAATGAGCTCGTCACCCTCAATGACCTTCGATGCCGCAAAACGCACGGGCAGTCCCGATTGCTCCGCATGATCCTCGATCAGGTGGGTGATGCTGTGCAGGCAGCGGTGAACCGCACCGCCGTTTTCGGACTTGCCGCAGAAATCCTGCCGCACGGGGCGCTCTTGGTAGTGCGCAATGTGCAGCGCATGGGTGACAAGCTCCTCCACGCCGGAATTCTTCGCCGCCGAGATCGGAACGACCGGCACACCGAGCATTTCCTCCATCGTGTTGATATCGATGCTGCCGCCGTTGGCGGTGACCTCGTCCATCATGTTGAGGGCAACGACCATCGGCACGTTCATTTCAATGAGCTGCATCGTGAGGTAGAGGTTGCGCTCGATGTTGGACGCATCGACGATATTGATGATGGCATGGGGCTTTTCGTCGAGTACAAAGCTTCTGGAAACGAGCTCCTCATTCGAGTACGGCGACATGGAATAGATGCCGGGCAGGTCGGTGATGAGGGTATTCGGATGCCCCTTGATGGGCCCGTCCTTGCGGTCAACGGTGACGCCGGGGAAATTGCCGACGTGCTGGTTCGAGCCGGTCAGCCGGTTGAACAGGGTGGTCTTGCCGGAATTCTGGTTGCCGACGAGGGCAAATTTCAGCACGGTGTCATCCGGCAGGGGGTCTCCGTCGCCCTTGGCATGGAATCTGCCGTCCTCGCCGAGACCCGGATGGTCGGAACGCTTCGGGAAAACCGGTGCGGCTTCCTCCTTCCTGGGTTCGCATGGGGTAACCGTGATCTGCGCCGCATCCGCAAGCCGCAGGGTCAGCGTATAGCCGTGGAGCATGATCTCCATCGGGTCGCCCATCGGTGCGTATTTGAGCAGCGTCACCTCTGTGCCGGGAATCACGCCCATGTCGAGAAAATGCTGCCGCAGAGCACCTTCGCCGCCAACGGCTTGGATGACAGCGCTTTTGCCGATTTCCAGTTCTTTGAGTGTCATATTGCTTTCGCTCTCCTTCGGTTAGTCTCAACTAATTATAGCACGGATGCTCCGAAAAGTCAAGAAGAATTTTCAGACAATGCAGAAAAACTTCGCAAACGGTCGAAAATTTACCGAGGTTACGTGCCATTGACAAACCGGGGCACATTTGGTATACTATACATAGAGAATAGCTGTTTTCATTCGCTAACTTCACAGAGAGGTGATGGATTTGGAGCAATATCAGGTGACCGGGATGAGCTGTGCGGCGTGCAGCGCCCGTGTAGAAAAGGCTGTCACCGCCGTTCCGGGCGTGACGTCCTGCTCGGTCAGTCTGCTGACCAATTCGATGGGTGTCGAGGGAAGTGCCGACCCGGCGGCGATCATCCAGGCGGTACAGGCAGCCGGCTACGGCGCCGCCGTCAAGGGCGCAGAGTCCCGGTCAGCGCAGCAGCAAGCTTTGGATAACCCGGAGACTCCGGTGCTGCGCAGGCGGCTTGTCGCATCGCTGGTGCTGCTGGTTCCGCTGATGGTGCTGATGTTCCTGCCGGCAAAGGTCTGGGCGGCAACGCCGTTTGCATGGGATTCGATCGGGTATGGCATCGTGCAGATGCTTTTGTCGGGACTGGTGCTCGTTATTAACCAGAAATTCTTTATCTCCGGCTTCCGTGGCGTGCTCCACCGGGCGCCGAACATGGATACGCTCGTGGCGATGGGTTCGGGTGTGTCGTATGCGTGGAGCGTCTGGAATCTGCTGGTGCTGTCTCATGCCTTTCAGAATGGGTACGGCGGCAAGGTCTGGTTGAGCACGCACTATTATTTCGACTCCGCTGCCATGATCGTGACGCTCATTACCGTCGGCAAGCTCCTCGAATCCATCTCGAAGGGCAGGACGACCAACGCCCTCAAAAGCCTGATGGCATTGGCGCCGCAGACGGCGACCGTGGTGCGTGACGGCGCCGAGACCGTGATCCCGGCGTCACAGGTGCGCATCGGGGACATTTTCACGGTGCGTCCCGGCGAGAGCATTCCCGTGGACGGCATCGTGATCGAAGGCGAGAGCGCTGTCAATGAGTCGGCGCTGACCGGCGAGAGCATCCCGGTGGACAAGCAGCAGGGCAGTACCGTTTCGGCGGCAACGCTCAACCAGTCCGGTTTCCTGCGCTGCGAGGCGAACCATGTGGGCAGCGAAACGGCGCTGTCCCGCATCATCCGGATGGTCAGCGATGCGGCTGCCACCAAAGCGCCCATCGCCCGGACAGCGGACAAGGTCGCAGGCATCTTTGTGCCGGTGGTGCTGGGAATCGCAGTGCTCACGTTTGCAGTGTGGATGCTGATAAGCGGGAATGTGGCACGAGCGCTGACGCACGCCATTTCGGTGCTGGTCATTTCATGCCCGTGTGCATTGGGACTTGCCACGCCTGTGGCGATCATGGTCGGCAGCGGCAAGGGCGCCAAAAACGGCATCCTGTTCAAATCGGCTTCGGCGCTTGAAAGTGTCGGGCGCACCGAGATCGTAGTCCTGGACAAGACCGGTACCATCACCAGCGGCACACCGGAGGTGACAGGTGTTTATCCCGTGCAGGGCGTGACGGAAACGCAGCTTCTCCAGACGGCTGCCGCACTCGAACAGAAAAGCAAGCATCCCCTTGCGAAAGCCATTCTGCGCTATGCGCAGGAGAAAGGGCTGCAAGGCGGTGAGATCACGGCATTCCAGGCATTGCCGGGGCACGGTTTGCAGGGCGTGCTGGACGGAACGCAAGTCCTCGGCGGCAAGGCGGATTTCATCCGGCAGAAGGCTGCCTGGACGGAGGAACTGGATGCCATCACGGAAAAGCTCTATGCATCGAGTGAAACACCCTTGCTCTTTGCGCAGGAGGACAGGATCCTCGGCGTCATTGCCGTGTCGGATACCATCAAGCCGGACAGCGCAGCGGCAATTGAGGAGCTCCACGGCATGGGCTTGCGTGTGGTCATGCTCACGGGCGACAATGCCCGGACTGCCGCCGCCATTGGCAAGGCTGCCGGGGTGGATGAGGTCATTTCGGACGTCCTGCCTGACGGCAAGGAAGCCGTTGTGCGCCGCCTGATGCAGGAGGGCAAGACCGCCATGGTCGGCGACGGCATCAACGATGCCCCGGCTCTGACCCGTGCGGATGTGGGGCTTGCCATTGGTGCCGGGACGGATGTGGCGATCGATGCGGCGGACGTGGTGCTGATGAAAAGCACCCTGCGTGATGTCCCGGCGACCATCCGCCTGAGCCGCCAGACCCTCCGGAATATCCGGGAGAATCTGTTCTGGGCGTTTATCTACAACATCATTGGCATTCCGCTTGCCGCAGGCGTGTGGGTGCCGGTATTCGGGTGGGAGCTCAGTCCCATGTTTGGAGCGGCGGCAATGAGCCTGTCGAGCTTTTGCGTCGTGACCAATGCCTTACGGCTGAACCTGTTCGACTTGTATTCCACAAGGCGTGACAGAAAGCATATCGTCAAGAAACATCAGAAAGAAGGAAAAACTATGACCAAGACCATGAAAATTGAAGGCATGATGTGCCCGCACTGTGAAGCCACCGTCAAGAAGGCGCTTGAAGCCCTTGACACCGTTTCCAACGCAGAGGTCAGCCACGAGCAGGGAACTGCCGTTGTGACACTGACCGCACAGACAGAGGATGCCGTCCTGCGCAAGGCAGTCGAGGATAAGGACTACAAGGTGCTCGACATCGCCTGAGTGACAAGAATAAATCCCCCTCCTGCCCCAAACGGCAGGAGGGGGATTTCAGTCTGTCAAAAAACTATTCTTGAAAGCGTAAAGCAAACGCAAAAGTTTTTGGTCCAGCTTTTTTCAAAAAGCTGGTCAGGTCCA
>CACXGK010000078.1 GCA_902767115.1 uncultured Ruminococcus sp.
AAAAAAGTGCCCCTCTTCCAAAAACAGTCCACCGGACTGTTTTTGAAATTCACCCCTGAAAAAAGCGCAGCATTAGGAGATTTCGCCGTCTGCGACCGAGGATGAGGCAAGATGCTGCTTGAAGACGAGTAGTGTCGGGCTTGGATGAAAACCCGACCGGACGGCGACCAGCTTTTTGAAAAAAGCTGGACCAAAAACTTTTGCGTTTGCTTCACGCTTTACGAAAAACACGCTTGGATGCCCTGGCAGATACCCTCTGCCAGCTTATCCTGGTAATCCGGATCGTTGAGCAGGCGATCCTCCTCCGGGTTGCTCAGGAATCCGCATTCGATCATGATGCACGGCACCTCTGCCCAGTTCTGACCGGTGTAGTTGTCATTCTGGGTGATGCCCCGGTTCTGCGCTCCGATAGCTTCGCAGACAATGGGCTGCATGGTCAGGGCATAGTCATAGCTCTGCTGTGCAATGGCATTGCTCATGCTCACGAACATTCCCACGCCCCTGGCATCCGCACTGCCTGCCGCATCGCAGTGGATGCGCAGCATCAGGTCAACACCGTAGTCATTCATCATTTTCGTGCGTTCCTGGTTCGAGATATCCACATCATGCGATTCCCGTGTCATGTACACCACAGCGCCCTCCGCTTCGAGCTTCTCCTTCAGACACTCTGCAATATCCAGCACCGTGACATACTCCGGGATCCCGGTCACTGTGCCGACGGCACCGCCGGTCACTTTGTCCTTGGTCTGCGGATTGTCGGGTGCGATGGCTTCCTGTTCCGGGTTACCGTGCTCCTGATGACCGGGGTCAAGTCCGATCTTCACGCCGGCAAGCGTTCCGGCAGGCGCTTCGGTCGTGGGAGGCGCTGTTTCCGGAACGGCTGTTGTTTCCGCTTCCGTCGTACTCTCCACAGATGTCACGATCTCCACGCTGCTGGTCTCCAGACGGGTAGTCTCCACCGGTGCCGGCTGCACCTCCGTACCGGGCGCACTTCCGCAGGCAGTCAGCAGGAGCGTGAGCGAAAGGACGGCTGTCAGAACTGTTCTGCGCATATCAGTACACCGTCACCATCTTGTAGCTGACGTAGCCCGACTTGCCGTTGTAATTGATATAGTACCAGTAGCCGTCAAAGCTGTTGATGGTAAAGGTCGTGCCCTTATAAATGGTGTCAATGACATTGCTGTTGTCCGCCTTGGAGGGAGAGCTGCGGACATTGCACTGTGCCACATCGACATAACCGGCAGTTGCGGCATAGCTCTTGTCCTCTGCGGCAGGGGGTGTACCGATGGTGATCTTGCCGGTCTGCACGTAGCCCATCAGCTCATAACCGCTGCCGCTGTCGGTACCGATGTAGTAGAAGCCGTTATAAGCGCCGTACACCGTGACAGCATCGCCCTTGTAGAGCATATCGGCTTCACGCTTTGGGCCGCTGGTGGAAGCAGTCTTGTAGATATAGCAGGACTCCACCGAGCAGTACGCATTTCTGGCGCTGCTGTAGGACTCATAGGCAGCGTAGGACTTTGGAAGTGCAATGCCGTCGCTGTCGTACTGGAGGGTGATGTTGACGTTGATCGCCTGGGTCTCTGCCGCAGGCGCCTGGGCAACCGGGGCTGCTGTCTCCTGTGCAGGCGCTTCGGTGGCAGGCGGTGCAGTCTCCTGGGCAGGCTCCGGCTTGGAGAATGCCACCTGATCGACCTTGATGTAGCCGGAAATATCACCGAGCTTGATCTGATACCACTGCCCCTGCATTGCAAAGATCTCAATGGCATCGCCGGAATAGCCCCTTGCCACAGCCGTTGAGGTCGCATCGGGCGACTGGTAGATGGTCGCATATTCCTCCGTACCCGGATCCACAAATCCGCTTGAAATGGAAGCCGCCGGCGCTTCGGTCGCAGGGGCTTCGGTGGCTGCATTCTGTGCAGGGGCAGGTGCTTCATTCTGTGTCACGCCGCATCCGGTCAGGAGAGCTGCCGTCAGGAGGGCGGAGATAAGTGCGTATTTTTTCATGATATCAGTATCCTTTCCTCTCATAAACTGTCTTTCACGGCAGAACGCTCTGCCGCAGCTTTCACTCATAGTATACCATAAACCGCTATATATTGCAATAGAAATTGTGAGATATCCACAAAAACGTCCGCATTTTGTCAGTTCGCCCAAGATTCCCGGCATAGAATTGGATATATTGCCCTTTCCATCGAGCAAACTGAAAAATCTTGCAGTATCGCTAAATATTCGCAGGCGCCGGTGCTGTGCAGGACTCGACTTGCAGAATCCACTTGTTTTTTTCGCCTTTGTGTGATACAATGGGAATATGGCATTTTCGTATGTGATTCCATGCGTTTCCTATCGATTTGTTCGTGAAAGAAGGTGGTTTCCGTCGAAACCTATACCCTGATGGACTATGTCACCCAAAACTACGTCACACTCCTCGTCCTGGCAGCTATGGCAACGCTCCTGGCAGTCAACCATAAAATGCAGATACAAGGGCGGCATTATATGTGGTGCATCATCGGCATCGTGTTTGGCATCACGCTGCTCGAAGCGCTGGAGGATATCTGTGACATCTATCACCTGAGCGTCCGCATCCTGTATATCAAGACTGCCTGCATCTATTGGATCTATCCGCTGATCGCTTTGCTGGAGCTTTTTATGATCGTTCCGATCCAGCGCAAGGTGCTCACCTGCATCCCCTACTGCATCAATTTCATTCTCGTCACCGCCGATCTCTTTGGGACGGGAATCATCTATGGATTTGAGGCGGATCACAGCTTTACCGGCGGACCGTGCCGGATGCTGCCGATCCTGGTGCTGTGCTTTTACGTGCTGCTGCTCGGCATCCATTCCGTGCTCATCCTGCAAAGCGGCTATCGCTCCAAGGGCGTGATCGCACTGTTCATGGCTGGCACGTCCATTCTGACGGCGATCGGCGAGGAGGTCGGATTCGCACGGGGCACGGGCGAAACGGTCACGGCGGTGGAGATGGTCATTTACTATTTCTTCCTGTCGGCGATCAACTACTCCAAGGCGCAGGAAACGCTCAACAACAGCCGTCTGGAGCTCGAACGCCAGCGGCTCCGTCTGCTCGTTGTACAGATGCAGCCGCATTTCATCTTCAATGTCCTTGCCACCATCCAGTCCCTTTGCTACACCGACAGCGAGGCGGCAGCGGACTGCATTGATGTATTCGGCGACTATCTGCGTGCCAATATCAGCTCCCTCTCCTCTGACGAACCGATCAGCTTTGCGGCGGAGCTGGCGCACAGCGAGCAGTACATTCAGCTCGAAAAAGCAAGCACGGACGTCAACTTCAACGTGATCTACGACCTGAGGGTGCAGGACTTCAAGATACCGCCCCTGACCATCCAGCCCATCGTGGAAAACGCCATCAAGCACGGCGCTCTCACCCGGCGTGACGGCACGGGTTTCGTCAAGATCAAGACCGAGGAGCAGGACGGCTGGATCATCATCACCGTCACCGACAACGGCACCGGCGCTGCCCTCACCCCCAAGCAAAAGGAACACCAGAGCGTCGGCATCGAGAATGTCAGACAGCGCCTGGAGATCCAGTGCGGCGGCAAGCTGTCCATGCAGTTCTCCGACAAGGGCGCCTCGACTGTCATTTCCATCCCCAAGCACTTCCGCATATGAGCAGATTCCCCCTTCCCCTCCGGGAAGGGGGATTTTTTTTGGCTGAAACAGGATTTTGTGCGGCAAATCTGTATTTTGTCCACCTTTTATGCATTCTCGCAGTTGACAGGGCGTATAATATTTAGTATAATTTATGAAGTAAATGTGACACACTTCACAACTTGCAGCAATATCAAAATAGTTCAAAAGGTTAGTAACATGATGGAAAAATGCATTGCATTTTCTGCGTTTTTCATGTATGCTAATAGTTATGATATTGGTATAGCTTGAATGCTGTCACAGTACGGACAGACACACAGATATCACCGGGCAAAATCCCGGCAGATCACATGACAGGGGGAATCTATCATGAAGCATCCGATTTTAAGCCGGATCACAGCCGTTTTTGCGGCTGCCGCCATGCTGGGGAGCAATGGATTTCTGCTTCCGGGGTTTGAAGCGAGCGCAGCACCAGCCGAAACCAAGGACTTCAGGCTGACTGACGTTACGGTAACAGACGCCTACTGCACCAACGCCTTCGAGAAGGAAATGGACTACCTGATGTCGTTCGAGACCGACAAGCTCCTTGCCGGCTTCCGGGACAATGCAGGACTTTCCACCAAGGGCGCCACCCGTTACGGCGGCTGGGAAAACACCAACATCGGCGGTCACTGCATCGGTCACTACCTCACCGCCCTTGCACAGGCGTACCAGCATCCAGACCTCACCAAGGAGCAGAAGGATGCACTGTACGGGCGCATGAAGCTCCTCATCGACGAGATGCAGGTGTGCCAGCAGCACTCCCGTGGCAAGAAGGGCTTTCTCTGGGCTGCGCCCGTTCCGTCCGACGGCAATGTGGAGCGCCAGTTCGATCGTGTGGAGCAGGGCAAGGCTAACATCTTTGATGACGCATGGGTGCCGTGGTACACGATGCACAAGCTCATCGCCGGCATCGTGGATGTGTACAATGCCACCGGCTATGCTGCTGCCAAGGATGTCGGCTCCAGCCTCGGCGACTGGGTCTATGACCGTACCAGCCGCTGGAATGAGCAGACGCAGAACACTGTCCTTTCCATTGAATACGGCGGCATGAATGACTGTATGTACGACCTCTACGCCATCACCGGCAAGGACAATCATGCAGTGGCAGCCCATAAGTTCGACCAGACAGGTCTGCATGAGCAGGTCCTCAAGGGCGGCACGAATGTGCTCAATAACAAGCACGCCAACACCACCATCCCGAAATTCCTCGGCGCCCTCAAGCGCTACATCGTCCTCGACGGCAAGACCGTCAACGG
>CACXGK010000079.1 GCA_902767115.1 uncultured Ruminococcus sp.
GGGTTTCCTTTGGAGCTGATGACCGGATTCGAACCGGTGACCTACGCCTTACCAAGGCGTTGCGCTACCACCTGTGCCACATCAGCAGGGTTCTTGGTGTGAGCGATCACATCAAGAAAATGGTCGAGGTGACAGGATTCGAACCTGCGGCCCCTACGTCCCGAACGTAGTGCTCTACCAAACTGAGCCACACCTCGTCAACAAGATATATTATACCACAGTTTCAGTGATTTGTAAAGGGGTAAATTGCATAAATAACAAAAAACATTTTCTGCGTTTTTGTTGACTTTCTTTACAAAGTATGTTATAATGATACTTATATACTCTTTGGATACCCCCAAAGACAGCAAGACGTACAGAGATAACGAAGAAAGGATCTGATTCACATGGCACGCTATGATTACTCCGAAGCAAATTCTCCCCAGATCGAGGCACTGGCGGATCTTTGCAAAAATGAATTCCCGATCGATACCGCCCTTTATACACAGTACGACGTCAAGCGTGGCTTGCGTGACCTCAACGGTAAGGGCGTACTGGCTGGGCTTACCCACATCGGCAATGTCTGCGCTACCAAAATGGTGGACGGCGTGAGCGTCCCCTGCGACGGCAAGCTGTATTATCGTGGCATCGATGTCGAGGATCTGGTGGCTGGCTTTGCGGCGGACGACCGGTTCGGCTTTGAGGAAACCACCTATCTTTTGCTGTTCGGCAATCTGCCGAACAAGGAACAGCTTGCGCATTTCAACACGCTCTTAGCTGACCTGCGCTATCTCCCGGCGATCTTTACCCGTGACGTCATCATGAAGGCGCCCAGCGACAACATGATGAACACCCTCGCCAAGTGCGTGCTCGCTCTCTATTCCTACGACCAGGCTGCCAATGATATCTCCATCCCCAATGTCCTGCGGCAATGCCTGTCCCTGATCTCGCTGTTCCCGCTGATCTCCGTGTACGGCTATCAGGCGTATCACTTCAAGGCTGGCGAGAGCCTCATCATCCGTCAGCCCAGCAACAAGCTTTCGCTTGCGGAGAACATTCTGTATATGCTCCGTCCGGACGGACAGTTCACGCCGCTGGAGGCAAAGCTCCTCGATATTGCGCTGGTGCTCCATGCGGAACACGGCGGCGGCAACAACTCTACCTTCACTGTCCACGTTGTGTCCTCCTCCGGCACGGATACCTATTCTGCCATTGCCGCAGCACTCGGCTCCCTGAAGGGTCCCAAGCACGGCGGCGCCAATATCAAGGTCTGCCAGATGTTTGACGACCTGATGGAGCACGTTCCAGACTGGGAGGACGAGGATGCCCTGCGCACCTACCTGCGCAGCCTGCTGCATAAGGAGGGCTTTGACCATTCCGGTCTGATCTACGGTATGGGTCATGCCGTTTACTCCATTTCTGACCCCCGTGCCCGTGTTTTCAAGGGCTTCGTGCAGAAGCTCTCGGTCGAGAAGGGCAGAGAGAAGGAATTCGAGCTCTACGACCGTGTGGAGCGCCTTGCGGCTGAGGTCATTGCGGAGGAGCGCCGTATTTATAAGGGTGTCTGCGCCAACGTGGACTTCTATTCCGGCTTTGTGTACAGAATGCTGGGGCTGCCGGTCGAGCTGTATACGCCGATCTTTGCCATTGCAAGAATCGCCGGCTGGAGCGCCCACCGCATTGAGGAGCTCATCAATTCCAACAAGATCATCCGCCCGGCTTACAAGGCGATCGATGATCCCAAGGCGTACACGCCCCTGTCTGAACGCTGATACCGTCCCCCTCCCCTCTCTCTCTTGGGAGGGGGCTTTTTTATGCTTTTCTTACAAAATGGGATTCTCGGATTTGTACACTATTTTTACGCATAATACATGACAAAATCGGAAATCTATGGTATAATGGTTACATCCAAAATGTATATGGGGAGCGTGACATATGAAAAAGAAGAAATTCGATTTCCATAAACTCAAAAAATTCCTGCCGCTGATCTTAGCGTGCATGATGGCAGTTACCGTCATTGCCGTGCCGCTGGCAGGCCATGCGATCGACTTCGGTGATTACGCCGGCGATGATGATTACGGCGGCGGTGACTGGGGCGGCGGCGACTGGGGCGATGATGACGACTGGAGCGGCAGCAGTTCCTCCTCGTCTGACGATGACGGCTTCATCCTCTGGTGGCTCTTTAAGGTCGTGTATGACCTGTTTGGTGTGCCGGGCGTGATCGTTTTGCTGCTGATATGCGCCGGAATCTACATTTTCAGAAACCGTGGAAAGAAGGCAAAGCCCATGCAGCAGCCAAGACCCCAGGGCGCACAGCGAACCGACCGTTCGACGCTGGCGCCGATCCATACGTATCTCCAGCTTGATCCCGGATTTGAACCGGAGGCATTCAAGGAGAAGCTTTCCAACCTCTATGTACAGTTCCAGAATGCATGGCAGGATAAGAACATCGAGAGTCTGCGTCCGTATCTGTCGGATGCGATGTATGCACAGATGGATCGTCAGCTTGACGTCTACCGTCAGAAGAACCAGACCAACCATGTGGAGCGCATCAGCGTGCTTGGCGTAGAGCTGGCCGGCTGGAAGCAGTCGCCGACCGATGATGTCATCATTGCCGAGCTGCGGACACGCATTGTGGATTACGTGACGGACGACAACACCGGCACGATCATCCGTGGCAGCGACCGTCAGGAAAAATTCATGACCTACGAGTGGACGATCATCCGCACCAGAGGTCAGCAGACACAGCAGGGTGCAACCGGCACGACCGGTCAGACCTGTCCGCACTGCGGCGCTCACATCGATATCAACCACACCGCAGTCTGCGAATACTGCGGCAGCGTCCTCACGACCGACAAGTTCGATTGGGTCGTATCCAATATCAAGGGTATCTCGCAGAGGACACAGTAATGTTGGTAATAAACCAATCAAAGCCCGGAACTTTACGGTTTCGGGCTTTTTTGTGTCCTAAAATACAAAACTGCGGGTGCAGGGCTGCATAGTCCTGCCGAGGAGGGTTTAGGGAGGGCGAGCAGCCCTCCCTGATCGGTCGCTTGCGACCGAAAAAGCACCCCGGAACCAACCGGAGCGCTTGCATTTTTTGTTCTGAAATTAGCTCAGCGTGGAAGAAATGAATGCATCATAAATGCATCTGATTGCCTGATGCAGGTCGTGCTCGTTGACGCCGACGATGACGTTGAGCTCGGAGGAACCCTGGTCGATCATCTTGACGTTGATTCTGCCATGAGCGAGGGCTGCGAAGATTCTTGCAGCGGTACCACGGGTCTTTCTCATACCTCTACCTACGACTGCGAGCATTGCGATATCCGGCTCGATCTCCAGCGTATCAGGCTCAACTGCCTTGCGCAGCTCGGAAAGAAGCTGCTCCTGCTTGCCTTCGAGGGATGCGGCATCTGCAATGATGGACAGGGTATCGATACCGGAAGGCATATGCTCGACATTGATGCCCAGGTCTGCAAAGACATTCAGCACGTCACGAACAAAACCGATCTCGGAGTTCATCATGCCCTTTTCCATATTGATCGCACAGAAGCCCTTCTTGCCGGCAATACCGGTCAGTGTGCGCAGTGCTGCGTCCTCGCCGGTCTCGCTGTCGGGAACGATCATGGTGCCGTCGTCCTCCGGGGCATTGGTATTGCGGATATTGATCGGGATGCCTGCGGTGCGAACCGGGAAGATCGCATCCTCATGCAGGACGGAGAAGCCCATATAGGACAGCTCACGCAGCTCCTTGTAGGTGATGACCGGGATCACGATCGGATCCTCAACAACTCTCGGATCGGCAACGAGAATACCGGAAACGTCTGTCCAGTTCTCGTAGACGGATGCATGGACAGCTCTTGCAACGAGCGAACCGGTGACATCCGAACCGCCACGGGAGAAGGTGCGAACAACGCCGCTGATGGACTTGCCATAGAAGCCCGGAATCACGGCGTGCTCCTCGTTTGCCAGACGCTCACGGAGCTTGGCAACGGTCTCATGACGCTGCATCACGCCCTCATCGCTGAATACGATCACGTCTGCGGCATCAATAAACGTATAGCCCAGATAGGCAGCGATCACGATACCATTGAGGTACTCACCACGGGATGCGGCATACTCACGGCCGGCATGAGCGAGGTTGTTCCTGATCTGCTCAAACTGCGGCTCCAGAGAAAGATCCAGACCGAGATCAGCGATGATATCATTGTAACGCTTCTTGATATTGTCGAAATCCTTGGAAAAATCCTCACCGAGTGCAGCCTTCTCGTAAGCTGCATACAGCATATCGGTGACCTTGATATCGTCCTTGAAACGCTTGCCCGGTGCGGACGGAACCACATAACGGCGATCTGCGTCACTCTTTATAATAGCAGCAGCCTTTCTGATCTGACCTGCATCTGCCAGGGAACTGCCGCCGAACTTTACAACCTTAACACTCATAATTTGCGCTCCTTATTGGAAATTTCATTACAGTATCTATTATACGCTAAAATGCACAAAATTGCAATTGGGAATCAATACAAAGATTTCGATTTGCAAAAATGCTCTTTTGGTAAATACGACTGTGCTTCGTAGACGGACACAGGGAGAGGGGGCGGCGCTCCCCAAGAGCGAGGGCGCTTTAGCGCCCGATGCGACCACTCCCCGAAAGACTTTCCCCAGAACCACCCAGGGGCGCTGAACACTCCTTCCCGCTTAGAATGCATTCAAACGTGAGAATGCTGCGCTTTAGTAGGGCACAGACCCACCGCCCCAAGGATGCCAAACATGGAGGAAAGGACTGTCACTCTTTGATTGAAAAAGCCGTCAAGGGCGCAGCCTTTGCGTGCGGAGTCCAGAGGTGGGCACGAACCCACCTCTGGCGGGGGTTTGGGGGCAGAGCCCCCAATCAATGCCAACAACTTAAGCGTTATTGACATTTACCCCGCATAAAAAATCAAACAAGATTTCAAAGAAAATGATGTACAAAAGTGA
>CACXGK010000080.1 GCA_902767115.1 uncultured Ruminococcus sp.
GTGGACTGTTTTTGGAAGAGGGGCACTTTTTTGCAAAAAAGTGCCCCTTCTTTCGTCTTGAAATGCTTTTCCTGCCGCCTGTAGGCGGCAAAATGAACTTTATCGAAAAACTGAGCCCGGCAGCGATGCCGGGCTTTTGGTTTGTGCAGCTAACAGCCAGTGGGCAGGAAACTTGCAATTTTGTCCTGCATATGGTATACTAAATATGGGTAAGCGTAAGCTTACTAATCTGTGGATGAAAGGCGGTGCATCATGTATCGAGAACTATTGCCCGGATTGCTGCTGCCCTTCCTGGGGACGGCGGCAGGTTCGGGGTGCGTATTCTGTATGAAACACGACCTGAGCCGTGGGGTGCAGCGGGCACTCACAGGCTTTGCGGCAGGCGTTATGACGGCGGCATCCATCTGGAGCCTTATCATGCCGGCGATGGAAATGGCAGAGGGCATGGGCAAGCTGTCATTCATCCCGGCGGTGGTGGGATTCTGGTGCGGTGTGCTGTTTCTGCTGCTGCTGGACAGCCTGATCCCGCATCTGCATATGAACACCGACAAGGCGGAGGGGCTGCCTTCCCGCCTGACCCGGACGACCATGATGGTGCTGGCGGTCACGCTCCACAATTTGCCGGAGGGCATGGCGGTCGGGATCGTGTATGCCGGTTTTCTGTCCGGGGCAGGGGATATGACCGCAGGCGGTGCGCTGGCGTTGGCGCTGGGTATCGCCATTCAGAACTTCCCGGAGGGTGCGATCATTTCCATGCCGCTTCACGCCGAAGGCAAGGGAAAAGCCAGAGCGTTTGCGGACGGCGTGCTGTCCGGCGCAGTGGAGCCCTTGGGCGCATTGCTGACGATCTTGTTTGCAAGGCTGTTTCTGCCGGTCATGCCGTATCTGCTGAGTTTTGCGGCTGGTGCGATGATCTATGTGGTCGTGGAGGAGCTGATCCCGGAAATGTCCGAGGGTGAGCACTCCAATATCGGTGTGGTGCTGTTCTCCGTGGGCTTCACGCTGATGATGATTCTGGATGTGGCACTGGGATAAAAGAAGACCTCGCAGGCTTTAGCGCCTGCGAGGTCCTTTTTGCATCCGGTAGCTTGTCGGTGTCATATGCGTCACCGATTTGAACTGCTTCATAAAATAGCTTTCCGTGGAGTAGCCGCATTCGAGGGAGATCTCACCCAGAGAAAGCTCCGTTTCACGCAGCAGCCGCTTGGCAAGCTCGATCCGAAACCGTATCAGATCCGAGGAAATGCTGCACCCAAAGCACGCCTTGTAATGCTTCTGGAGCGTGCTGCGGCTCATGTCCGTGATGCGGCACATCTGCTCCACCGTCCAGTCCTCACCGGCGTTTGCGGCGATCTGCTTGCGCAGGGACAGCAGGGTGTCATACACCTCCTGCTGCCGGTGGGAACGGGCAGGTGTGCTCTCCGGTGCATCTGCATCAGACAGCGCCGAGAACCGTTCGAGGGCGATTTCGAGATGCCCGACAAAATCCAGATAGTACCGGTCATAGATCCGGTCGCTCCTGCCAAAGGACAGGGCGATCATCCCGAACGGCTTTTCCTGCATATGCAGCGGCGACAGAAACACCGCTGCATCCTGCGCCTGCAAAAAATGCTCTGCTTCCTCCGCTGCAAACGGCATCTGCATTTCCGGCGTGAGTGCCGGGTATGCGGCAGCACAGCGCAGCGTTCCGTCCGGCTCCGTCAGGTAAATGCGCAGGGCTTGCAGCTCATACAAAATGCGGACGTGCCGCAGGGCGCTTTGCAGGAGCGCCGGGATATCCCGTGCGGCGGCAAGGTCGAAGGGCATATCGTCAAAGAACATCTCCTCCTCCCACATCCGTGGCAAAGCCGTGCTCTGTCCGTGGAGCATCTGCTTGGCAGGAATGGACTCACAGCCGCAGGAGTTGCCGATGAGGAAGCCGCCTTCCGGACGGCGGATCTTCTGGCAGAGCTTTCCGGTGAGATTCCGGTACAGCCGCCGCACGGCGTCCGCACCGAGCTGGTAATGATTCCGGGTGTAGGTGGTGAGCGAAACGGAAATATTCGCAGAGAACGGATACCCGTCATACCCGGTGACTGCCACATCCTCCGGCACCCGGATGCCGCCTGCCTGCAAGGTTCGGATGAGCGCCATGGCAGTGACGTCGTTGCCGCAGACGACGGCTTCGGGTCGTACAAGCTCGCCCGACAGGATACGGTCTGCAAACGCCTTGGCGGAATCCACCCAGAACGTGCCGTAGCAATAGTAGCTTTCGTCAAAGTACAGCCCATTCTCCTGCATCACATCCTGGTAGGCACGCAGGCGGTTCTGCGCCTGAAAGCTCTCTGCCGGCCCCGTCAGGCAGTAGATCCTCCGGTAGTGATGCACTTCGATCAGGTGACGCACAACCGTGCGGAAATCATCGTAATCGTCGTACTGCGTGCTGTCAAAGACGGAATGCTCCTTCTCATCCACGGTCATGACGAATTTGTTGGAAGCAATGAGCTGCGTTTCGATCTCGGCGATCGCAGCCGTTCCCAAGGTCGTTTCGTCCTTGATGTAGAGAAAGCCGTCAAAGGCGGGAGACTGTATCTGCCGGAATATCGACATTTCTGCATCGGCGTGGGCGGCATTGCACTGGGAGAAATGCACCAGCGGCGAGAGCACGATCCCCTTGCAGCCGCAAGCCTGGAGCTGCGAGAGTGCGCCTCGCATGATATTCCGGATGTGATTCCTTGCCAGCAGCGGCGCAACGATCCCGATCAGCGGCGTGTGTTCCATGGTGTCACCTCATTTCGTAAAATATGCCTTTTGTAAAATTATATCACATCCGGCAGCAAAAATCAAGACAATTTTACAGTAAAAATACCGCAATTCTAATATTGCATCTATCGAAATATGTAAAAATGGATTGACAAATACGGAAAATTATTGTACAATATAAATATACAATTCGTTATCTTTTCGAGAGATTTCACAGAGATACACAAGGGGGATACTTATGAAGAAACGAAACAGATTTGCTGCTGCTGTCATGGCGGCAGCCCTGTGCCTGACGGCAGCGCCGGCACAGCTTGCAGCATCCGCACCCGTCACGATCACGGCATCCGCAGAGAGCATTTCCGACCTGCCGGCGGACTTCCAGTACGCAGCCGACTGGATCTGGCAGAACCGTATCGAACGGGAGCAGTCCACCGTGCGCCGGAACACGATCTTTGACCAGATCGTCGCCGGCAAGGGTACCATCAACTATGTCGTCAAGTGGCAGTCCTACCAGACCGTCACCTACGAGCAGCGGCAGCAGTTCGAGCAGATGCTCTCCGACTGCATCAACGCCTGGAATGACTGGCTTGCCGGCTATGAGAACTGGCCCTACGACCATATCGATGTCAAGGTCGTTGGCTGGGCGGTCATTGACAAGAGCTGCCTGCTCGACCTGCACGATGATGAGGTCGTTTACACCGACACCCGGTACTACGACGCCCAGTACGACACCACCAACGGCAGAGATACCATCCCCGACCGGGAGCCCTATGCGCCGTCGGAGCTGTCCCGGTTTGACCATTTTGCGGAGACCGGGTACGAGTATCCGGGCGGTCTGGACAAGCGGTTTGATATGTATATGTGGGCAACGCAGGGCTTTCCGGATATCGGCGGCTGCGGCGGCGACTGGGGACAGCGCCTGTCGGATACGGCGTATCTCGGCATGATCCAGAACGGAAGCCTGCACGTCCTGGAACACGAGATCGGACATGGCTTTGGCATGACGGATTTTTACGGCGGCGAGGGCGAATCGGACGGCTTTCCGCCCGGAGGCTTCCCCGGCGGTGAGAATTCCATCATGATGGCAGGCTCGGCAGCCAAGATCACGAACTTTGACGGCTGGATGCTGCGCTATATGTGGACGAAGATCAAGGACGATCCTGGCAGATTCGACCTGGCAAATGCCCAGCCGGAGACCAGCGAGCCTGTGACCGAGGAACCGACCACAGAGCCGCAGACTGAGCCGACCACTGAGTCCGTGACCGAGGAACCGACAGAGCCTGTCACAGAGCTCCCCACAGCGCCTGTAACGACTGTGCAGACCGCAGAATTCACTGACACCATCACAAAGGTCGAGCTGCGTGAGGACGGCGGTACAGTGACCTTCTCGCAGAACGGCACCTTCACCTTCACCGGCACGGACTATTACGCTGGAGATGACAGCCGAAACCTCGCATATTACGAGTCTGACGACCGTGTGAGCATCCGCTTCACCTATGTGCCCGATACAAGAACTATCACAAGCATTGAATCGCTGACGCTGGTGGAGAATGCACATATCACAAAGGGTGACGTCAATGCGGATGGGGTACTGGATCTGCTTGATCTCATCCTGATGCAGAAGTGGCTTCATGCCATTCCGGGCACATCGCTCCAGAACTGGCAGGCAGGCGATCTGTACAAGGATGAGGTACTGGATGTGTATGATGCAGGGATGATGAAGAAAGAGATCCTTTCGGATCACGCATAAGGAGGTATTGTCATGCGCTTGAAACATATGACAGCAGCCGTGCTTTCGGCTGCCATGCTCCTTGCTCCGGCTGCTATGATGCCGCAGCCGGCAGCCGATACATTTGCCGTGACCGCAGCTGCTGAGGATCTTTCCTCGATGCCGCAGGAATACCGCACCGCCTGTGACTGGATCTGGGCGAACCGTATCGAAACAGAGAAATCCTGTGAGGCGTGGTCTACCATTTACGACCAGATCGTTGCCGGAAACGGCACCCTGCAATATATCCTGATCTGGCAGTCCTACGAGCCGATCACGCTCGAACAGCGCCGTAAGCTTCCCGAAATGCTTGAAACGGCTGTCAATCGCTGGACAGATCACCTCGTCGGCTATGATGACTGGCCTTTCACCCATGTCAATGTTGAGATCGTGGGATATGCCGTGCTGGACGAGAGTTGTCTGCTCGATCTCCAGCCGGATGAGGTCGTTTACACCGATACGGCGAATTCGTGGCTGCGTGACGATATGATCTCGTCCGGTATGGGCGATGTGAGCATCCCTGCCATCCAGCCTGCCGAGCCGACTGATCTCTCACGCTATGCACATTGGAATGACAGAAACTGGAACTACGGCGGCAGCTATGACAACCGCTATGATATGTACCTGCATGGCATCACCGGCATGATCAACATGGGAGGCTACGGCTATCATTACGGGCAGATCCTCTCCGACCAGTCTATTCTGGGGCTTGTCAACGGCACCACGAGCGAGCATATCCTGCTCCATGAGATGGGACATGGATTCGGATTTCCGGACTACTACGGCGGCGAGGGTGAATCCGATGGCTTTCCGCCCGGAGGGTTCCCCGGCGGTGAGAATTCCATCATGATGGCAGGCTCCTGCGGCTATATCAATACCTTCGACCAGTGGTTCTTGAAGTATACATGGAGCAAGCTGAAGGCAGAGGAAGGCAGATTTGACCTTGCAAATGTACAGCCTGCGCCGACGGAAGCCCCTTCGGATATCCCGTATCTGCCGTCCACCGGCGTGACCGGTGACGTGGATGCCAACGGCATTTTTGACCTGCGTGACCTCGTTCTGGTGCAGAAATGGCTCCTTGGCACGCAGAATGTCCACCTCTCCGACTGGAAGGCTGGCGACCTGTATGAGGATGAGATCCTCGACGTCTATGACCTTTCGCTCTTGAAGCGCCTGCTGCTTTCGCCGGCACAGGCGGAGCCGGGTGAGACCTCCGGTGACCTGATCGCATCCACGGTTGCGAATTTTGGCAAGCTGACGCCGTCCGTCGGCGATTGCAAAATGCTGTCGATCTTTGTGGAGTTTGCGGACACGAAGTACAGCCGTGCGCTTCCGGCAGAGACCCTGCAGCAGGAGCTGTTCGGCAGCGGCAATGCGGATTATCCTTACGACAGCATTTCGGACTGGTACGAGCGTGCCTCCTACGGCAACCTGCACGTTGAAGGCGATGTGTATTACTACACCCTCCCCGGAAACATGGCGGACTATATGAATAACGACCGTGTGTTCGAGGACTTTGTCATGAGCGTTCTGACCGGTCTCGATGCGCAGATCGACTACAGCCGGTACGACGCCAACAATGACGGCGTGATCGACTGCATTTCCCTCGGTGTGCCGCTGGACAATGCGGATGAGACACTCAAGGAATACTGGTGGGGCTGCACCGGCACCTGGTATGCAAATCCGGATTTTGCCCCGGACGGCAAGCATCTGAATAAATTCATCATCATGGACAGCGCCCCGTATGCGGACACGCTGCATGACCTCAAATCCGTCATGACGCACGAAATGGGACACTCACTCGGTCTGCCGGATTACTATTACTATGATGCCGGCGATGACTGGGAGGGCTTCCTGGGGGCTGGCGGTACGGAGCGTATGGATGACTCCATTGGCGATTTTTCGAGCTTTTCCAAGCTGATGTACGGCTGGCTTCGTGAGAACGAGGTACAGTGGTACAGCGGCGGTGAGCAGACCTTCCAGCTTCAGGATGTATCGGAACAGGGAAGCTGCCTGATCGTGCCGATCAGTTCCGGCGTGGGCGATCTGACGGCGGAGTACTTCCTTGTGGAGTATGTGACGGCAAAGAACAATAATACCGATATTGCGTGGTATTATCCCGATGATAATGCCGGCGTGCGCATCTTCCATATCAAATCCGATCTGTTTACGGACGACTTGGGAGCGACCACCTTCATGTATGAAGCCTATAGTCCTGCATACCAGGGCAATGACCGCTTCCGTGTGATCCGCCGTGTCAATGACGGACAGGGCTTCTATCACAGCGGTGATATCTGCACCTACGGCACACCGGGCTTTGCGGCGTATGATGCGCAGGGGTATCAGACGGTGGATACCGGTCTGACCATCCGCATCGGCGAGCTCCGTGACGGCGCTTACACCGTGACCGTCAGCAAGTGATCGGGGCAGAACTTGGGGTAAAAACGAACCTCCTATGGGGATTTTTCCCATAGGAGGTTCAACTTGTCAATAAAGTCTATTTTGCCGCCTACAGGCGGCAGGAAAAACATATTAAGGCGAAAGAAGGGGCACTTTTTTGCAAAAAAGTGCCCCTCTTCCAAAAACAGTCCACTGGACTGTTTTTGAAATTCACCCCTGAA
>CACXGK010000081.1 GCA_902767115.1 uncultured Ruminococcus sp.
GACAGCCCACCTGCGTTTCCTCTCCTTGTCTGCGCAGAAATTCTGCTCAAAAATCTGCACATTATTTTAGTGTCAACGCACCCTAATAGGTAAAGACCGGAATATATGCATAGTTGTACTTTTCCTGAATGACAGCTGCAACATTTTCCTGATGGTATGCTTCAACGACCTTTGCGTAGATCTCATTATCCTTATCCTCTGTACGGGCAGCGATCAGGTTGATGTAGGGATTATCGGGGGCAAGATTATCGAGTGACTCCTGCCAGATTGCATCAGACGGACTCAATCCATTATCCACGATATAGTTGCCGTTGATGATAGCCGCTGTCACATCCGGCAGGGCTGGAACGATCGTTGCAGCATCCAGTTCAACAAATTCCAGATGCAGGTCATTCTTAGTGATATCATCAACAGACGGCGTATAACCTGCCGCCGGGTCGAGCTCGATCAGTCCGATGGTTTCCAGATTTTTCAGCGCTCTTCCGCCGTTGGTAATGTCATTCGGAATGGCAATGGTATCGCCATCCTTCAGCTCATCCGGTGAGGAGATCTTGTCCGAATACAGATTCAGCTGAGCGAGTATGGTATCACCGATGGATACCAGGTCATAGCCGAATTCATCGATCTCATTATTGAAGAACGCGTAATGCTGGAACGCATTGAGATCAATTTCGCCGTCATTGAGTGCGCGGTTCGGGGTGTTGTAGTCCGAAAACTCAACCAGCTTGACTGTGATGTTCTCCGATGCCAGATTTTCATTGACTTTGTCCCATTCGTCCTTATTGTCGCCTACCACGCCGACGGTAACAACGATCGGCTCTGCAGATGCCTGTGTTTCCAGCTCTGTTTTAGCATCATTCTCAGCCACCGTTTGCTGAGAAGCCGCCTGCGTCTGTTCGGTAGCTGCATCTGTTGCTCTGCCGGCACTGCATCCGGATGTCAGCAGTGCAAATGCTGTGATTGCTGTGAAGAATTTGTTGGTGTTCTTTCTGTTTTTCATAAATACCTACTCCTTTTATATATTTGATCTCAGTGAGAGACCTTTCTGACGATCAGTCCGCCGATCAGCTGAACAATACCGACCAGCAGCACAAGTGTGATGACGGAGACTATCGTCACATCAAATTGGTTGCGGTTATACCCGTAACGGATCGCAAAATCACCGATGCCGCCTGCACCTACTGCACCTGCCATGGCTGTCAGTCCGATCAGACTGATGACAGTCAGTGTTGTGCCGCGGACAATGGAAGGAATACTTTCACGAAGATACACCCGGAACACGATCCCAGGTACGCTGGTTCCCATCGACTGCGCCGCTTCGATCAGTCCGTTGTCCAGTTCGGAAAGTGCTTGCTCCGTTTGCCTTGCATAAAACGGTGCGGTACCGAATACCAGCGGCACGATGGCTCCGCGGACACCGATGGCTGTTCCCATCAGCAGACGTGTCAATCCGATCAGTCCTGCCAGCAGGATAATGAACGGGATCGAACGAAAGAAATTGATGACGACATCCAGTATCCGGAAAACAACTGCATTTTCAAGGATCCCTCCCTTACGTGTGATGACCACAAGGACTCCGAGGATGCCGCCGATCAGAAATGCCAGTCCTCCGCTCCAGAGCGTCATCAGCAGCGTATCTGAAAGACTGCCCCAGAACTTGTCCGTCTTGTCCATGACATTAGGAAACCAATTCGTTAACAGATCCTGCATCCTGAATCACCTCCACTCCGATATGTTTCTTTTGCAGATAGCCGAAAGCATTCTGCATATCGCGCTCTGTGCCGGACAGAATGGCGACCAGTCCGCCAAGCGGATGATCTCCGATCAGATCCACATTGGCAAAAATGATATTTGCCGTCACATGACAGACAACAGCCAGCTCTGAGATCAGCGCCTCTGAAATGCCGGGAGAAAGATACTTCAGCCGAACGATCTTTTGTCCTGCTGTGATCTGTGTCAGCGGTGAGTGATCCGCCAGCAGTGTGTGGACCTTGGACAGATTGGAGGTCGTTTCGATGAAACGCTTTGTGACCGGCTCCCGCGGCGTGGAGAAGATGGTGAAGACATCCCCGTGCTCAGCGACCTTTCCGTTTTCCATGACAGCCACATGATCACATACCTCCTTGATCACACTCATCTCATGCGTAATAATGACGATCGTAATGCCAAGCGTCTGATTGATCTTCCGCAGAAGTCGGAGAATCGCAAGTGTAGTCTGCGGGTCAAGTGCGCTGGTTGCCTCATCGCAAAGCAGAATCTGCGGATCGTTGGCAAGCGCTCTTGCGATCGCCACGCGCTGCTTCTGACCGCCGGAGAGCTGGGATGGATACGCATCCCGTTTCTCCGCTATATCGACCAGTTCCAGAAGCCTGGTGACCTTTTTCTCGATCTCTGCTTTCTTCATTCCCTGATATCGCAGAGGGTACGCAACATTCTGAAAGACGGTGCGGGATGCAAACAGATTGAAATGCTGGAAGATCATACCGATCTTTTTTCGTTTATTTCGCAGCCGTGCGCCACGCAGTTTCGTGATATCCTCTCCGTCCACCAGAACAACGCCATTCTCTGGTTTTTCCAGCTGATTGATGCAACGGACAAGCGTGGATTTTCCTGCACCTGAAAAACCGATAATGCCGTAGATCTCACCTTTTCGGATATGAAGGCTGACATCCTTGACAGCATGGACATTTCGTTTTTGAACAGTGAAGGATTTGTCAACGTGTTCCAACACGATCATTATCTCATCTCCTGTCGGGAATTTTTTTCTTCCTGTGCTATGATTATAGCAGATAAATAGCTGTTTGTCCAATACCGATATTTGAGAATCGATTATCAGATATTCTGAGGACTGACATCTGCTACTTCTTATGTGGATCTGGTGTTCATTCCACTGGGAGCGTATGCCAGACAAATCGAAAAAACAGCTTGTTTGAACGCTGCAAGAGCATGGCATCGGCAAGCTTCCCGACAAGCCTTACAGAAATCGGTATGCGTGCATTCTTTATGTACAATCAGGGCGGAATTACTTCGCTGAATATCCCGTCATCAGTCACAACACTTGGTGAAAAGGCTTTTGTACACTTTATGTCGATAATATGGTATAAAGCCGGGAACAAAAGGTATGTGATGTAATTTTTTTACGCTTCTATATATTTCTGCCGTAAAATAGTTGCAATTTCCGAGAGAGTGTGGTATAATACGAATATACGATAGCGATAGGAGGGCTTGCTATGCTGAAATATTATGAAGTGGAGAATTTCCGTTCTTTTAAGAATAAGACCACATTCTCTCTGGAGAAAACAAATTATAAGGTGTTGGAGGAGACCAATACCGTGCGAAATCTGCTGAAAGGCATTCTGTTTGTCGGAGCGAATGCATCTGGAAAATCCGGTGCGCTTCTGCCGGTAAAACTTCTGCTGGATATGCTTTTTGGAAAAGCAGAGATCCCATTTGAGATGTATCACTGCCTCTTCAGTATGAATCCTGCTGTTTCCATGCGTTTTGTGTTTGATATCAAAGGCTCTGAAATAGACTATTCTATCAAGTATCATAATGACGGCTC
>CACXGK010000082.1 GCA_902767115.1 uncultured Ruminococcus sp.
CATACGGTAATAGTATAGCACAACTCGTCCCCAAATGCAATACTTCGTCACAAACTTCGGCATTTTGCGAAAAAAGAAGCAGCCGGAATCGCATGGATTCCGGCTGTATGAGGTAAAAATTTCTGTTTTGAGACAGGGCTCAGCTCTCCTCAATGGTCATATAGCGGCGTTTGAGCAGACCGCTGCGGCTGAGGAACGCATAGATAGCGGCAACGCATCCGAAGATGCAGCCGAGAACGCAAAGTGCTTTGATGAAATCCTTCATGTACAAGACCTCCTTGTGGAACGCAGAAAGCGGAATCGTCTGAAACTATCTCCATTATACCACAGTTCGCTCCAAAATGCCATAGTCCGGCGGCATTTTTACGTTCTGCACAATTTGAAGGCTTCCTCTTTGTACAACTATCCAAAAAGAACCTCCCCACCGGGAACCCGGCAGGGAGGTGTGCTCTCATAGCATTGCGGTCGGAACTCAAGCCACAGGCAGAGTCTCGATCAGCTCAACGACCTTTTTGAGGATGTTGAGGGAATCGGTGGAATCGAGGTCGCCGTTCTTGTCCACGTCAGCAGCAGCCTTGGCGTCGTTCTCCAGGGAGCTGGAGCCGAGCAGATACTTGTTGAGTGCGATAACGTCCATGATATCCACAGCGCCGTCGCCGTTGACATCGCCGTAGGTGATATTGCCGGACGGTGCATCGGACGGCTCCTCGGAGGGCGTATCGGACGGTGCGTCAGACGGCTCCTCGGACGGAACCTCAGCGCCGCCGCCGAGGGTCAGGTCAAAGTTGACAGTGATGCCCTCAGAAACGGTGATCTCCGGATCGATGGAGGTTACCTTAGCCCAGGTGTTGTAGATGTTCAGGCGCAGATGCTGACCATCGTCGCTGGTGCCAGCCTCAGCCGGGGTGTACTCCACTTCCTTGCCATCCACGAGGATGGAGGTGATGTTGAACTTAATATTGCCGTCGGTCAGACCGGTAGCTTCCTTGTCTTCGGGGTCGTTCTTATAATCATAGATGTCGATGTTGGATTCGAGGAACAGGATCAGGTCGCTTGCCTTGGTGGTACCGGTCTTGTCCACGGTGATGGAGTAGCTGCCGGTGCCGGTCTCCGGGATGTTGTCCACGTAGTAGATCGGATCCCAGAAGGCATTGCCGCCGTACTGACCTTCGAGTGCCACATACAGACCCTCCGGAGCAGGTGTTTCCTCAGAAGGCTCCTCGGACGGAGTTTCGGAAGGCTCCTCGGAAGGCGTTTCAGACGGGGTCTCGGACGGTTCCTCAGAAGGCTCCTCGGACGGAGTCTCAGACGGGGTCTCGGAAGGTGTCTCGGACGGATCCTCCTCGCCAGAGTCGATCACGGAAACTTCCTTATCGAATACGAGGGTAACGGAATCGAGGTTAGCGGTTGCATCGCCGTCAGCCCACCACTGCTGGATCTGGAGATACTTCATGACCAGATCGTAGTTGTATTCGCCGTCCTCATCTTCAGCAACACCGTCAAACTCTACCGCAGCAGAGCCGTCGGACTTGATCTGAATCTTCTCAGCGCTCCACTGTGCCTCAGCATTGCCGTTGCGGTAAGCATCGAAGCCGAGACCGAAGCCGACATACTCACCGCCGGTCACGGAACCGTTGAGCACGATGGAGGTCAGCTTTGCACCCTGTGCGCCGTAGGGGGACAGGTCAACCATGTAGGAGCCTTCCTCTACCGGGATATCGCTCATCTTGAGGGTCACACGGTTCTTGGTGGAGAAGGTGGGGCCGTCACCAGGCGTGCTGCCTGCGAGCTCATTGAAGACCTTGCCGACCTCAGGATCGAACCACTTGAGGTTGACTCTGTCGTAGTAGTTCAGGTCGCCGTGACCGCTGTCGTCCCAGAGGAAGCAAGCGATACCGGCGGTATTGAGGGCGGTGGTGTTGATGGTCTTGAGGAAGTTCGGGATGGTGGAGGTGTCTCTGTTGAACTTGGCAGCATTGCCGACACCGGACTCACCGAGGATGACCGGAATGCCCTTGTCCATGAAGGTCGCCTTCATCTTGGCAAAGTCATTGTATACCGCATTGACATCAGCGGTGGTACCCCAGTCAGCTCTGTAGCCCCAGGAGGAGGACGGCTCTGCTACGCAGTAGGTAGACGGACGGTAGTAGTGGATGGAAACTGCCAGCATCGGATCGTCCGGAACGACGAACGAATTCGAGCAGGTCTGGTCGAGGTCAGTGTTTGCGCCAGCCAGGAGCAGGAGACGGTCAGCGTTATTGCCGCCGGTCTTGCGGATGGTGGAAACGAACTCGCTGTTGAGCTTGTTGAGGATGGTGTAGTCGTTGGGGGTGTAGCCGTAGGGGTTGTCCCAGCCGACCTCATTCATGTCCTCGAACACAAGGTGATTGTCATAGTCCTTGAAGTAGTTTGCGATCTCTGTCCACATGGTGGTGAACTGCGGCAGAGCATCCAGACCCTTATTGAGCCAGAGGGTCTTGCCGGACTCCCAGTCCCAGTGCATATTGATGATAACATACAGATCTGCATCCCGTGCATAGTCTACAACGGTCTTGATGCGTTCGAGGTAAGCATCGTCAATGTCATAGGTGCCTGCATCGGTGTGCTGGTACCAGGTGACCGGGATACGAACGGAATCGAAGCCCTCAGCGTGCAGTGCTGCGAACAGGTCCTTGGAGGGCATAGCGTTGCCCCAGCCTGTCCAGGTCTCGTCGGTCCAGGTAACGCCCCATGCATCGAAGGTATTACCAAGGTTCCAGCCCATGCCCATGTCGTCTACGAGCTCGATGGCGGTCTTGTCTGCTGCGGAAACAGAGGACAGACCTGCGGAAAGATTGCCTGCTGCCATTGTCAGTGTCATTGCACCGGCAGTGATGGCAGAGAGAAATTTTTGGATTGTACGCATTGCTATCAATCTCCCTTTCAGAATGTTTGTACCTTTACTATACCATATTTTTGCCATAAAGTCAATGAGATTTGTCCAAAATGATGATGCAGAACCTGCCGAAGATGATGCTTTTTCTGCTCTCGTGGCAGGATCTTGTCCAAACGGAACAAAGGCAGCGGCTTTTCCGTGGGGTTGTACAGATTACACAGAGGAGATTGCACCATTTCACCAAAAATACAGAAAACATCTTGTAACGGATGGCAAAGTGTGCTATAATAAAGGTTAAGTGTAAGCAAAGTGGGAAGACTTTGCTTGTAACCTTATCCTGAGTCTGAATTTAACGGAGGCGACACATCATGAGAAAAAGCGGTATTTTGCTGCACATATCCAGCCTTCCCTCCCGTTACGGCATCGGCAGAATGGGCAGGGCAGCGTATGACTTTGTAGACTTTTTGCACATGAGCGAGACGGCATACTGGCAGATCCTTCCGCTCTCCCCCACCAGCTACGGCGATTCCCCGTACCAGAGCTTCTCGGTCTATGCAGGAAACCCGTACTTTATTGATTTTGCGATGCTGGAGGAGCAGGGGCTTTTGCAGCACGAGGAGTATGCAACCAAGCTCTGGCAGCGCAGCCCGGACAGTATCGACTACGAGCTGCTGTACCGCACGAATATCGTTGTCCTGCGCAAGGCATTCCGCCGCTTCAAGGAAAAGCCCTTGCGGGGCTACAGTGCCTATAAGAAGAAAAACGCCTTCTGGCTGCCGGACTATGCGCTCTTTATGGCGCTCAAGGCAGAGCACAAGGGTGCCTCCTGGGATGCCTGGGAAAAGCCCCTTGCCATGCGTGAGAAGGACGCCATCGAGGAGGCAAAGACACGCCTTGCGGACGAGATCGAGCTGCACTGCTTTATCCAGTTCATCTTCTCCCAGCAGTGGACAGCACTGAAGAAATACGCCAATGACAACCAGGTGGAGATCATCGGCGATATGCCGATCTATGTTGCCTATGACAGCGCCGATGTCTGGTGCCATCCGGAGCTGTTCGCCCTTGACAAGGACAGAAAGCCCGTCGAGGTGGCAGGCTGTCCGCCTGACCCGTTCTCCCCGACCGGTCAGCTCTGGGGCAATCCCCTGTATGACTGGGACTATCACAAGAAAACCGGCTATGCCTGGTGGATCAGCCGTCTGCAATATGCCGCATCGCTCTATGATGTGGTGCGCATTGACCATTTCCGGGGCTTTGAGAGCTACTACACCATCCCCTACGGCAACACCGACGCCGTCAAGGGCAAGTGGCGCAAGGGCCCGAACAAGGCACTGTTCCAGGCGGCAAGGAGGGCGCTGGGAGAACTTCGCATCATCGCAGAGGATCTGGGCTTTATCACGCCCGGCGTGCGCAAAATGCTCGATGCATTGGGCTATCCCGGCATGAAGGTGCTGCAATTCGGATTTGACTCCGACCCGTCCAATGAGCACCTGCCGCATAACTACCAGACCCCCCACTGCGTTGCCTACACCGGCACCCACGACAATGAGACCCTCAAGGGCTGGCTTGCGGCTGCCGACAAAAAGACCGTCAAGTACGCCAAGGCATACCTCAGATGCAAGAAGCAGCAGATCCCGGATGAGATGGTCGCTGCCTGCTGGCAGAGCATTGCGGAGGTGGCAGTCGCACAGGCACAGGATTTCCTGCGTTCCGAGAAAAGCGGCAGGATGAATACGCCTTCTGTTCTGGGCGGCAACTGGATGTTCCGGACGCAGTCGGATGACTTCACCCCGGAGCTTGCCAAGGAGATCCGCAAGCTCAACCGCACTTACGGCAGAGCCGTAGAGCCTCCGGCACCCGATGCCGTCAAGCCCGAACCCAAACCCGATCCGGACAAGCAGGAGCGCCCTAAGCGCCCCTACACCAGACGCAAGAAAATCGAGCCCCCGGCACAGCCCTCTGCCGTGACCGCAGAACCGGTACAGATCACCGCCGCAGAACCGGAAACGGCACAGCCTGCTGAAAAGCCGAAGCGTTCCTATACCAGAAGAAAACGTGCGGATTCCGCCGAGACCGAGCAGAAACCCAAGCGCTCCTACACCAGAAGAAAGAAAAATGAACCTACGGAGGAACTATAAGCGATGATGAATTACACCAAGGACACATTCCTGAATTACCTGAAAGGCACCCTTACCAAGGATGTCAGCGAGCTCACCCCCCAGGAGCTTCACAATGCCGTCGGAGAGATGGTCATGAACCTCATGCAGGAGGACTGGGAGGATTCCAAGAATGCCCATGCATCAGGCAGACGTGCGTACTATCTGTCGATGGAGTTCCTGATGGGGCGCAGCATCTTCAACAATCTCCTGTGCCTTGGCATCTATGACGAGGTGGAGGCTGCCCTCAATGAGCTCGGCACGTCGCTTTCTGTCATGGAGGAGATCGAGGATGCCGCACTCGGCAACGGCGGTCTGGGCAGACTTGCCGCCTGCTTCCTGGATTCCGCCGCAGCGCTTGATCTGCCGCTGGACGGCTACGGCATTCGTTATAAATACGGTCTGTTCAAGCAGGAGATCCGGGACGGCGCCCAGTGCGAGACTGCGGACGACTGGACGAGATTCGGCGATGCATGGAGCGTGCGCCGTGAGGACAGGACACAGCTCGTGAAATTCAGCAACATGACCGTCAAGGCGGTTCCCTACGATATGCCCGTTATCGGCTACGGCACGAAGAACATCGGCACCCTGCGCCTGTGGCAGGCAGAGCCGGTCAAGGCGTTTGATTTCCACACGTTCAACGACCAGAACTACCTCGAAGCGTGCGCAGAGCAGATCTACGCCGAGAATATCTCCCGGTGCCTCTACCCCAACGACGACACCAACGAGGGCAAGAAGCTCCGGCTCCAGCAGCAGTATTTCTTCTGCTCCGCATCCCTCCAGGATATCCTCCGTGACCTGCCGGAATACCTCAGCAACGGCGGCGAGATCGACCATTACTGCGACGATCTGGCATACTGCACCGCCATCCAGCTCAACGACACCCACCCGGTCATTTCCGTACCGGAGCTGATCCGTCTGCTGATGGGCTACGGCGCAAGCTTTGAGAAGGCGTTCGAGACAGCAAAGAAGATCTTCCGCTACACCAACCACACCATCATGGCAGAAGCCCTCGAAAAATGGTGGGCTCCCCTCATCAAGGAGCTGCTCCCGGAGGTGTACCAGATCATCGTCCGCCTCAACGAAGCCCTCATCGCAGAGCTCTACAGCAAGGGCGC
>CACXGK010000083.1 GCA_902767115.1 uncultured Ruminococcus sp.
ACGATTTGCAATCCGCCGTCTTTGACGGCGGGCGGCGCACAGCGCCGCTAAGCGCTCCGTTATACGCCCTCTGCCAAAGCCACATAGCGGCTTTGACGGCTGCTCCGCAGCCTGCAAAGCACAACATAGTTGTGCTTTGCAATAGAGGGCAGTATATCGCAGGATCCTGCGCCGCAGATCAGTGCTGCGGCAGGATCCATTCATGATTTGCTGTGATTACTGTACCACGAAATACTGGTTGAACAGCGAGATATTGCTCTTGGATGTGGACGATGCAGTCACACGGTAGTAGTAGGTGCCTGCTGCAAGCTGGTCAAAGCGAACTGCGCTGTCCAGACCGTTGAGGTTGTAGTAGGTCGCATTGGGCTTTGCCTCGCCGCCGGTCACCAGTCTGCCGTTTGCGTCATATACGCCAACGATGACGGAGGTCAGCGGATTGTAGGAGGTCACGTTGCCGCGCACGATCACGGTCTTACCCTTGGTAAGCAGCGACGGAACAGAGGTACCGCCGGAGAGTGCGATCGTATCGGTAGACGGCGTTGTGGGATTGGTGGTGCCGGAAACCTCATTGTACACGGAGAACTTCTGGCTGACCAGTGTGTAATTGCTGTGGGAAGCATTGGTTGCGATAACCGCATATACATAGTTGCCGACCGGCAGGGTGTTGAAGGAAACGAAGGCATCGAGTTTCTTGAGGTCATAGCTCTTAGCGTTCGGGTTGATGGTCTTGCCGGTGATGAACTTGCCGTTGGTGTCGTAAACGCCGCAGGTCAGTGCGGTCATGTTGGAGGTGCCGGAGGTCACAGTGCCGAATACGTTCAGCGGTCTGCCGTACTTGATGGTAGCCGGAACGGTGGTGCCGCCGGAAATGGCCATGTTGTCAGAACCAACTGCGATCGGCGTGCTGGTGCCGCTGCCGATGGTGAAGGACTTGTTGACAACAGCGTAATTGGACTTGGTGCCGTTGGTCACGATAACAGCGTAAACATAGCTGCCTGCCGGGAGTTTGTTGAACTCTACGGCATAGTCGAGGTTCTTGAGGTTGTAGGTCTTGGCAGCCGGGTTGATGGTCTTACCGGTTCTGAAGTTGCCGGCTGTATCATACACGCCAACTGTCAGCGCTGTCATCGTCGTAGCGCTGGTAACGGTACCCTGTACGCCGAGCACCTGACCAACTGCGAGTGTTGCCGGAACAACGGTGCCGCCGGTAATGGTCAGATCATCCTGGGTGGTGTTCTGATTGGGAACGGTATTGCCGTTTGCATCCGTTACTGTGAACTTCTTGCTCAGCACGGTGTAATTGCTGTTTGCTGCATTGGAGGCAATGACGGCATAGGTGTAGGTGCCGGTTGCGAGCTTGTTGAACTCGACAGCATAGTCAAGGTTCTTCAGGTTGTAGGTCTTGGCATTGGGAGCAATGGTCTTGCCGGTCACGAACTGACCAGCCGAATTGTAAACGCCGCAGGTCAGAGCCGTGATATTGGAAGCAGCGGAGGTCACATTACCAGCCACGCTCACAACACCGCCCTGCTTGATGGAATCCGGAATGGTGGATGCATTTGTGAGGGTCAGTGTATCAGTCGTGACGGTAGATGCAGGCTGCTGACCGTCCTTGGTGATGGAGAAACGGGAGGTGTACAGATACTCATTGCTCTTAGAGCCGTTCGATGCGATGATATGGAACACATAGTCGCCGACTGCAAGCTTGTTGAATGCCACATCGTTATCGAGCGTCTTGAGGTCGAAGGTCTTGGCATTCACAGCCACTGTCTTGCCGGTGACGAGCTTGTTTGCGGTATCGAATACGCCGACCGTCACAGAGGTCAGGTTGGAGGTCTCAGAGGTGAGGGTACCGGTCACATTGACAGCCACACCGTATTTGAGGTTGCCCTGAATGTCTGCAATGCCGGTCAGTGCGATCTTGTCACTGGTGGTGCCAGCTACAGTGCCGACCGTAAACTTCTTGGTGTACAGTGCCTCATTGGTTCTGGAACCATTGGAAGCGATGACAGCAAAGGTGTACTCCCCTGCCGGCAGGCTGTTGAAGGTCACATAGCGGTCGAGGTTGCGCAGGTCATAGGTGCTGGTTCTGAGATCCTGGATGGTCTTGCCGGTTCTGAAAGCGCCGGTGGAATCATACACGCCGACAGTCAGGGCTGTGATGTTGGTCTCCTTGGAGAAAACAGTACCCGAAACACTGACAGTCTGCCCCAGCTTGATGGAATCCGGCATGGTGAACATATTGTTCACGAGCATGGTATCGGTTTCCGGATTGCCGGTCTGCGGTGTTACAACACCGGTACCAACGGTGAACTTCTTGGTATATGCCACATACTGGCTGTTGGCAGCGTTGGTGACGAGCACGTTATAGTTGTACACGCCGTCCGGCAGCTTGTTGAACATCACATACTGGTCGAGATTTGCGAGATTGTAGCTCTTGGTGTTGACATTGACAGTCTTGCCGGTCATCCAGCCGCCGCCTGCTGCATCGGTCACGGAAACCGTCACCTGGGTGATATTGGAGATCGCAGAGGTCACCGTACCACGCACGCTGACCGGGGTGCCCTTTGCAAGGGTATCCGGGATCTGGGTCAGACCGGCAGCGGTGATTGCATCAGAAGTGGACACAGCAGCGCTGCCGTTTGCGGAAACGGTGAACTTCTTGTTGACCAGTGCATAGTTGGAGTTGGCTGCATTGGAAGCGATGACAGCAAAGACATACTCACCTGCCGGAAGCTTGTCGAATGCGATGTAATCATCGACACGGCTCAGATCATAGGTCTTGGCACCCGGTGCAACGGTTCTGCCGGTCACCATCTTGGAGGTGGCAACGTCATACACGCCGCAGGTCAGGTAGGTGATGTTGGAGACCGCAGAGGTCACAGTACCCTTGATATTGACGATGGAGCCCATCTTGTGCGTATCCGGCACCTGGGTCACATTGGCAGCGGTGAGGGTGTCGTTTACGGCAACAGCCGGAACGGTGCCGGCAGTCACCTCAAACTTTGCCTCCTGCACGGTGAAGTCCATATTGGAGCCATTGGTCGCAATGACACGATAGATGTACTTGCCTTCCTTCAGGGTATTGAAGGAAATCAGATTGTCCAGACGGCTGATATCATAGGTGGTAGCCAGCGGACGTGCAGATGCGCCGGTCACACGCTGCAGTGTCTCGGTGTAAACGACAACGGATACAGCCTCCAGGTTGGAGATATTGGAGGTCACGATACCTCTGACAGAAACCGGTGTACCGGTCTTGATCGCAGTCGGGATCTCGGAAGCGCCCACGATGCCGATGCTGTCTGCGTTTGCATCCGCAGCAGCAGCCTTGACCTCGAACTGCTTGTTCATCAGGGTCTCATTGGTCTTGGCGCCGTTGGAAGCAATCACGACCATCTGGTAGATGCCCGGTGTCAGGGAGG
Source organism: uncultured Ruminococcus sp. (assembly GCA_902767115.1). GTDB lineage: Bacteria > Bacillota > Clostridia > Oscillospirales > Ruminococcaceae > UBA3855. The sequence goes on from CACXGK010000083.1 coordinate 3,423, forward strand.
AGAACTTCACGGACTCATCAAATGCAGAAATATCGCAGAAATCCTTGTTGACCATACGGGTATCACCGGTCACGAAGCCGGTGGTGGTATTATAGACGCCAACCGTCACCGTGGTCAGTGCAGTATTGCTGGAGGTCACAAATCCGATCACATCCACATCAGAGCCCTGGTAGATCTGATCCGGCATGGTGAAAGCGCCGGACAGTGCGATCTTGTCATCCTGGGTCACGATCGGGGTGAAGTTGTCGGTCGGCATGGGCGGTGTTTCCGGATCGGTATCGCCTGCGACGGGCGTCAGATTCTCGGATGCTGCCTCTGTTGCCAGCTCTGTGGGAGCCTCGGTCGCAGTCTCGGTGGTCTCCTCAGACGGCAGTACGGTCTCCGCTGCGGTCAGGACAGCCGTATCGGTTTCCTCAGCGAATGCATTCAGACCCATTGCGCTTGTCTGCAATACAAACAGCACTGCAAATACGCCAGCCAGCATTCTGTTCTTGTTATGATGTTTCATACTCAATCCTATCCTTTCTTAAATCAATTATTGTTCAGCCGGATCAAAGGTATTGGGATCTGCGCCCTCTACGACAATGAAGTGATACTTCACGCCGTCGATCGTGCCATAGATCTCGCCGTTCTCGTCTGTCTCCATCTCCATGACTTCGCTCTCCTCTGCGCTGCCCTTGTGGAAGATCACCTGATCGTCCTTCTGCTCGCAGGTAAAGCCGATACCGGTCTCGCCGTCCACGTCAAGGATCTTTCCGCTCTCGGTATCATAAAAGCAATAGTACATATTGTCCACACGGTTTTCCTGTGCAGCATACACGCCGGTTCCGAAGTAGATATCGCCGGAAACCTCGGTATCGCCCCGACCCTCCATCTGGATCTCGTCAGAGAACTTCACAAAGCGAACCTCGCCGTTCTCGGACGTATCGTCCAGCCAGATCAGATCCTCGCCGTCCACGGTGAGGGTACCGGTGCCGTTCTCATACGTCGGCTCTGCATAGGTGGGCTTGCCGTTCTCATCATACGTTGCAGACCACTCTGCGCAGTCGGTGTAATGCAGTACATTGTCCTCATCAAAAGCACCGGAGAAATCCCACATTCCGACCTCAAACGCCGACGAGCTCCACTCGATATAGCAGTAGTAGGTGCCGTCGTCCTGCTGCTCGATCTGGAGCGTTGCTCTGGACTGCGGATCGCCTGCATATCTGCCGGTCAGGGAGCCGGAGGAAGTCTTCTCTGTCTCTGCCCCGGTGGTGTCGGCTTCGGTGGTCTCCTCCTCGGTGGTGTCAGCTTCGGTGGTTTCCGCTGCGGTCGTTTCTGTCAGAGCCACGGTTGTGTCCGCTGTCTGGTCAGCCACAGAAGTCTCTGCGCCCTTGCTGCATCCACACAGCACAAATGCCAGTGCCAGCGTAAACGCCAATCTCTTTTTCATTCTCTCATATCTCCTACTCATTTGGCTGTTGTGCAGCCATTTATATTCAGCCCGTTTCGGCTTGCAAGCTGCAAGCGCTGCCTGGGCTATCAGCCTTTCAGGATCGCCTGCTTCAGAAGCGACAGATCAAATACATCCCAGGTGCCGTCCTGGTTGATATCCACGACGTCCGGATTCTTGATCTGGTTTTTCGGCTGGTTGTGGATCCATTTGTGCAGGCATACGATATCCTTCACGGTCAGCTCCCCGTCAGCATCCACATCACCATACGGTGCGTAGGTCATGTCTGCGATCTTGAGGGACACATTGCCATCCCCGATGTAGACCTTCTTCCACATGGACTTGGTGCCATGATAGGTGATCGGGATACGTCCCGACCAGCCGTGTAATGCCATGTCGTTGATCTGGATGAGCGATGCAGGGAGCTCGAAGCTCTCCACATGGAAGCACCCGTTAAATGCATCGGAGCCGATGAAATAGGCTCCCCCGATCGTAACGTGCTTGAGGTTTTCGCAGTAATAGAAGGTCTCCTCCCAGATCTCCGACACGCCTGCCGGGATCACGATCGAGGTGAGGTCGTAATTCAAGCTGAACGCACCGGGCGAGATATATCTCACATCATCCGGAACCACGACATCGCCCTTGGCGGTCTTGCCGTCGATGAGGGTGGCGTTCACAATGACCAGCGGATCCTTCTCACGCATGGCTTCCAGCCACGGGGTATCCTCAAAGGCATTGCCCTTGATCTCAAGCAGATTCTCCGGGAAGGTGATCTCCGTCAGGTTTGAACAGCCCATAAATCCGTTATTCTCGATGCGTTTCAGACCGTCCGGCAGCTTCACCGACCGCAATCCGGTATAGGAAAAGCACCCGGTCGGGATGACCTCCAGATTCTCCGGCAGCTCGATGCTTTGGAGATTAGTGCAAAAGGTGAATGCCTCAACCCCGATCTCTGTCAGACTGTCCGGGAATTTGACGGATGTGAGCTTGCTCTCCTCAAATGCAAACCTGGAAATGCTCTCCACGCCTTCCGGAATGACCACATCACCCTTGCAATTTCTGCCGTCCACTACGATACCGTTGAAGATCACCAGCGGATCCGCAGCGATCTTCTCCTCCCACCAGGGGGTACCGTCAAAGATCGAAAACCCAAAATAGCTGACGGTCGACGGAATGGTGATGGAGCGCAGACCGGAGTCCTTGAAGACCTCCGTGCCGAGGAGGATGAGCCCCGGCTTGATATCGACCGTTTCGAGGGAAGTGCATTTTTCAAAGGCACTGTTGTCGATCTGTGTGACCATCGAGGGGATCTTGACCGACTGGAGATTCTCGCACTCCATAAAGGCACAGAATCCGATTGTGACCATCGTTTCCGGGAGCGTCACCGCAGTGAGCTTGCACCCACGGAATGCCTCATCTCCGATCGCCGTGACCGGAACACCGCCGATCTCCTCCGGAATGTCAACGGTCTCCGCCTCCGGGTCACAGCCCACGATGGTAATGGATGTCTCATACTTGTAATAGGATAGCGCACCGGCTTTGCCCTCTACATAGGGCAGGGTATCCTCTGCCGCAGCACAGATCGTCACGGCTGGCACCTGACCGCTCTTTGTCGGCAGAGCAGCGCCTGTGCCGGCTGTCAGCAGACAAGCAAGGAAAACGGACAGCACTCGCTTTTTCAAATGCAGACGCATAGTTGTCACGACCTCCTCATTTGCACGTATTTGTGTATTTCGCACTTACTATATTATACAATATGCAGATTATTTTTTCAACACTTACAAAAAAAATTCAAAATCTTTGTCGCATTATACAAATTCGAGAGAATTTATAGGCAAAAATTCGCCCCAAATACTACTTTTGGTAATATTCGGGGCGTTCATTACATATTTACTGTATTGGCTATTTTGAAAGTCCCATTTCCTTCGCTTTTTCCGGCTGTGCAGCGGCTTCGGTTTTTTGCTGTTTGCGGTTGGCGTCACGCAGGCGCTTGAACTCGTTGGTGATGTTCTCGCCGCCGCCTGCTTCTGCGAGCTTGCGCAGGTTCATCGCCTTCTCCCACGCATCCCTGCCGGGCATACTGGTGACCATCTGGCTGAACTCTCTGGACGCCGCAAACTGCTCCGCATTCCCGTCAAAATTCTGGCGGGCAAGCTCAGCATCGTACACATGGTCCTTATTCCGGATGAGCAGGTTGGAATAGCTGGCGGTGAGCACGCCGATCACGCCAAGCTGGATCTCCTGAATGGCGCTCTTTTCCTGCTGCGGATCCAGCGGACGCACAGGGGTCACATTTTGCAGGATGCCGAGCCATTCATTCTGGTCGAGCACGTCCCTGACCTTGTTCGAGTAGGAAGCGGCATTCTCGATCTCCTGATTGATCGCCGCCATTGCTTCTTCCTCCAGCTCGGTGATCCAGCTTTCGAGCGCATCCTGCTTCTCCTTCCGGACGGTCTCGATATCCTGTGCCGCCTCCAGTGCAGCCGTTTCGGGAAGGGACTTTGTATCCTCGATCGCTTCAGCGAACTTTTCGCTCAGCTCACGCATCCGCTCATAGGAGATCTCCGTGATGCCCTCAAGCTGCCAGTGCTCTCTGGCAAGGAGCCAGATCACGAGGAGCTTTCGCAGGTGTTCCGCCTCACGGCGCTTTTCCTCCTCCTCCTCGTCCTCATCGTCATAGCCAAACGCCTTGGTCAGGCGGTTCATGGTATCCGGTGTAAAGATCGCCTCCATCGGAAGGCGTTCCAGAACGTTACTTTTCTGGAGGATCTCCTCCAGAGCGTTTTCCTTCTTTTTCTGATCTTTCATTATGGTTTCCTCATTTCATAGAAATTGATACGAAAATATGCTTCTACCTATAATACCCCCAAAACCGCCCAATGGATGCAGGACATTTCTAACAAATTCCATCCGCAATTCTTGTACACATCAAACAAAGCCCCCTCCCATGTCCGGGAGAGGGCTAATTTCTCATTCGATTTTCAGCACAAGCATCGTCAGGTCATCGAACTGATCCGCATCGCCGACAAAGGCATCCACATCCGCCTTGACTGCATCAAGCAGCTCCCGGAGACTGCGGTCCTTGTTAGCGTTAAGGGCTTTGACAGCACGATCGAGCTCATACATATCCTCCGCAGCGTTGGTCGCCTCCGGCAGACCGTCCGTGTAGAGGAACAGCATATCGCCCTTCTCGAAATGCAGCTCGTATTCCTTGTATTTCAGCCCCTCCATGCCTCCAAGCACGAAGCCGTGAATATCCTTGTACACCTCGAAATCGCCGCCGGCTTTCCGGATGATGGGATACTCGTGACCGGCGCTGGCTGCGGTGAGCTTGCCGGTGGAGATCTCGTACACGCCGAACCAGGTCGTTACGAACATCTCCTCCTCGTTGTTCTGGCAGATGACGGCGTTTGCCATTTCGAGCACCTTGGCAGGCGAACCACCGAGCATGGCGAAATTGTTGATGAGCATTTTCGACATCATCATGAACAGCGCTGCCGGAACGCCCTTGCCGGAAACGTCCGCCATGACCACGCCCAGGTGGTCATCGTCGATCAGGAAGAAGTCGTAGAAGTCACCGCCAACCTCCTTGGCAGGGGTCATGCTCGCATAGATATCAAATTCCTTGCGTTCCGGGAACGGCGGGAAAATATTCGGCAGCATATCCGCCTGGATCTTGCGAGCAAGTTCCAGCTCGGTGCTGATGCGTTCCTTCTCCTTGGTGATGACGGTGAGCTGTTCGATATACGCCTTGGTTTTCTTGGACAGGTCGTCAAAGGCAAGCGCCAGCGTTTCGATCTCGTCGCCGGTGCGGTAGAGCTGCTTCATTTCAAAGAGCTTGCCGGTGGATGCACCGATCATAATCTCCTGCGTCATGGATTCGACCGGACGCACGATCGCACGGGACTGCCAGAAAGCCATGCCCGCACCCAGCACCAGGATCGCAAAGATCAGGAGCCATGTGACCAGGGAACGGTGCGCCAGATTCTCCTCAAATACCGCTGTTGCGCCATGATTGATGGAATCGAAGGATTCCAGCATATAGGAGGCAGGCTGCTCGACACGTTCCTTGCTGACCACGGAAATGGCAGCCCAGCCGACAGTTTCCATCGGGGCGCCGGTCACGTAGTATTCCTTGTTGTCGATTACAAGGGAGGTCAGTCCGGTCTTGCCGGAAAGTGCGGAGCGCACAAAGCCTGCAAGTGCATGATTCTGGGAATTGCGCAGATCCTCTGCCTCATCGCTCGGCTTGATCTCGAAGATGCCGTTGTCCTTGGGACCGAGAATGACCTGTCCACGCTCATTGATGATGCAGCCAAAGCCTTCCTCGGTGTTGCCCTGTGTGTAATCGCCGACCTCCTCCGCATTGAGCGCACTGAAGTCGATACCGACCACACCGATGAGCTTGCCGCCAACGTAAACCGGCGCCGAACAGGTGATGTAGTACTCCCCGTTGAAGGCATCCTCCTCCAGACCGGTAAAGTAGAGACCGCCCTTCTTGACAGCACCGACATACCACGGGCGCTGCCGCACAGGGAACGGAATGAGGTTGCCGTCCTCGTCGTACTTGTTGGAAAACTTGTTATTGATGCCAAAATGCGTGCCGTCCGCAAGTCCCATGTAGAATCCGCCGATCTTCGGGGAGGTGTCATACAGGGAGATCATGGTCTCGCCCATGTGGGCAGCGATCGGGAGGTATTCCGACTGCGTGTAGTCCACGCCCTCCTCGCACAGGCAGTAGTAAGCGGTCGTCCCCTCCAACGACGGGTCAGGCGGCCCCACGGGAAGCGGTTCCAGCTCCTCCGGATGGGAAAAGAGGTCAACCGCCATTCTTTGCATCATCTGGATGTACTCGGAGATCTGTGCAAAGTTATCATCTGCAATTTTCGCCGACATTTCGGTGGTTTTGACCATTGAGTTTTGCAGGACGTCCTGCATTGTGGAGCTTGTGATATTGGCAATGGCGTCCTCCTGCTCCACACGGGCAGTCTCGACTGTTTCCTTGAGAGACCGGCTTCCCATGAGTGAACTGATGGCAAAGACACACACCGTCGCCAGAAGGAAGATCAGCACGAGCTGTATGATCTTGTGCTGCAGGCCGCCTATCTTCAGTCCAAATACTTCTTTCATTGCGCAACACCAGCCAGTTTCTTTTCAATGCGTAAAATATTCTGTCCGTTCTCATACTTGTAGGTCACGTTGTCCATGCTTTTCTTGACCATGAAAATGCCAAGTCCGCCGATGTTCCGATCCTCTGCGGTTTTGGTGATATCCGGATCCTCATTCTCCAGCGGGTCAAAGGGCTTGCCATTGTCGATGAACGTGATGATGACACGGGGGTCATTGTTCAGCTCGACCTCGATCTCTGCCATGCCGTCCTCCGGCGCATAGGCATAGTGCGCAATGTTGACAAAGATCTCCTCGACTGCCAGATTGATCTGCATCTGGGTCTTGATCGGGATATCCATCGGCTCAAGCTGCTCCTCCACAAATTCGGTAACATTGTCCAGATTGTCCAGCTTTGCCATGATACGAAGTGTTTCCATAGATAACCTCCTATGATTCACGTAAACTCCCGTTGCCGGGAATTATTATTATTTACGGCTCTAAATAAAAAGACGGCACAGAAATCTCTGTACCGTCTATCGGGTTTCATCCGTACCGCAGGAAATCCTGCGGCAGCGCCTTTGCAAACGGCAGCCAAACGCTACATTTGTGTCGGGAAGATCTGCTTTGGCAGCTCGGCATTGAACCGGGCGATCGCACGGCGGATGGAAATACCACTCAGCAGCGATCTGCCGCAGTAGGCGTGCAGGATCAATTCCTTGTGTCCCTCCATCACTTCCTTGTCCTCGAACATCAGGATCACCGGTCGGAAGAACGGGCTTTTCATATAGACCGCCGCTGTACCGGGCACCGTCTGCAAGAGCAGCGGCATACCGATCTTGGGCATGATCTGCTTGGTGACGTGGTAGAGCGCCTTGGTGTGATTGCGCAAGGTCGTGGTATAGGGAAGCCAGCGCTCTGTCAGTCCGAAAAACAGCGTTTCCAGCGCACCGTCGCCAAATCCGAACCGTGACCGCCACATAGCGCTGCCGGCAACGTACAGGTCATCTTTATACTGCACGATATTGCCGAGCAAGATGCTGCGCAGTTCCTTGACGTGGGCTTTCTGCCAGGTTTGCAGGATCCTTTCCTGCTCTGCATCCGGATCCTCCTCATCCGCCTGCACCTGGTCGTCAAGCGCTTCGGATTCCTCCATCTGCGCCTCCGAAGGTGCCGGCTCGTCAAACTTATTTCTCATGAGACCCCTCCACCTGACGCAGGCTGTAGCCAAAGGCATCATTCGGGTAGCATTCGAGCTGCTGCTCGATGCCGAGGGACTCACTTCTGAGGATCAGACCGGTTTTCTGTTCCGGCTGTTCAGCGGCTTGCGTTTCCTCATCGTCCGGCGGCATATCGCCTTCTGCGAGGTCTGCCGGATCTCGTGTGGCTTCCACTGTCTGATTGGGATACACCGTAAACATCCGGATGCCGTCCGCATTCTGCCCTTCCTCGATGTAGTACTCATCCATCGTCAGATCATCGGGCTTGCGGTAGGTCAGTGTCCAGTCGCCGCCGTTGGGGAGCAGGACAGTATTGCCATCGAAGATATAGGGTGTACTGGAATCGGCTGCACCGGCGGTGTCAAGAGCCTGGTACACATTCGAGCAGCGCATGGTCAGGACACCGTCCGCATCGGAAGTCACATAAAGCTCAGCGCTGATCTTGGCGGCGTCATATCTGACACCGGAGATCTCGCCGCTGCGTGTGAAGGTCACGATCGTATAGCCGGAATTCTTGGGCAGCACGACTGCCTTGAGCTTGCCGGAGCGTTCCTTGGCATTTTCGCCGAGGGATGCGATATCCGGGTCGGAGAACATGGTCTCCCAGGTCAGGTCTGCGGTCTTGGAGCCGTCCAGCTCGAAGAAAACGGTTCCCTGCTTCTCGGTAACGATCACAGGATAATCACTGTCCTCGAAATACGCTGTTCGCTCTGTGGTCTGGCTGTTGCCGCCCGTTGCGCCGCCAGATTTTGATATGATCACTGCCACTGTGACGGCGATGATAAACACCGCCGCACAGATCAATGCAATGATCCAGTGTTTTTTAATGTTCTGGATGAAATTCTTCATACTCTTTTCCTACTATTCGCCAGTCGAACTCTGGGTCGTTCCGCCGGAGGTCGGAGCCTCCGTAGTGGATTGGGTGGTGGATTGTGCCGTAGTGCCTGTGCTGTCACCGGGGAAGATAAAGATATTCTGTCCCGAATTGGAAGCTGCATTCTTGGCAGGCACGGTGATGTTGATGACGTTCTGGACCGCCGGGTTATCCTCGGACGAGATCGTCAGTGTGTAGACCTCCGGTACAGTCGATTCATTCGTCAGCGGCGTGAAGCTGATCGTATCGCCCGATACAACGCAAAGCTTCTTGGTGACGTCAGTCGGCAGATCATTTACGATATATTCCGCCTTGCAGTCAAAGCCCTCGCCGTTTTCGATCCTGACACGAATGCCCACGGTCTTGCCGCCTTCTACCATGATGCCCTTAGGCGTATTCATGGTGACAAAGCCCTCGTAGGTGCCGTCGTTATACACATCACTGGTCATCTTGACATTCCGGACGGAGATCTTTCCGCCTTCGCTGTCGAATACCCTGTCCACCTTGCGGGTCTGCGGTGCGGTGCCGTAATCCATCGACCATGCGATCTCACCGATCTTCCAGGTTGCAGTTCCATCCGGATCAACCGGCTGGATCTCGATGTTATACAGCTCCTGGCAATCCGGCAGGAACATCCGCAGATGTGCCTCGCTGCCAGTTGCAAACCGCTTGTCCTCGGAACGGACGTAAGTCTGTGTTTCCGTATCAGGCAGCATCACATACTGGATGTAGGTCTGGCTGTTCCTAAACGGCAGAGCAACATTCGACTTGCTGTGGTTGATGTAGTTGAAGGTGATCGTTACCGGAACCTCGATACCGGATTCTACCGCATCGTCCGCATCCGCCGTCTTGATCGTCAGATCGATCGGTGTCAGTGCGCCGGACGCACCCTTGATGTCATCCCAGGACGATGCGTGCGGTGTGATCTGGTTATTGAGCACATAGGAATCCTTCATGCTGTACGCACCGATGCGGGTATCGCCGACGGTGGTCGAAACGCCGGTCGTTTCGTCTGTCGTCTTGTCGGAGTAGGAGTAGTTGTACATGACTGCGCCGTTGACGTTGGCAGTGATATTGCCGAACGAAACGATATTATAGCCGGTGATCTCTGCCACATACGGCACATCAAACGGGATCTCCGCCATCATGCCGGGGCTGATCTTATTGATACCGACATCTGTCAGGTATACATACGGGGAATGGTAAACCGGACTGCGAGCCTGTGACAAGCCGTCGTTCAGAGAGGACTTATAGTCAAAGCTGATCGCAATATCGTTGACATTCGTGAAGCTCTCACCCGGACCGAACAGGGACATTTCCTCTGTTGCCTCACCGAAGGACAGGAGCATGGTCTGCTTGGTCTTGTCAAAGATCCTGGTCGAACCATTCGGTGTCGCACGAAGTCCCAATACTGCGGAGGAGCTGTTGAGCGGCACGTCATACGTTGCCACGATCACGCCGTCACGAACCTGCTGTACCAGTGCCCGGTCAAAGACAATGCGGGAGTTGCGGCACGACAGACCGAGGTAATTCAGACCTGACATACCAGCCGCCGGGATACCGGTGTAATAGAACATGGCATTCTTGGTTCCGCTGCCCCATATATTCAGTTCGTTCTGCTTGACCTGCATTACCTTGGAGTAATCGCAAGCATACTGGAATGCAGCGCTGACGGTCACACCGTCGATATTTCTGGAATTTGCGATCGGGTAAACATACACATTCAGTGTATCGTTTGTGGAATCAGGCGTTCTGGAAACAGCGGATGTCCAGGAGGAATTATCCGACCATGCGATCGATTCACCGGTCAGCTCGATGGTCTGTGCGACCTCGTTGCCGGTCGGGAGGTTGATCGTGATGTCGTTTTCCTTAAAGCCGTTGTCCTCCGTCTTCATCCGGCACTGCTCAGCCACATCCATTGAACGATAGTACTCGCTGTCGGAGGTACCGCTCTGGATGATGGACACAACGCCGCTGTCGGAAATGATACGGGAGATCGACAGACCGCCGATGACCCATTCTGCTGTGCCGTGGCTGCGGTTGGTCACGTAGAACGTGATGCTCTTGAGCGTTTTCGCATTCGCCAGAGGCGGCAGGATAAAGCGGTCAACGTGGTTCGGACGGAGCATGGTCTCCGGATCCGAAACAGCGCCCATACTGTTGACAACGTTCTGGTCGGAACCGTCCGTCCTTGCTTCATAGGACAGCGGTATGCGCTTTGCGTATTCATACATTCGGGAAACCACATCGAAGCCGATGGTCTGCGGCTGATCGTCCATATCGATATACGTCAGCTCAGCCTGCACGCTGCCTGCGAACTTGAAGTAGTTGACATCCCACGGACGAGCCACGATCTCGCAGAGGAGGTTCACGACCTTCTGCTGATAGGACACTCTGTAGAGGCACGCAACCTCGCTGAGGCTTCTGCCCTCACGTCCCATGACGGAGCCGTCCTGTGCCTTATCGTGATAATCGATGCCGATCCAGCCAATGTTGTTGAAAACATACTGCATCGCAGCACCGCCGTTGGTACGTTCGGTAACGGTGATCTTTTCGATGTTGAGCTTATCGAATACATCACTGTCCTCTACGGTATCCTCCGGAATGACACGAATTGCTGTCACATCGCTGTAATCCCGGTTGATCTTGATGGCGAACACTTCCTCCTTGCCTGCACGGAAGCCGTCGGCAGAGAGCTGCTGGTTGGCAAGCACAACACCGCTGGTGCCGTTCTTGAACAGGAGCTGGAAGTAGAAATGGTTCTTGGAACCAGAGTCGCCGTTGATGCTGTTGGCATCCGGGTCATCTGCGACCTTGACGGTCACGTCATAGATCAGCTTGGAACGGATAAAGCCCAGATCCTTCTTGGTCTGCTCATAGGTCATGGAGTACCGCATCGAGTTGTAATCGATATCACTGGTCGGTACGGTCGTACCCATGCCGGTAGACAGGCTGTAGGTCTCACCCGGTGCAAAATGTAGGTTGACACTCAGCGGGAAGGGTGGGATGACCGTGTGATCGAGTGTACGCACGATCATAAAATTGGAAGCACCGTTCTCAGTTTCGGTATGCTTTTCATAAATGCGGCGCTTGCCGATCTTGTCCAGGACGGACACGGACACACCGCTGATCTGGAGGTCATCCGAGAACTGATCGAGCGCCAGCTCCACATTGGTAACGGAAGCCGCATCGCCCAGCTCTACGGGGAATTCCACATATTTACCGGGGCTTGCGCCGTAGAGGTAGCCATAGTTGTCCTCCCGGTTTTTGACAGTCGGCCAGTAGCCCATGAACTCCATGACTTCGTTCTTGACATGGTAGTAATCAGTGGTATGCTCATCGCCGTCATAGTTGGTGTACGTCAGGCGGACACGCATACTGCCGTCCGTTCCGGCGCCCTTGATATCGTCTGTGCGGATGCGGACAAGGAAATTGCCCTTCACGCCGGTAGCGATCAGCGGATCGCCATCCTTATACCTGGTCAGCTCCACATCCATCGAAGTACCGGCATTGATACGCATACCGGTCTCCATCATCGTGGTGTAATACAGTGCCGGATTCTTTGACTGGAAGTTCACGCCGTAGCTGTAGCTATCCAGCATTTCGCCGGTGATCGCATCCTGTCCTTGCTCATAGTTGGACAAACGGCAGGTGCCGTCATACACGGAAATGCCGGCAATGGAGATATAATCATTATCGAGATTGTTCTGCACCTCAGCGCTGCCGCCGGTCAGACCGCAGTTTTTCTCCAGAATGGTTCTGGCATCCTTGCCGACATGGAGCTTGCAGGAGATCATGCTGGAATACTCCGGCAGTGTTGCCGTAAAGCCCAGTGTATCGCCTCTTTGCGCAATTCCTATCGTATGTACCGAGTCACCCAGCGTCATGGACTGTCCGATCACGGACAACAGCACCGGCATCGTGACATTTCGTGTCCAGTTATTCTTATCACGGTACTCGATCTCCAATGCGAGATCCTCCGCAAAATCGCCGCCGCTCAGCCAGCCGCCCGACTCCGTGCGGAGCAGGGACTCCAGACCCGCATTGAGGTCATCCGCAATGTCAATACGGAAGGACACCTGATCGAGGAACGGATCGCTGCTGTTCTGCGAGGATTTCGGCGTTTCCAGTGAGAAATACTGTGACTCCGCACCGCCGATATTGATGAGCGTATCGCCGTTGGCGGGGAGGGTCAGTGTACCGCTTTTCTTGCTTTTCAGGTTGCAGACGGTCTCCTTTTCAAGACCGAGGAAGTACTTGCCGGAATAGTAGCCGTACTCTCCGTAGCCGCTGATGGACTTGACCTTGCTGATGCTCAGACCCTGCACCGTCCAGCTTCCGTCGGACATGAACACCTCAATGCCTGTGACACTGGTGATCGGCTTTTCGGTCTTGAAGAAGTATTCATCGACCGACCAGGCAGCCAGCGGTGTTGTGGTCACCGTGTCCTCATTGATCGAATAGCCGAGTTCTTTGAGGGTCGAGTGCTTTTTACCGCTTGTAAGATCGGCTCCTCCCGACGTTGTTTTAACGGGAACTTCTGTTTCGCCCTCGTCTGCTGTCGAAAGGCTGATGTAACCATCCTGTGAAAGCTGCATAAGCTCATTCATGGTACGGTCATACGCAGCCGCTTCTCCCGGCTGCTCCTCCAGGGTGTAATTGAAGGCATCGCCGGTCTGGTAGGAAGTGCCACCGTAGCTAAACTCTTTCAGGACAGTACCTCTGAGAACCAGGGTTCTCACCTTGACCGTATTGTTATCCTGTTGGCTGCTTCCCTGCTGCGCACTGATATCGCCTAAAGCGCCTTTGACATACGCATTGGTCGCTGTCAGGGAGTGTACCTTCGGAAAGAGATACTTCGTCTGCGGTGCATTGCTGTTGTCGATATAGCGGATGGCGAAATACTCAACCGTACTGCCGGGGGAAATGCCCGTGGAAGCGGTCAGGGTATACAGGTTCTCGTTGCCGGACACCACATATGCCGAGTGCTTGGCAAAATCCTCCTTGGTCAGGGCTTGCAGGGTCGGCTGATCCATGCCAACGACCGTTTGCTCAGCCCACGGGTCATCCGCCTTGGCAGCAACGCCGTCCACCGCTTTGCCGGAGCTGTCATATACCGTAACGCCGGTGGTATTCGGCACGACAGGCGGCTCTGTGGTTTCTTCGGGGTTATAGGTATACTCCGTCTGCTCGGTAAAAAGTGTCGGTTCCGTTGTTTCCCCAAGCTCCTCCGCAGAAACGCCGGGTGCCAGCAGAAGCGTCGGACTCATTGCCGCTGTTACAAGCAAGGTCACAAAACGCATCCAGGCACTTTTCCTATGCCTCATCATGTTTTTCATCGTCTCTCAAACATCTCCGCAAAACCGGTCATTTCGAGTACTTCCTCCACATACGGTGCCGGGTTGCTGACAGCGAGGACGCCGCCATTGCCTCTCACCTTCATATAGAGCTTCTTGAGCGCACGAAGACCTGCGCTGGAAATATACTTGAGATCACGCAGATTCAGGTTCACATCCCGGAATCTGTCTGCCACCTGCAAGAACACCTTGCAGACCTCATCTGCATTCTTGGTATCGAGCCGTCCGGAAAGGATCAGCTCACCCTCAGTTCCTCTGTCCACCAGTTTGATATCCATAATCAGGCTCCTCTCTTCTTTCTGTTCTCTTTAATATAGGCTGCCAGTTCGTCAAGCGAGATCTCCATGGTATCCACTTCGATCTCATCCATACGTTCGCTCAGCGTCATCTCGCTGTAGCTGTCAAGCTGCTCATCGAGCAGTGCCATGATATCGAATTTCGGCTTGAAGCCGGAATCCTCATCGGAATCGTCATTGCTGCCGCCGAGATCAAAGCCGCCTTCGGACGTATCCTCATCATCCCGATCCACATACTGGAGCTTGCGCCCGCTAAACAGGCTGTCCAGACCGGAATCGTCCTCATCGCTGTCGTCCTCGGTCGTATCGCCGCCAGTAATATCCGACAGGCTGTTAGCTAGCAGACTGCCAAAGTCGGTATCGCTCTCGTCGTCGGATCGCAGGGAGTCTTCAAGCAGACTGCCAAAGTCGGTATCGCTCTCGCCGGATTGCAGGGAATCTTCGAGCAGGCTGCCAAAGTCGGTATCGCCCTCGCCGGAACGAAGGGAATCTTCAAGCAGACTGCCGTAATCGGTATCGCTCTCGCCGGATTGCAGGGTATCTTCAAGCAGGCTGCCAAAGTCCGTATCGGTCTCGCCGGAACGCAAGGATTCTTCAAGCAGGTTGCCGTAATCGGTCTCGCCGGCAGAATCCTGATTGCCGGAAAGCAGGTCGGAGAAATCGGAACTGCCCCCAAAGCCTGCCGCAGAGCGCTGCGGTGCAAGACCCTGGAGCTGCTGCTGGACGTCCATTTCCCGCTTGACTTCCTGACGGATGGTATTGAGCAGCGACGAAATATCGAACGCCGGCTGTACCATCGGAGTCGGCTGCACAGCGGGAGAGGGAGCCGGCTGGGGTTCGGGCTGAGGTTCCTCCTCGATGCTGAGCAGTGTCTCGAAATCGTCGTTTCTGCGATGTGCAGTTTCGAGTGCATCCGCCTCGTCCGCACCGATCTCGCTGAAGCTGAAGTTGACGCCGGAATCGTCGTCGTCCTCCGCCTCGTACTGCCGTTCGATCATGCGGTCGCTGAGGTTGAGGTTGTGCTCCTCACGGCTCTCTGCCACGAAGTCCTCCCAGTTCTGCGCACCCTCCTCACCATTGAAGTAGTGGGTCTGGTACTCCTGCTGCTCGAACATATCGACCAGCGGCTGGGGCACTTCGATCTTGAAGGAAGTACGGCTCTTGGCGCTCATCACGGTAAACGCATGACCACGGGGTGCGGTCACGATCTGATCCTGCTCGACGGGGTTGATGCCGCCTGCCTTCTCATAAAGCTTGCACAGGTCATCCATATCGTTCGGCGCCAGACCGAAAATAAAGCTGTACTGGCAGGCATTGATGATCGCAGTGGATTTTCTGGCGATCTCCTCGATGCCGACAAAGTCCTTGATATTCTGGGTAATGACGATCTGCATACCGTTGTACTTACGGATACGCTTTGCAAGCTGGAACATGAAGTCCAGTGCGATCGGGAACTTGGTATCGATGAAAACGTGTGCCTCATCGATCACGACCACGATCTTGCGGTGCAGACCGTACTTGGTGTTGTAATCACGGTTCTTGATGATCTCGTTGTCCACGTACTTGAGCACCAGAAGCATCTGCGCATTGGCGATGGTCGAGTTGCGGTTGGCAAGGAGGGACTGGAAGTTGAAGACCGTGAAGTTCTCATCGGTAGTAATGGTCGAGGGACCATTCCAGATGGTCGCATTTCTGCCGCCCGTTGCGAACTTGGAAACGTAGTTCATCAGCGATTGCAGCATGGTGCGCAGGTAGGTATTATTGGTACGCTGGAAGTCCTCCAGCACCAGGTCATACAGATCGTCGAAGATCGGGTAGTCCTCCGGACGGAGCTTCGACAGGTCGGTCTCGGTGGTGATGTTGAAGTTGGTATACAGACGCTCCACCAGAGAATTGAGGTATTCGAGCGCATCCTTCTCGACATCCGGCAGAATCTGGCGGAAGAATTCCTCCAGGAACTGCAGGTGTGTGGAAAAGCTGTTACCGCTGCCGCTGCCCTCGGACTCATCGTCGTCGAGTGCGGTGATGATATGGAACGGATTAAGCCGTCCGTAGGTCGCATTGCCGACATTGATGATCTTGCCGTGGAGATTGTGGGCAAGGTCGGTGTACTCATTCTCCGGGTCAAGGATAAAGATCTTGGCATCCTCGGACGCCATATTGGTCAGGATGGACTTGGTGCCGTAGGACTTACCGGAACCGGACTTACCGATGATGACCATGTTAGAATTAACACGCTCGGAATCTCTGCGGAAAAAGTCAATAAACACCGGCACGCCGTCATTGCTGCCGAGCCGGATACCGCCCTCGTCCGAAACACGGGCGTAGATCCAGGGATACATTGCCGCAACGGTATTGGACGGGATGCCGTGGCCGTCCTTGTAGAGGGGGTCATAGCCGGAGATCTGCGAACCGATAAAGCAGTCGATCTGCGAGAAATCCATGCCATTGAGCCGGATACCAGCCTCCGACCATGCACGGCGGACGGTCTTTTTCATGTCCGCAATGACAGGCAGAGAGGTATGCTCCACCGCCTCACGATCCTGCTCTGCGGTGCGAATGACATCGTACATGGTGATGTAGATGTTGACCGAAAGCAGCATTTCGTTATCCTGCTGGAGGGTGACGAGCAGGCGGCTGAGGGTCTCGATATGGGTTTCGAGCTCGATCATCTTGGAGTCGATGCCGGTCTCATTGAGCTGACCACGCAGCTCCTGGAGCGAACGGTCGATCGAACGGATCGCCTTGGTGCGCTCCATCGGTGTCACCTTGACGACGACCTTGGTGGACGGGATGGACATCACGCCTGCGAGCCATGCATCGCCGACGATCGACGGGTAATTCACGACACGCATCTGATGTGCGACGATCCGATCCACGACCGCAGTACGGGAGGTAAAGGACACGCTCTCCGGCATTGCCCAGGCAACGTAATCCTTGGGGTCGAGCTTATCGACCTCCCACTCATCGAAATCGAGGTGGTTGGAGTATTTCAGGAAAATCGCAAGATCTCTGTCACGCTCCAGACGGCGCACGACCAGCTCGCCCTGCTGAAGAGCCGTCAGTGCATTCTCGGTCTCGACCAAAAGCTGATGCTTGTCGATGTTGAACAGCGCCAGGTAGTAGAACGGCTGAATGACCTTCTCCTCATCGCAAAGCTTTCGGATCTCGTTGATGCGGTCATACTGGATCTCGACACGAGCCTTGAGCTCCTCCTCGGACAGCAGACCCTTTTCGTAGGAACTGCGCAGGTCTTCGAGCTTGTCGTACTCCTTGTCGAGGTAGCTGTTGTAGAGAATAGGACGTTCGATCTTGACGATATTTGCGGCATATTCCATACGCAGCGCACGCAGGATCTTACCAAAGCAGTTCTCGATCGCTGCGTCACGGCGGAACTGGCTGAAGAACCGGAATTCGACCGGATCGATCTCAATGATCGTGCCATAGTACTTGCCGCCATATTCAATGAAGCCGTCAGAAATACCGGTGAAGGGCATGAGCTCCTCCATGCCGTGTTCCTTTCTGGAAGCTTCCTTTTTTTCTTCTTTCAGGTGTTTTTTTGCAGCAGCCGCTTTCTTCTCTCTCTCCTGCTTTTCACGCCAGAGAGCGTTCTTTTCTGTATCGGAAAGCTCCTTGCTTTCGAGGAGTTCCTCCTCCTGCTTGCTGGCTTTCTTCTTTTCCAGAAGGTCCGCAATGGTGGTACGGCGGTGGGCTTCATCATCCTGTTCAAAGAACTGGTCCCACTGTTCGCCGGGCTGCTTCTCCTCGTGCATGGCAAGCAGATGCTTGTCGGTATAGGTTCGGCGGAAATATCTGGGGATCGCAAGATAGCGCAGAACGCTCAGTGCGACCATGTAGTTCGGACGCTTATCGACACGGACGAGCAAAAAGCCGCCGACCGTCGCCAGTCCGATGATGATATACAACCGCCCCGGAAAGGTGGAAAGAAGCACCATGAGTATCAGGACGATCGCAATCAGAGCGACTACGACATCACCGATCGTGACACCACGGAATAATTCAATTTTGACCTTAGTTTTTCCGGGGATCAGTCTCATAGCTTGCTTCCTCTCCTCATTTCATTTGATATGCAACACGACACCTCCGGGTACTGGCGGTCTGCCAGTACCCGAGGTGTATCCGGGATCAGTGTCTTGGCGGAGGCGGGTTCTGGTCATTTCTGTCCAGCATATCGAAAAGCTCCTGAACCGCCTGATTATTGGAACGATTTCGTCGATTCTGCTGTGAATTGCTGCGTGGACGACCCTGGGGGTTATTCTGGCGCTGCTGTCCCGGAACGACTCCGCCCTGCTGATTGTTCGGGATGACGGGCTCCGGCTCACCGGCGAGGAA
>CACXGK010000084.1 GCA_902767115.1 uncultured Ruminococcus sp.
CGCTTCATGATCTCCTGGTATGCCTCCTCGACATTGCCAAGATCTCTGCGGAAGCGATCCTTGTCGAGCTTCTCGTGTGTGGTGCTGTCCCAGAAACGGCAGGTATCCGGGGAGATCTCATCTGCCAGGATGATCTGACCGTCTGCGGTCTTACCAAACTCGATCTTGAAATCGATCAGGTCGATGTTCAGCTTCTTGAAGAAGCCAACCATAAACTCGTTGACCTTGAAAGCATACTTAGCGATGGTATCCAGCTCTTCCTTGGTAGCCAGACCCAGTGCCAGTGCATAGTAATCATTGATGAACGGATCGCCCAGATCATCGTTCTTGTAGCTGAACTCCAGGATCGGAGTCAGGAGTGCCTTACCTTCCTCAACGCCCATTCTCTTGGAGAAAGAGCCTGCTGCTACGTTACGGATGATAACCTCAAGCGGTACGATGGATACCTTCTTGACGATGGTCTCACGGTCGGAGATCTCCTCTACCAGGTGGGTCGGAACGCCTTCCTTTTCGAGCAGGCTGAACATATAGTTGGTCATCTTGTTATTGATAACGCCCTTGCCTGTGATCGTGCCCTTCTTCTCGCCGTTGAATGCAGTTGCATCATCCTTGTAATCAACGATGACGAGGTTCGGATCATTGGTTGCAAAAACCTTCTTTGCCTTACCCTCGTACAGCTGCTCGCCCTTCACTACATTTGCCATTTCAGTTTACCTCCATCAATTGTGTGGGATGAATCATCCCTGTATATTGCCCTTATGATCTTATCCTCAAAATCAAAGGGAATTTACCTGTTCCTGCAGAGCCTTGTCCTTCTTGGCAACGCCCTCAGCCATATCCTGCTTCATCTTCTCCAGTGCCTGTGCCAGCGCCGGATCCGAGAGAGCCAGCATCTGCACAGCCAATACACCTGCATTTGCAGCGGCATTGATGCCGACAGTTGCGACCGGAACACCCGGCGGCATCTGCACAGTTGCCAGCAGAGCGTCCATGCCATCGAGTGCTGCCGACTTGATCGGGATTCCGATGACCGGAAGTGTGGTATGCGCTGCCAGTACGCCGCCGAGATGCGCTGCCATACCAGCCGCCGCAATGATAACACCAAAGCCATTTGCTGCCGCATTCTTCGAGAATTCCGCAGCGGCATCCGGTGTACGGTGTGCAGACATGACACGTACCTCATACGGGACACCGAAGGACTTGAGCTTCTCAACGGCTGCCTTCACAACCGGAAAGTCGCTGTCGCTTCCCATGATGACTGCCACTTTTTTTGCCATAAAAGTCGCCTCATTTCTCCGTGCGCTGTCGATGGGATCCGCAGAGGGCTGCACGGCTCACCTGTGCTGCGGATATGCTTGATCTATTCCTCATCAGCTTCTGTTTCCGCTGCACGGAAGTCCAGATTTGCTGATGTAAGAAGCATTCTGTTTTCTGCGCCACGCCGGAATTGCAGGTGTACCTGCACCGACTGGGTCGCATTCTTTTCACCCGGCTGATGATAGGCGGCAGTGAATGCGAGCTCGTAGATCTCGGTATTCTTCTTCGTCAGGGAAAAACCGCTGACCTTGTCCACCTTTGCACGGGGCATGGTGCCGGGGCGTGTCAGTGCCGGAATGAAGTCGGCATCCGTGATGTCAGAAAGTCCTGCAAAATCGTCCACAATGAGCATAGACATATAAGCACTCAGGCTGCGGCTGATCCGCCGGAGGTCATTTTCTGTCAGATCCGAAAGATAGACCTGATTGGACACACGCCAGAGAAGATCCTGGCTTCCGACGGGGCTGACGATCTTTGCGGAGATCAGTGACATTCTGCCGTCCGTATCCTGGTAGCGGAACTCGCTGCCGTCTGAGACAAGCGTCAGCACGTTATCCTCACAGGAAACGGCATCATACGCCGATGTAAAGAGCATCTGGTACGACTTGTCATACACGATCACCGTGTAGTCCTCTGCCACATTAGCAGCGAGATAGGAGTCACCCAGCGGCTCGATCGACGTGTAGACGAACGGAATGACGATGTTCTCGTCATAATCCAGTCCGCCAATGAGCACCTCGTCCTGCACCTTGCTGGAAACGATCACGACATCGGGTGTGACATCGAGCACCTCGTTCCATTCCGGTTCGATCAGTACCGTGCCGTCCGCAGCGATCACACCGCAGTATCCGTTTGCATTCCGGAACACGTTCAGATCGCCATAGCTGCGGACAATGCTCTCCACCTTGTCATCCTGACCGGCATCAACGGTGTTCTTTGTCACATCGAAGTAAAACCTCGTTAAGCCCACACACAGGATGATCGCCACGATAAACAGGACGGACAGCATGAACTTTGCCCGGTTGCTCACTCATCCTCCTCCTCACGGCGGGAACGGTAGATCTCCTCATTCTCACGCATCAGGTAGATCGGACGGTGCTTGACCTCCAGATAGGTTCTGGACAAGTACTGACCGAGGATGCCGACGCTGAAAAGCTGGAGTCCGGCAAGCAGGCTCATGATGCACATTGCCGCCAGGAACCGCAGATCCGGCTCGTCCACGACGCAAGCCTTGATGATGAAGAAGATCAACAGGATCAAAGCCAGTGCGCAAATCAGAGCGCCCAGAACTGCCGAGATGGCAAGCGGTGCGGTGGAAAAGGCAAAGATGCCTTCGAGCGAATACTTGAACAGTCCCCAGAACGACCACGAAGACGTGCCGGCAGGGCGCTCCACGTTCTCATATTCGATATAGCGGGTCTTGAACCCGACCCAACTGAAAATGCCCTTGGAGAAGCGATTGTACTCGTGCATATCGAGGATCGCATTGACCATCTGGCGTGACATAAAGCGAAAATCCTGTGCGCCGTCCACGATTTCTGTCTGTGAGATCTTGTTCATGATCTTGTAGAACAGCCTTGCAAATGCCGAGCGGATCTTGGATTCGCCCTCACGGCTGACACGGCGTGTGGTAGCACAGTCGTATTCCCCATCCTTGACGAAATTGTACATCTTGGGAAGAAATGCCGGGGGATGCTGGAGATCGGCGTCCATGACGACCACAAAGTCACCCTTGGAATTCTCCAGACCTGCGTACATTCCAGCCTCCTTGCCAAAGTTGCGGGAGAACGAGATGTAGCGCACCCTGGAATCCTGGAGAGACATCTTGCGCAGGATCTGAAGGGTCTTGTCCTTCGAGCCGTCGTCGATAAACAAAAGCTCAAAGGTCAGCTCTTCATGCTCCTCCTTCATCTGGTCCATGACCTTCTGGATCTCCTCGTAGAACATCGGGAGCACATCTTCTTCGTTATAGCATGGTACAATGATTGAAATCAGCTTCATACGATACCTCCTGACCCATACCAATACATTATCTATCATACTACAAATTTACGAAGATTGCAAGGGGTTTTTGGCAATCTTTTTTGAACGATTTGCGAACGAAAACAGTAACGGCTATATATCGGCATTATTTTTCCAACAATTGATTTGTGCGTTCTTACAAAATTGTAAACTTTTTGTGACACTCCAGCTCTCACATATAATTTAGCCGACCATATCCGGCAGGATACAGTCGGCTAAACGTTTACTCTCCCATGATCTGCGCCACCGCAGCATCCATCGCATCGGACTCATGCAGCTCGATCACGCCCATATCCACGCATTTTGCGAGTGCCGGATCGAACGGGATCTGTGCGAGCAGCGGGATGCCGTATTCCTTGGCAATCTCGGCAGTATGGCTCTCGCCGTAGACCATGATCTTCTTGCCGCAGTCAGGACATACGGCATAGCTCATGTTCTCCACGATGCCGAGCACCGGGATGTTCATCATCTGTGCCATCTTGACCGCCTTCTGGACGATCATGGAGACCAGCTCCTGGGGCGAGGTCACGATGATGATGCCGTCCACCGGGATGCTCTGGAAGACCGTCAGCGGCACATCACCGGTTCCGGGCGGCATATCCACAAACATATAGTTGACGTCATCCCAGATCACGTCCGTCCAGAACTGCTTGACAACACCAGCAATAACGGGACCTCTCCAGACAACCGGATCGGTATCGTTTTCAAGCATCAGATTAACGGACATGATATCCGTACCGAACTTGGAACGTGCCGGAATCATGCCCAGCTCATTGCCGAGCACCTTGCCCTTGATGCCGAATGCCTTCGGGATGGAGGGGCCTGTGATATCGGCGTCGAGGATGGCTGCGTGTGCGCCGGCTCTCTGCACGCCGACCGCCAGCATGGACGCAACGAGGGACTTTCCGACGCCGCCCTTACCGCTGACGATACCGATGACCTTGCCGATCTTGCTCAGATCGTTCGGCTTTTCAAGCAGACTCTGCGGTGCGGTTCTCTCGGAACAACTGCTGCCGCAGGTGCTGCAATCATGTGTACATTCACTCATAATTGATTCTCCTTACATTTTTTTGATCTATCCGGGAACCTTTGCTCCCGTTTCCAAGCTGCATATGCAGCGGTTGGTCAAATTATAACAGCGGCGCAAACATCCGGAGTACCCAGCCGACCATACGCTTGAACAGCGGTCTGCTGCTGCAGTCGGCGAGGGTGATCTCCACGCACCGTTCAAGGCTGCGTTCAAAATCCTGCCGCACCTGACGGACGGTCGAACAGCCGTAAAAAATGGCTGCACATTCAAAATGCAGATACAGACTCCGGTAATCCATATTGATCGTGCCGACCACGCTGATCTCGTCGTCCGCCGTGAAATTCTTGGCATGGACAAATCCTGGTTCGTACTCGAAGATCCGGACGTGCTGTTCGAGCAGCTCCGGGTAGTAGCTCCGGGCGGTCTCGTAGGCATACCATTTATCCGGGACGTGCGGCATCATGATGCGCACATCCACACCACGCTTCGCCGCAAGTCCCAGCGCTGTAATCATCTCGTGATCGAGAATGAGGTAGGGGGTCATGATGTTGACGTAGCGTCTGGCATGGTTCACAATGTCGAGATAGACACATTTGCCGACGTATTCCTCATCGGTCGGAGAGTCGCTGTAGGGCTGGATAAAGCCGTCGCTGCTCATGGGCAGATAGCTTGTCGGGCGGTACGGCTCGACCTCGGCACCCGGATGCTCCAGATCCCAGAGCTGCAAAAACATCACGGTAAAGCTCCAGGCAGCTTCGCCCCGGCACATCATACCGCCGTCCTTCCAATGCCCGAAACGGCGCTTGCAGTTGATGTATTCATCCGCAATGTTAATGCCGCCCGTGAAGGCAACAGTGCCGTCAATGGCGAGGATCTTGCGGTGATCCCGGTTGTTCTGCGCCGACGAAAGGAAGGGCTTGAAGGAATTGAAGACCTTGCACTGGATGCCGAATTCTCCGAGCTTTGCGAAGTATTCATGCGGCATTCCGAACTGCGTACCGAACCCGTCATACAGGATCCGCACATCGATCCCCTGCTCTGCCTTTTCTTTGAGCAGGCGCAGGAGCTCATCCCACATCCTTCCCGGAGAAATGATGAAGTATTCGAGGAACACGTACCGTTTCGCAGCACGGATCTCTCGTTTCATGGCTTCATACATTGCCTCCCCGATGGGGTAAAATTCGGAAACATAATTCCGGTACGCCGGATAGCCGCCGTACTGTGCCACATAATGCATAAGACCTGCGTAATTGGGATGGTCGTTTGCCAATGCCTGACGAACGCCGTCATCCTGCGGCAGATATCGCCTGGTTTCCTGCATTTTATTGGCGCAGGCACGTTTGATTGCACGATGCCCGGCGTCGGTCTTGACCAGCAGATACGCAAGCCCTGCAAACAGTGGTACGACCATCATTGCCACCATCCACGGCAGCTTATAGGACGGGTTCTCGGATGTGTTGGTGATATAGACCACGAGTACCATATCCAGTGCAAGGAGCACACCATAGATGGATACATAGTGCTGACTCAGAAACAGAATCGTCAGCACCAGCACCGCTACCTGCAACAGCAGCAGCAGCACAAAGAGCGTATTTCGGTTCAGCAGGATGCGCAGCAGCTTCCGTAAGCGCTTTCTCACAGTCTCAGCTCCTTTCCGAATCTCCGGGATTACTTCAGATATGGCGCAAGGTATTTGCCAGTGTAGGATGCCTCGCACGCTGCGACCTCCTCCGGGGTACCCTGTGCGACGATCATGCCGCCGCCGTCACCGCCTTCGGGTCCTAAATCTATGATATGATCAGCGACCTTGATAACGTGCATATTATGCTCAATGACGATCACGGAGTTGCCGGCATCCACCAGCCGCTGCAGCACGTCGATCAGACGGTGAACATCGGCTGTGTGCAGACCTGTGGTCGGCTCGTCAAGGATATAGACCGTTCTGCCGGTCGCACGACGGGACAGCTCGGTGGAGAGCTTGACACGCTGTGCTTCGCCGCCGGAGAGTGTGGTTGCCGGCTGTCCGATCTTCAGGTAGCCCAGTCCGACCTCCTGGAGGGTCTTGAGCTTGCGGGCGATCTTCGGGATGTGCTCAAAGAACATGACGCCCTCATCCACGGTCATTTCCAGCACATCATGGATGGACTTGCCCTTGTAGTGGACTTCGAGGGTCTCACGGTTGTAGCGCTTGCCCTTGCAGACCTCGCACGGAACGTAAACGTCCGGCAGGAAGTGCATTTCGATCTTCAGGATGCCGTCGCCCTCGCAGGCTTCACAGCGTCCGCCCTTGACATTGAAGGAGAACCGGGCTGGACCATAGCCGTGACTTTTAGCGTCATTCGTCTGCGAAAACAGCGTCCGGATATCGGTGAAAACGCCCGTATAGGTCGCCGGGTTGGAACGGGGCGTTCTGCCGATCGGGGACTGGTCAATGCAGATGACCTTGTCCAGATGCTCGGTGCCTTCGATCTTGCGGCATTCACCGCTCTTGATCCGGGCACGGTTCAAGGTGGCAGCAAGGTGCTTGTACAGGATCTCATTGACGAGGGAGGACTTACCGGAGCCGGACACGCCGGTCACGCACACGAGCTCCCCCAACGGGAAGGTTACATCGATATTGCGCAGATTATGCTCCTTTGCGCCGAGCACCTTTAGGAATTTGCCATTCCCCTGCCGGCGTTCGGTCGGGATCGGGATCTGCTTTTTGCCGGAGAGATACTGTCCGGTGATGGAGTCCTTGCATTTGAGCAGTCCCTTCGGAGGTCCGGAATAAATGACATTGCCGCCGTTGACACCAGCTCCGGGGCCGATGTCGATGATATGATCGGCTGCCAGCATGGTATCATCGTCATGCTCAACGACGATGAGGGTGTTGCCGATGTCACGCAGACGCTTCATGGTGGCGATGAGCATATCGTTGTCACGCTGATGCAAACCAATGGACGGCTCGTCGAGGATATACAGCACACCGACCAGCGAGGAGCCGATCTGCGTTGCCAGACGGATGCGCTGGCTCTCACCGCCGGACAGCGTTCCGGCAGAACGGGACAGCGTCAGGTATTGCAGTCCGACACTCTCCAGGAAGCCCAGACGGTCGCAGATCTCCTTGATGATGCGTCCGCCGATGAAGTTCTGCTGCTCTGTCAGCTTCAGATCATGGAAAAATGCAAGGGCTTTCACAACGGAAAGATTGGTCAGCTCGTAGATATTCATGCCGCCGACAGTCACGGAGAGGACTTCGGGTTTGAGCCTTGCGCCGTGGCAGGCTTCGCACTCGACCTCACCGATATAATCCTCCAGGTCAGCACGGGCGTAAACGGAATTGGTCTCCCGGTAGCGGCGTTCAAGATTGTTGATAACGCCCTCAAACGGCGCATAGTACACGCCGCCGCCCAGTGTGGGGCTGCGGTGCAGTTCGAGCTTTTCGCCGCCGGTGCCGTACAGAAAGATGTTCACGACCTTCTCCGGAAGCTGGTTCACGGGGACGTCGAGGGAGATGCCGTATTTCTCCGCAAGGGCGTTGTAGTACATCATCGAGATGGAGCCTTCTTCGAGGTTGTTCCAGCCGGATGCGTGGATGGCGCCCTCCATGATCGACAGGTCACGGTTCGGGAGCACAATATCCGGGTCGATCCGCTGGAAAATACCAAGTCCCGTACACTTCTCACACGCACCGTAGGGGTTGTTGAACGAGAACATCCGGGGGGTGAGCTCCTCCATGCTGATATTGTGCTCCGGGCAGGCGTAATTCTGCGAGAATACGAGCATTTCGCCGTCGATCACGTCCACATGGATGATGCCGCCGGTGAGAGATGCAGTGGTTTCGAGGGAGTCAGTCAGACGGGATTCAATGCCCTCCTTGATAACAAGGCGGTCAACCACGATCTCGATGGTATGCTTGATGTTCTTTTCGAGCTTGATCTCCTCGGACAGGTCGTACACGATGCCATCAATGCGGACACGGACATAGCCGGATTTTCTCGCACGTTCAAGCTCCTTGACGTACTGTCCCTTCTTGCCACGGATGATGGGAGCAAGGAGCTGAATCTTGGTTCCCGGCTCTAAGCTCATGATCTGGTCAACGATCTCATCGATGGTCTGCTGGCTGATCTCCCGTCCGCAGACCGGGCAGTGCGGTGTGCCGATGCGTGCATACAGCAGTCGCAGGTAATCATAGATCTCCGTGACAGTCCCCACGGTCGAACGAGGGTTCTTGGAGGTCGTTTTCTGGTCGATGGAGATCGCCGGGGAAAGTCCCTCGATGCTGTCCACATCGGGCTTTTCCATCTGTCCGAGGAACATTCTCGCATACGAGGACAAGCTCTCGACATAGCGGCGCTGACCGTCTGCATAGATCGTGTCGAATGCCAGCGAGGACTTACCGGAGCCGGAAAGCCCGGTCATGACAACGAATTTGTCACGAGGGATCGTCACATCGATATTCTTGAGGTTATGGGCTCTTGCGCCCTTGATGATGATTTCATTTCTCTGCATAACCTAACATCCTTATCTGTTTTCAGCTCTCACTGCCGTTGTACTGCATCCAGTCATCCTCCGGTGACCAGACAGCGATGACCTGTTTCTTTTTGAAGAAGAAATGGCTTCTCAGCAGCTTGTTCTGTTCGTCAAAAGCCGGCGGTGTCTGCAAGCATTCCTCCGGAATCTCTTTACGGGAATACATCGTATACTCGATCTCGCCGTCATCATCCAGCACCAGACCGAACCAATCCCCTTCTGAACCGCCGAAGTAATACTCCACAAATTTGTTGAATTCGCCTTCATTCGCATCCACATGATAGATGCCGGTTTCGATCTCATTGCCACGCTCCTGCCACTGCTGTGTGACAAGGGCAAAGGAATGCGCCTTGCTGATGCGGCTCTCCATCTGGGAGTGGGCGGTGTAATTCCACATTGTTCCGGTCAGAAACCAGATGCCGGCTGCCAGCACGACAAGCACGGCTGGCACGATCACATAGCGCTTTTTGAAGCGCTTCTGCTGCTTTTCGTCCTCGGCAATGATCTCCTGCACCATGTCCTGTTCTGCCATGCTTACATCCCCTCCTTGAGCTTTTTGATCTCGTCACGCAGGAAGGCGGCGTGCTCGAATTCGAGCATCTTTGCGGCTTCCTTCATCTGTGCGGTCAGAGACTCGATCAGCTCCAGACGTTCCTTCTTCGGGAGCTTCTTCTTCGAAGTCTTTGCCTCGACGTCCTCCTTCTTCGAGATCTCAATGACCTCGTGAACGTCCTTGATGATGGTCTGCGGCACGATGCCGTGTTCCGCATTGTACGCCATCTGAATGGAACGTCGGCGCTCCGTTTCCCGGATGGCACGTTCCATGGAACCCGTCACATTATCGGCATACATGATGACCTGACCGTGCGCATTTCGTGCGGCACGTCCGATGGTCTGCACCATCGAAGTCTCCGACCGGAGGAAGCCCTCCTTGTCAGCGTCTAAGATTGCAACAAGCGAAACCTCCGGAATATCCAGACCCTCACGCAGCAAATTGATGCCGACGAGGACGTCAAACTCGCCCAGACGCAGATCACGGATGATCTCCATACGTTCAATGGTATCGATATCATGGTGCAGATACCGCACACGGCAGCCCATCTGCTCAAGGAAGGTCGTGAGGTTTTCTGCCATTTTCTTGGTCAGTGTAGTGACGAGCACACGCTCGTTTTTCTCCGCACGGGTGCGGATCTCGGACAGCAGATCATCCATCTGCCCGTCAATGGGCTTGACGATGATCTCCGGGTCAACCAGTCCCGTCGGGCGGATGACCTGCTCAACGATATCGCTGGAATGCTCCTTCTCGTAATCGCCGGGGGTCGCAGAAACAAAAATCGCCTGTTTGATATGGCTCTCGAATTCAGAAAACACCAGCGGACGGTTATCAAATGCACTCGGCAGACGAAATCCGTAATCGACGAGCGTCGTTTTTCTTGCACGGTCGCCGGCGCTCATGGCACGTACCTGCGGGATGGTCACATGGCTCTCGTCCACGATCAGCAGGAAATCCTCCGGAAAATGGTCAAGCAGCGTATACGGCACACTCCCCGGAGGACGGCGTGCCAGCACTCTCGAATAGTTCTCGATACCGGAGCAAAAGCCGATCTCTCGCAGCATTTCGATATCGTAGTGCGTTCTCTGGGCAATGCGCTGGGCTTCGATGAGCTTGTGGTTTTCGGTGAAGTACTGCACACGCTCTGCAAGCTCCTCCTCGATATCCTTGATGGCAGCCTCCATTTTCTCGTCGCCGACCACATAGTGCGAAGCCGGGAAAATGGCAGCGTGCTGGAGAACAGCCTTCACCTTGCCGGTGAGGACGTCCACCTCGCTGATGCGGTCGATCTCGTCACCGAAGAATTCGACACGGATCGCTGTATCCGTTGAATTCGCCGGGAAGATCTCCATGACATCGCCACGCACCCGGAAGTGATTACGGGAGAAATCGATGTCATTGCGCTCGTACTGAATGGCAACGAGCTGGGCAGCGAGCTGGGCGATCGGCTTTTCCATCCCGACACGCACGGAAACAGTCATGTTCCGGTACTCCTCCGGCGAACCGAGGGAATAGATGCACGACACAGACGCCACGATGATAACATCCTTGCGCTCGGCAAGGGCGGTCGTTGCGGAGTGGCGCAGCTTGTCGATCTCGTCGTTGATGGAGGAGTCCTTTTCGATATAGCTGTCGGTGCTCGGCACATAGGCTTCCGGCTGGTAGTAGTCGTAGTAGCTGACGAAGTATTCTACCGCATTTTCCGGGAAAAACGCCTTGAATTCCGAGCAGAGCTGTGCTGCCAGGATCTTGTTGTGGGCAAGCACGAGCGTGGGCTTGTTCAGGTTGGCAATGACGTTCGCCATCGTGAAGGTCTTACCGGAACCGGTCACACCGAGCAAAGTCTGAAAATTCCTGCCGTTTTGCAGCGCATCCGTCAGCTCACGGATGGCTTTGGGCTGGTCGCCGGCAGGCGCATAGGGCGCATGGAGCTTGAATGTATCCAAAACAAAACATCTCCTTTCCGGGGCATCATAGCATTTCGGGATCGTATGCACCTGTCTTGTACATGGACATCGCATGATTGCCTGCCACGATGATATGATCGACCAGTGTGACCGAGATCGAACGCAGGAGCTTGCCGAGCGTCTTTGTCTCCATGATGTCCTCATAGGACGGTTCTGCTTCGCCGCAGGGGTGATTATGTGCAAGGATCACCCGGCTGCACGGCACGGAAGTCACAAACCGCAGCAGTGTATTCGTTTCGATATGTACACTGCCGGCAGTCCCTTTGGCGAGATTCTCACAGCGGATGACACGGAATCTGTCATCAAGGCACGCCAGCAGGATATTCTCATCTGTTTTGTCGTAAAGCTTCGTCCGGAAATACAGCAGCCGGTTCTCGAAATTCGCCAAAGGAAGGTCGTTCACCTGTTCAGACTGGCAGCGCTTGAAGAAAGCGCCGACGATCTGCAGATAAACCGCCATGCTCTCACCCACGCCTTTGACACGGCAAAGATCCGGGATACTGGCATTCAGAACGTTGTTGAGTGTGCCGAACTCGTGCAGGAGCATATGGGCGGTTTCATTCGTGTTGCCACGCCGGATCACGTAATACAGCAGCATTTCCAGCGCTTCATGGTCGTGAAAATCATCCAAACCTTTCCGGAGAAAACGTTCCCGCATACGATCACGGTGTCCGGCATGAATATTCTCAATATCTGACATGGTAGTCCTCACTTTCAGGTCAATCGATTTTTTCAAATCTGCTCTTTTCAAATCATTCAGAATATGGTATAATGATGGTATCCTAAAACGTCAGGAGTAATGATGATGCGAATGATTACGATCAGCCGCAATGACGCAGGTCAGCGGCTGGATAAATTTCTTTCCAAACTGATGCCGTCATGTCCCAAGGGGATGCTCTACAAGCTCATCCGCAAAAAGGACATCCGCCTGAACAGCGCCCGCTGCCACGGCGATGAGATCCTGCAGGAAGGCGATGTGCTCCGGGTCTTTGCAAAGGACGAATTCTTTGCAAGGGAGGAGAAAGCCTTTGATTTTCAACGTGCCACAGGAAAGCTCAGCATCGTGTATGAAGATGCAGATATTCTCATTTTGTACAAGCCATCCGGTGTCTATGCACACGGCGGCGAGGGCGGTGCGGTGTCACTTCTGGACGAGGTACACAAGTACCTCTTTGACAAAGGCGAATACGATCCGCAGGCGGAGCAGACCTTTGCACCGGCGCTTTGCAACCGCATCGACCGCAACACCGAAGGACTTGTCATCGCCGCCAAGAATGCCGCTGCCCTGCGCTGCATGAACGAAGCCATCCGGGAGCGTCATGTCCACAAGCAGTACCTTGCGGTGACCGCCTCTCCCCTGCCGGAAAGCCACGCCGTCTGCAAGGCATTCCTGCGCAAGGACGAGCGCCGGCACCAGGTCGAGGTGCGTGATACGGCGCCGGATGCCTCCTGGAAGGAGATCATCACGGAATACGAGGTGCTCGCCCGTCATGGGCAGATGCAGCTTGTCCTCGTGACGCTCCACACCGGACGCACGCATCAGATCCGTGCGCATCTGGCACACCTGGGGGCGCCGCTGCTGGGCGATCCCAAATACGGGACACGTCACAGCAGCGAGGAAAACCAGGCGCTTTGCGCTTGGGCACTGCGGTTTGAGGGGTTGCAAGGCACGGTGCTGTCCGCACTGGACGGCAGGAGCTTTCATGCGGCGCTACCGGCGTTTGCAAAGCGTCTGTTCCCGGAATTTACTCCCCAAGCATAGCAAGCATTTCGGACTCTGACAGTACGCTCACGCCGAGCTCCTGTGCCTTGGTGAGCTTGCTGCCGGCATCCTCGCCGGCAACCACATAATCCGTTTTCTTCGATACGGAGCCGCTGACCTTTGCGCCGGCGGCTTCAAGCTTTTTTTTCGCATCGCTGCGCTTCATGGTCAGTGTGCCGGTCAGGACAACGGTCTTGCCGCTAAATGGTGTATCGGTCGCAGCCTGCAATTTCTCATACGGCATGGTCAAGCCGGCTTCGAGCAGGCGGCGCAGCAAGGTCTGCACGGACGTGCCATGCAGCGCTTCACAGACGCTTGCCGCCATGACATCTCCAAAGCCCTCGATCGCTGCGACCTCATCCGGCTGTGCGGCTTCGATCGCTTCGAGACTTCCGAAATGCGCACAGAGAAGCTGTGCTGCCTTGGCGCCGATATTGCGGATGCCGAGTGCATAGATCACACGGTCAAGCGATGCCGACTTGGAGCGTTCAATTGCCGCCAGCAGATTATCCGCCGACTTGTCCTTGAAGCCCTCCAGCATCAGGAGCTGCTCCTTTTGCAGGTGATACAGATCCCCGGCGTCGTGCACAAAACCGGCATCTAAAAGCGCTGTGATGATCGCAGGACCCAGCCCATCAATGTTCATCGCATCTCTGGATGCAAAGTGAACAAGCTGCTTGTGGAGTTGTGCCGGACAGGAGATATTCGGGCAGCGCAGAACTGCCTCCGTCTCATCCCGGACAGCTCTGGTGCCGCAGACGGGACAGCATTCCGGCAAGCGATAGGGAACACTGCCCGGTGCATGAGATACACTTCGCAAAACCTCCGGAATAATATCCCCTGCCTTTCGCACAACGATGGTATCGCCGGGGCGAATGTCCTTTTCAGAGATGAAATCCTGGTTGTGCAGTACGGCACGGGACACGCTCGTGCCGGCAAGCAAAAGCGTATCAAAGACTGCTACGGGCGTGAGCGCTCCGGTTCGTCCGACATTGACCTCGATCTCCCGGAGGACAGTCTCCTTTTCCTCCGGCGGAAATTTATAGGCAATCGCCCACTTAGGGGTCTTGGCGGTGGCGCCGAGAGCGTCACGCATGGCAAGGTCATTGACCTTGATGACCACGCCGTCAATGTCATACGGCAGATCATTCCGGGAATCTCCGATTGCCCGGATGGCATCGGCGATCTCCTCAGTCGTGCGGCAGATACGGCGGTTCGGGATCACACGGAACCCCATTTCCTCCAGGAATCGCAGCGTTTCGTCATGCGTGGCAAACGTTCTGCCCTCGCACTGCTGTAAGTTGAAAATGAAAATATCCAGCTTACGCCTGGCAGTGACGGCAGCATTCTTCTGACGCAGAGAGCCTGCGGCGGCATTGCGTGGATTCTTGAACGGCTGCTCGTCGTTTTCCTCCTGCTGTGCTACCAATGCAAAAAAGGACTCACGAGGCATATACACCTCTCCCCGAACCTCTACAAGCGGCAGAGATTCCCGGAGCTTCATGGGAATGGAACGGATGGTACGCAGGTTGACGGTCACGTCCTCACCGGTAAACCCGTCGCCACGGGTCGAGCCGAGGGTCAGAACGCCGTCACGGTATTCCAGAGAAACCGAAAGCCCATCGATCTTCGGCTCGACCGAAAAGACGGCTTCCGGGTATTCCTCATGCACCTTTGCCGCAAAGCTCCCGACCTGCTCCATGCTGAACACGTCCTGCAAGCTCTGCATCTGGACAGCGTGTCCGACCTTCTGGAAGGAGCTGGAAGCCTCACCGCCGACACGCTGGGTCGGTGACTGGGGGCTGAGCAGAT
Organism: uncultured Ruminococcus sp.; assembly: GCA_902767115.1. Taxonomy (GTDB): domain Bacteria; phylum Bacillota; class Clostridia; order Oscillospirales; family Ruminococcaceae; genus UBA3855. The sequence continues at coordinate 14,979 of CACXGK010000084.1, forward strand.
CCGGAAACTCCCGTTCCAGATCTGCCAGCTCATGCATCAGGGTATCATACGTGTAGTCGTCCACGCTCGGACGATCCTGCACATAGTATTCGTAATTGTAACGTTCAAGAAGCTCGCTCAGCTCCCGGACACGTTCCTCTGCTTTGCTGTGATCCATACTGATCCTCCCGACAAAAGACTTATATTTTATTATAACACATTCCGCCCGATATTGCAAGGGGATTTGCAAACTTTCACAGCGCCGGAAAAAAAGCCGCCCCTCCGGGTAAAGAGGGGCGGTCAGGCTCTTAGCTTCCGCTTGTGTCGCAGCAGGTGCAGCCGGGACGGTCGGCGGCGTCTGCAAGGGAGGTCGGAGCGAATTCCTCTGCCGGGAACCGCATCCGGTCAAAAACGGCACAGGGCGTTTCCGGATCGGCAGTACATTCCTTCTGCGGAATGGTGTACGCATAGGTCGGCACAAGAAGCGTGACCGGACGGGTCAGCTCGATCACCGAAAACAGTCCGAGCGTCATCACCACTGTCCGCACCGTCGGCGGAAGCTGCTCCGGAGTCCCCGGCACACCCGGTCGGCAGATCGTCCCGATCTTCGTTTCCAGTGCAAGCGGCGGCACGACCTGAACATTGCAGGTCGGCAGGTTGACCACATCGCAGCAGCCGTCCACACAGCCGGTGGATGCGCCGTTGGAGTAGAATGTCTGGGTGTTGGACTCGCTGCCGTAGAGAATGCTGCTCTTGCTGGCGTAGAGTGTACCCGTCTGCATCATCGGCGCTTCCCCTGCCTGCGTATAGCAGAGCAGCTCCACACGGAATGTAAAGGTCAGATCGATGTTGTAGAACCCCCGGTTAAAGGGCACCGGTTCGATCCGCATACATACATCCGCCACACGCAGGCATTTGCATTTGACAAGCTGGATGTTCGCCGGCAGTTCTCCACTGTCGAGAATGACAGGCAGATTGGAAATGCAGTCACGGTCGGAACAGCTGTCAAACACCCGGTTGACCTTGATCGGCACGGTATCATCCGCACACTGACGGCGGTCAAGTTCCGCCGCATTGGTATCAAAATTCATAATAAAGCCCTCCTGTTCTGTAGCATAAGGGGTGATCCCCTTGGTACAGAATATTCAGGAGGGCTTTCGTTTGTGACTATCTCAGTTCCGGCTCGCCGTAGATCTGCTTGAAAAAGCAGGTGTAATTGCCAGTGTGGCAGGCAGCACCGGTCTGCTCGACATTCACGAGCAGCGTGTCATCATCGCAGTCGGCAAAAATAGACGCAACCTTCTGCAAATGCCCGGATGTTGCGCCCTTGTTCCAGAGCTCCTGCCGGGAACGTGACCAGTACCATGTATAGCCGGTTTCCAGCGTTTTACGCAGGCTTTCCTTGTTCATGTAGGCAAGCATGAGCACTGCCTTGGTGTTGACATCCACTGCGATGGCAGGGATGAGCTCGGACTTGACGAAGTATTTATCTAAGTTGTTGAGATTGACCTCCATGGGTACCTTCCTTTCTACGAAACCACGGTATATCCGGCTTCTTGCAGTGCCAAAACCGCCTTTGCAAGCTGCTCTGCCTTCACCAGGATATAATCCGTATTATAGGTCGAAACGGCAAAGACACCGATCTTCTGCTTTGCCAGCACAGCGGTCAGCCTGGACAGGATGCCGATCAGCGAAAAATCCAGCACGTCTTCGATCCGAAAGCCCCTCCATCCGTCCTCACGGGCGGTGGTGTTGTCCGGTGTCTCCTGCGTGCGGCAGACGAGAGACAACTCCTCGTCAGTCCGGCTCAGGAAAAACAGATCGCTGTCGGTGGAAAATCGGCTCAGATCTGTCAGCTTGCAGACGGTCAGCGCATCCGGTAAGCATTTGAGATTCATGTTCCGACCCCTTTACCGCACAATAATACCCTTGGCTCTGCAATCGTCCTTGACCTGCTGCACGGTCAGTTCCTTGAAATGGAACAGCGATGCCGCAAGTGCCGCAGAGCAGTCGGTTTTCTGGAAAGCTTCGGCAAAATCTCCAAGTTTTCCGGCACCGCCCGATGCAATGACCGGGATGCTCACGGCATCCACGACTGCTTTGAGCATGGGCAGATCAAAGCCGCCCTTTACGCCGTCGGTATCGATGGAATTCAGGCAAATTTCACCTGCGCCAAGGCGCTCGATCTCCTTCACCCAATCGAGCAGGTCAATCCCCATGTCAATTCTGCCGCCGTTGATGTAGACAGTCCAGTTACCGGCAGGTGTCTTCTTGGCGTCGATGCCGACGCAGATGCACTGGCTGCCGAAAATGTCGGCGCCGTCCTTAATGAGCTGCGGATTCTTCACCGCCTGCGAATTCACGGAAACCTTATCTGCACCGGCACGCAGTGTATCACGGATGTCGTCCACGGTCTTGATGCCGCCGCCGACGGTCAGCGGTACGAATACACGCTTTGCGGTCTCACGCACAACGTCGAGCATCACGCCACGTCCCTCATGGGATGCAGTGATATCGTAAAATACGATCTCGTCAGCGCCCTGTTTGTTGTATTCTGCGGCGCACTCCACAGGGTCTCCGACCTCACGGATACCCTCGAAATTCACGCCCTTGACGACCCTGCCGTCACGCACGTCCAGACAGGGAATGATTCGTTTTGCGAGCATATTGCCCTCCTTTATGTATCAATTCGTTTCAGCTCATGGATGCTTTTATTCCGGTAGACCAGATCGTCACGGACGGTAAAGCCCATCTTCTCCCAGAACCCGTTGCCGAGTTCGTTGCGCTCAAATACCACCAGTGCGACCTTATGGATATCCTCCTGCTCCAATGCGGACATGGCATGGTTCACAAGCGCACGGGCAATCCCCTGCCCCCGGTACTCCGGGAGCACAGCGGTATGGTAGATGTATCCCCGCCGCCCGTCATGTCCTGCGAGAATGCAGCCGATGAGCTTTCCGTCTGCAAAAGCGACAAAGCACGTCGTGGGATTTCGTTTCAGATACTTTGCAACGCCTTCCCTGCTGTCATCCATGGTATTCAGCCCCATGCCGGGGGTGTGCAGCCACAGACCGTACACATCGTCGTAATCTGCGCTGGTCATTACACGAATCTCAGCCATTTTTCCCTTCTCCGTTCAGGCTTTGGTATAGGCGACTGCCTCGGCAAGGTCAAGTGTTCCCTGATAGAGCGACTTGCCTGCAATCGTGCCATAAAGTCCCATTTCCTGACAAATTCTAATATCCTCCATCGTATGCACGCCGCCCGATGCGATGACGTTCATGGAAACTGCATCATGCAGGGCTTTGAGCTGCTCGGCATTGACACCGGAGAGTGTGCCGTCCTTGGAAATGTCGGTGAAAATGACCGTTTTCACGCCCATTTTCTCCATTTCCTTGGCAAGCGAGATGTAATCCACCGTCGATGCATCCAGCCAGCCCTCAACGGCAACAAAGCCGTTCTTGGCATCGATCCCAACGGCAATTTTCTCGCCGTATTCCCTGACAGCCTGCTCAACCAGCGCCGGATTCTTGAGCGCCACGCTGCCCAGAATCACACGGGATACGCCGCCGGAGAGGTACATCTCCATGGTCTCCATTGTGCGCACTCCCCCGCCGACCTCGACTTTGAGGGAGGTGTTCTTTGCCACATCGAGAAAAATATCCGTATTCACGGGCTTTGCGTCCTTCGCACCGTCAAGGTCAACCATGTGGATCCAGTCCGCACCAGCCTTCACAAAGCTCTGCGCCGTCTGCATATAGTCCTCTGCCACCTTGTGCGCCGTGCCGTAATCGCCACGCACCAGACGCACGCAGTTGCCGTCCTTGATATCAATTGCAGGTAAAATAATCATACCAGACCTCCGAAATTCTTTAAGATCTGCAAGCCCACTTCGCCCGATTTCTCCGGGTGGAACTGCGCACCAAATACATTGCCGCCGTCATAGACCATCGCCGGCACCTTACCGCCGTACTCGACCCATGCTGCAAGGGATTTGTCGCAGTTTTTCGCAGCAAAGGAATGCACGAAATACACGTAGGATTCCTCCGGCAGCCCCTTCAGGATGGGGCAGTCGATGCCCATTTCGAGCTTGTTCCAGCCCATGTGCGGAATGATGAGACCGGGCGCATCGATGCGCTCCACTGTGCCTCCGATGAGCCCTAAGCCCTCGCATTCCTCGAATTCATAGCTTTTCTCCAGCAGCATCTGCATTCCGAGACAAATGCCGAGCAGCGGTTTCTTCTTTGCCTGCGCCTGCAAAACGGGGACAAGTCCCTTGCTTTCGAGCATTTTCATCGCTGCCGGAAATGCGCCCACACCGGGCAGGATCACCTCATCAGCCGCCTCGATCTCTGCGGCAGCATCCGTCAGCCTGCTGTCCAGCCCCAGGTAATCCAGCGCATTCTTCACGCTGAAAATATTACCGGCGCCGTAATCTACAATTGCGATCATCCTAACATTCCTTTCGTTGAGAACGCCTCGCCCGAACCGCTTGGGGTCGATGCGATGCGCAGGGCGTGGGCAACTGCCTTGAACAGCGCCTCCGTCTTGTGATGGTCGTTCTTGCCGTACATCACGTTCGCATGGAGCGTGATACCGGCATTAAAGGCAAATGCACGCAGGAATTCCTCTGTCAGACAGGTGTCATAGGCACCGATCATGGGGTTCGTGAATTCCGCATTGTACACCAGAAACGGGCGGTTGCAGATGTCCATGCAGCAAAACGCCAGACTCTCGTCCATCGGGATATAGGCGCTGCCGTAACGGACGATGCCGCTCTTGTCACCAAGGGATTTCGCAAGCGCCTGCCCCAGCACAATGCCGGTGTCCTCAACGGTGTGGTGTGCGTCCACATAGGTATCACCAACCGCTTTGATCTGCATCGGGATCTGGCTGTGAACCGTCAAGGCGGTGAGCATATGGTCAAAAAAGCCGATGCCAGTCGAAATCTCACGCTTGCCGTCCTCCGGAAGGATGGTCACGGTGATGTCAGTTTCCTTCGAGGTTCTGGTCACGGTTGCGGTGTTCATCATGCCATAGCCCCCATTTCTGTGAGAATCTCGGTCAGTGCCGCATACAGACGCTCCATCTCCTCCGGCGTGCCGATGGTGATGCGCAGGTGCTGGCTGATGCGGGGTTTATTCCAGTAACGCACGAAAATCCGGCGTTCTTTGAGCTTTTCAAAAATCTGTCCTGCGTCGGCGGTCTTGTGCTTGGCAAAGATAAAATTGCTGTACGAATCCGGGAACGTAAAGCCTAGATCGCTCAGCCGCTTCTTGGCATTCTCACGGGTCGCCGTGATCTTTGCGGTGGTCTCCCGGAAGTATGCATCGTCCTCCAGAGTTTTGGCGCCGCACAGGAGCGTGAGCTGGTTCATGGTGTAGGAGTTGACAGAGAATTTCACATCGTTCATGAAACGAATGAGCTTCTCAGAACCGATTGCAAAACCAATGCGCATTCCTGCCATGCTTCTGGATTTCGAGAAGGTCTGCACCACGAGCAGGTTCTCGTACTTGTCGAGCAGCGGCAATGCAGAAGTACCGCCGAAATCAATGTACGCTTCGTCCACGATCACGATGGAATCCGGGTTTGCCTGGATGATCTGCTCGATGGTGTCGAGGGATTCGAGGACACCGGTGGGGGCGTTCGGATTCGGGAAAATGATGCCGCCGTTCGGGCGCTCATAGTCCTTCGGGTCGATGCGGAAATCCTCGGTCAGCGGAATCTGCGTGAACGGGATGCGGTACACATCTGCCCAGACGTCATAGAACGAATAGGTCACGTCCGGGAACAAAATCGGCTTGTTTCCGTTGAAAAACGTCATAAATGCCATCGAAATGACATCATCCGAGCCCACGCCGACAAAGACCTGCTTTTCACTCACGCCATAGGTCTTTGCGATGGCATCCACTAAGATCTGCGCATTCGGGTCAGGGTACTTGCGCATCATGGAAATGTCGAAATGGTCGAGAATTTCCTGCACGCCGGGTGCCGGCGGATAGGGATTCTCGTTGGTGTTGAGCTTGGTGATGTCATCAAGCTTCGGCTGTTCGCCAGGCGTGTAAGGAACGACCCGGCGGATATTATTTTCCCAGCTCATAGGGATTTCTCCTTAACAAAAAATTCAGCTTTGTGCCCTTTGCCGATAGACTTTTTGTCGGCTTACGCCGACTTAGGAGGGGCTGCGACCGAGGATGAGGCAAGATGCTGTATGAAGACGAGCAGTGCTGTGCCAGGATGCGACCACAGCC
>CACXGK010000085.1 GCA_902767115.1 uncultured Ruminococcus sp.
CTGCGACGAAAGAGAAAACGACATGAAACATAATGCGATCCATTGGCTCTGGAATGTGACGGGCAAACGAAAATGGTACATTTTTGCACTGATCGTGGCGGAGATCCTGTACGGCGGTTCAGGCGTGTTCTATGCGCTTTGCCTGCGTGGGATCGTGGACAATGCAACGGATGGCAACCGGAATGGGTTCTGGATGTATGTGCTGTTCACGGTCTTGTTAGTGTCCGGACAGCTTCTGACACGAGTTTTCACACGTTACATGGAGGAAAAATCGAGAGCGTCCTTGGAAAATCTGTTCAAGGAGCGGCTCCTGAAAAGCATCCTCTACAAGGATTTCGCCGCTGTGAGTGCTGTGCATTCCGGCGAGTGGCTCAACCGCCTGACGAGTGACAGCGTGGTGGTGTCAAACAATTTGGTAGATATTTTACCTGGCATCAGCGGCATGACGGTCAAGCTCATCAGCGCCTGCGTGATGATCACCATCCTCGATCCGAGATTTGCGATGCTCATCGTGCCTGCCGGAATTGTGGTGCTCATCATGGCAACTGCCTTCCGGAAGCAGATCAAGCGGCTGCACAAGAAAATACAGGAAAAGGACGGTATCTTGCGCATTTTCATGCAGGAACGACTGGGGAGTCTCATGATGATCCGGTCATTTGCTGCCGAGAAACAGACCCTACAAATGGCAGATGAAAAGCTCGGCGACCACATGACCGCCCGCATGAAAAAGAACCGCTTCTCGAACCTGTGCAACTTCGCATTTCAGTCGGGAATGCAGGGAATGTATGTGCTTGGCGTGTGCTATTGCGGATATGGCATTCTGACGGGCGCTATCAGCTACGGCACGCTCACGGCGATCACGCAGCTCATCACGCAGATTCAGTCGCCGTTCGCAAATATCTCGAATTATCTGCCAAAATTCTACGCCATGACTGCCAGCGCAGAGCGTCTGATGGACGTCGAGCGTTTTGAAAACGACTGCACCGAGCAGCCGAAAAATTTACATGATATATTACATATTTATCAGAATGACCTTGATGAAATCGGTCTGAAAAACGTGGAATTTACATACTTTCCGGCGAGCGAAAAGGTCGGAAAGCTGTCGAAGGATTCGATGCCGGTTGTCCTTAAAAACATGACGCTGACGGTCAAAAAGGGCGAATATGCGGCATTTACGGGGCACAGCGGGTGTGGTAAATCCACGATTCTGAAATTGCTGATGTGCATCTATAAGCCCGACGAGGGCGAACGGTTTGTAAAAATGCACGATGGTAATATTTTGCCCTTGAATGCAGCTTGGCACCGGTTGTTCGCGTATGTGCCGCAGGGAAATCAGCTCATGAGTGGAACGATCCGGGAAATTGTGACGTTTGCGGACAAAGATGCGATAAACGACGATAGTCGAATTTATGATGCTTTGAAAATTGCGTGTGCCGATGAATTTGTCTCGCAGCTCGAAAACGGCTTGGATACGATGCTTGGAGAGCGCGGAACCGGACTTTCTGAGGGTCAGATGCAGCGGATTGCGGTCGCGCGTGCGATTTTCGCGGAGTCGCCGATTATGATGCTCGACGAATCGACTTCGGCATTGGACGAGAAAACAGAGCAGCAATTGCTCGAAAATCTGCGGTCGATGACCGACAAAACCGTCATCATCGTGACGCATCGACCGGCTGCACTCGGAATCTGCGACAAGATTTTCCGGTTTTCGCAGGACGGCGTGGAGGTGGTGAAAAATGCGAGAGATCAAGAATTTTGCCAAGTGGATGGCAAATTTGGATGATGTTTGCATTTACCTGAAATCCCATAATTGCGTCCTTTCGGAGATTCCGGAGGACGCTTTGGGGCGCTCGGGTGTTAAGCTTGCGCGGTGGCTGCGGGATATGCGAAAGGCGTATTTTGACGAGGGAACGCTCGAGCTATCTGAGCATGAGAAGTCGCTTTTAAAGGAAATTGGCATTGAGGATTTGCTTTCTCCAAATGAAATTCTCTGGATGCAGCATTTGGATGATTTAAGCCGATATTGCAAGGAAAACGATTCGTTTGAAATCTCCCTCGATGCGAAATTTCAAGACGGAAAAAGCATGAGCGAGTGGGTGAATGCGCAGCGACGGAAATTCCGGCAGGGCAAATTAAAGCCGCGATTTGTACAAGAATTTACCATGCGCGGGCTTCTGCCAGTACTCGAAAAGCCCTTTGAAATTGGGCTGCGTCATGCGGAAGAATACTTTCACGAGTTTGGAAATCTGGATGTGCAGACCGATTATACCTGCGACGACGGGTACCGTCTTGGGGCGTGGATTCGGAGTTTACGGGATCAGAACCGGGCACGTTCTATTTCAGATGAAGATAGAAAAAAGCTCGATGCGATGGGCATGATCTGGGATAAAACCGGACATGAGTGGATGGCGAAATTTGAAAAGTGTAAGGCGCTTTATGTGCAAAATGGGGATTTTTCTCCGATTGAAGATCAATCACTTTTGAATTGGCTGCGACGGAACCAGAATAAATTCCGTGACGGAAATTTGCCAGAAGATCAGGCTGAAATGTTGCGCTCCATTGGCGCTTTGGAATTGACAAAACAGGCGGATAGTCAAGATCAAACAATCGAGAAACCAGACACAAGATCGCAAAAATGGCTGAAACGTTTTGATGAAATCAGGCGATATATTGCCGAAAATCAATGCTTTCCGAAGAAATGCGATGGCAGTCTGTATTCATGGATGCAGTATAATCGCGGACTTTATCGTGACGGGAAGTTGAGCGCTGAGCAGGTAGATTTGCTAAATTCGGTCGGTTTACTCTCGTCCCTGGAAAAACAGCCCAAACAGCCTCGTCCCGACAAACGCCGTGAATTATGGCTGGCTCGTTTTGGCGAATGTAAGCGGTTTTTTGAGGAGCATCAGCATTTGCCGGGGGCGAAAGATGGGGCGCTGTATGCGTGGCTGATTAACAATCGCCGGCGTTATTTGGAGGGCAAGCTGACGCCGGAGCAGATGCAGCTCCTGGATGATCTTTATGCTTTGACAAAAATCGGAGATGTCAAAAATGACCGAAATATCGAGAATTGGCTTGTGCGGTATGAGGAATGCAAGCGCTTTTTGGAATCGCATCAACGCCTGCCTGGAAAGAAGGATGGGGCGCTGTATGCGTGGCTGATGCACAGCCGCCGGAATTATCTGGACGGGCTGTTGTCATCGGAGCAGATGCGGCTTCTCGATGATCTTTACGCTGCGACAAAAATTGAGGTTGTTAAAAATGACCGATATATCGAGAAATGGTTGGCGCACTATGAGGATTGCAAGCGCTTCTTTGATGCGCATCAGCGCCTTCCCAAAATGGGAGAAGGTCACCTGAACGAGTGGATCGTGTACAACCGCAGGCGTTTTCGTGCCGGAAAACTCACGGATGAGCAAATCGGATTGCTCAATGAAATCGGTGCGCTCGAGTCGCGTAGTCATATGCTTTTAAAGAGCACGGAGGCTTCCAGAATGCAGCGGTGGCGTGCGTATTTTGCTCGATGCAAAGAGATTTTTGATACCAATGGCGACCTGTCTGCGGTACATACCCTTGACCTCAAGGACTGGCTCCGGCGTAACCGGAAAAACTATGCGGAAGGAAAGCTCTCACAGGAGCAGATTGATCTGTTGCGGAGCATCGGGGCAATCGAGGATTCTCCGGAAATTACAGAGGAGAAACCGGCTTCCGAGCGTGTGGAAAAGAGCACAGACGTGGCTGGACTTTTAGTCGATCATTCGTTTGCTCCGCGACTGGGAGAGCGTTAAAAGCGGTAGCTCGTGCGATCTTTTCGGAGAGCCCGATCATGATGCTCGACGAATCGACCTCGGCTCTGGATGAAAATACAGAGCGAAAA
>CACXGK010000086.1 GCA_902767115.1 uncultured Ruminococcus sp.
AAAGAACCGCTATTGCGCCTGCGCCGGCTCCGGCGCAAGGGATGCAAGAGGTTCAAGATTTCCTCCTTATAGAATTTGAACCTCTTGCGGCGAGTCGCCGCTGACAAGTGTCCTCCCAATGGCGCCGGAGCCGGCGCTGGCAAGTGTCCTACCAATGCCCCTTCGGGGCAAAGGTCGGACGAGGATTCCAGACCTCCCATAGCCCTGCCACGCAGGGCGAAAACTAAATGCGTAGCTTTGCCCCCCTTTGGCGTAAGCCATTGGGGGGCATTGCGGTTCTCGAAGCAAGGACTTGACAGAACAAATATTGCGCCCGTGCCGGCTCCGGCACTTGATTTTTTTTTAGGAATCTGGTATAATGGAGAATGGATATCTATACTAATCGATTTCAGGAGGCTGTTATGGATAAGATTACGGCATTTTTTGAGGAGATCAAGAAGCAGAAAGTGGCATTTATCGGCACGGGCGTCAGCCATACCGAGCTCATCACCAAGTTCTGCGAAAAGGGCATTCAGGTCACTGTCCTGGATAAGCGCTCCGCTGACAAGTTCCAGGAGACCTACGACAAGCTGTCTGCCCTCGGTGTCAAGTTCATTCTGGGCGAGGACTATCTCGACGCCCTCACACAGTTTGATGTGGTGTTCCGGACACCGGGTATGTACTTCAATCACCCGGCTCTCGTGAAAGCCCGTGAAGCCGGCGTTATCATTACGTCCGAGATGGAAGTGTTCTTCGACCTGTGTCCGTGCAAAATTTACGCTGTCACCGGCTCCGACGGCAAGTCCACCTCTACCACCCTCATCGCCGAGATCCTCGCCGCCAGCGGCAAGACCGTTCACAAGGGCGGCAATATCGGCAGAGCACTGCTCCCCATCATTGAGGACATCCGGGAGGACGACGTGGCTGTGGTCGAGCTGTCCAGCTTCCAGCTCATTTCCATGCGCAAATCCCCCGATGTGGCGCTCATTACCAACATCACCCCGAATCACCTCGACGTTCACGGCACGATGGAGGAGTATACCCAGTGCAAGGTCAACCTCATCGCTCACCAGAACGCTTTCTCCCGTGCAGTCCTCAATTACGACAACAAGGGTACCCGTGACCTCGCTCCCCTGGTGCGTGGCAAGCTCAATTGGTTCTCCCGCCGTGACAAGATCGACCGTGGCGCTTTCCTGCGTGACGACGGGATGCTCTGCTACACCGAATACGGCAACACCACCCCCATCGTCCACAAGGACGACATCCGCATCCCCGGTATGCACAATGTCGAGAACTTCCTCGGCGTCATTGCAGCCCTCTGGGGTGACGTGGATCCGGCTGCCATCGTTAAGGTGGCAAGAGAGTTCGGCGGTGTCGAGCATCGCATCGAGTTCGTCCGGGAGTGCAGGGGCGTGAAGTGGTACAACGACTCCATCGCCACCTCGCCCACCAGAGTCCTCGCCGGACTGCGCTCCTTCAACCAGAAGATCATCATCATTGCCGGCGGCTATGACAAGAAGATCCCCTTCGAGCCGATGGCGGAGACCGTGTGCGACCGTGTCAAGCTCCTCATCCTCATGGGCGTGACCGCTGAGAAGATCGAAAAGGCTGTGACCAGTGCCAAGAATTATGACCCGGCAAATATTAAAATCCTCCATGCCGATTCCATGGAGCAGGCAGTACAGCTTGCCTATGAGAACGCACAGCAGGGCGATATTGTCTCCCTCTCGCCGGCGTGCGCAAGCTTTGACCTCTACCCGAATTTTGAGGTGAGAGGACAGCATTTCAAGCGCCTCGTAAAGGAGCTCGCAGAATGACACGGGACGACCTGAAAGCCCTTCTCACTGAGCTTTGTACCCATCGGGGCATCTCCGGTGACGAGGGGGATGCGGCAGAGACCGCACGGCAGGCGCTTGCGCAGTATTGCAAGGATGCCCATATTTCGCACGGCAACGTGGTCGGGACATTTGGCAGTACCAAGGCATCTGTCCCCCACGTCCTGCTTGATGCCCATATCGACCAGGTGGGGCTGATCGTGACCTCTGTCACCGATGACGGCTTTGTGACGGTCGGGAATGTCGGCGGACTTGACCGCAGATTGTTCCCGGTGCAGCGTGTGTTCATTCACGGCGAGAAGGTCATTCCCGGCATCATCTGCACGTTGCCGCCGCACCTGACGCACGGTGATGAAAAAGTCCAGAAGATCGAGGATATCCGCATTGACACCGGCTATCCGGCAGACGAACTGCGTGAGCTTGTCCATCCGGGGGACAGCGTGTACTTTGACGGCGTGACAGCCGAGCTCCCCGGCGGACGGTTCACGTCCCCGGCGCTTGACGACCGCTGCGGCGTGGCAGCCATCCTGTATGCACTGGATGAACTGAAAAACGACGATATCCCGTGCAAAGTCACCGTCCAGTTCTCCACCGAGGAGGAAGTCGGTGAGCGTGGTGCGAGCATCGGGTGCTTTGCGGCAGATCCGGATATTGCCCTTGCGGTCGATGTGTCCTTTGCCGGTGACGGCAAGCGCTCGGAATCGGGCGAATTCGGCAAGGGTGCCATGATCGGCGTATCGCCGTCGCTGTCCCGTGAGATCACGGATGATCTGTTCCGCACGGCAAAGGCGGAGGACATCCCCGTGCAGTATGAGGTCATGAACGGCACGACCGGCACGAATGCCGACCGGTTCTCCGTGTGCCGTGAAGGGGTCAAAGCCTGCACTGTCTCCATTCCGCTGGACTATATGCACACGCCGGCGGAGGTCATTGACCTTAGCGATGTGGAGCTGACCGGAACGCTCTTAGCGGCATATCTGAGGAGGTGCGGCGCATGAATCTCATGGACGAAACCAGAAAGCTCTGTGCGCTCTGCGGCATTTCCGGCGACGAGGGCGCCGTCCGGGGGTACCTGATGGAGCAGATCAAGGGATTTCCGGATATTCTGGAGATGCGAACCGACAGTCTCGGCAATCTCCTTGTTCACAAAAAGGGCGTAAACACGCCAAAGCATACGCTCATGATCGGCGCTCACATGGATGAAGTGGGCTTGATCGTGACCGGCATCGAGCCGGACGGCAAATGCACCATTGCCCCCGTGGGCGGCATTGACCCGGACGTAGTCATCGGGCGTGCGGTGGAAAATCCCGACATTGGCACCGGCGTCATCGGCGCCAGACCCGTCCACAAGCTCACTGCCAAGGAACGTGACGAAAAGCCCGAATTCAAGGAACTTTTCCTCGACCTCGGCTGCAAGTCCGCCGAGGAAGCCGCAAATTTTGTCACCCCCGGTGACTCCTTCTGCTACCACAGTGAATGGACAACTCTCGGCAACGGCAAGGTCGCTTGTAAGGCGATCGACGACCGGTTCGGCTGTGCGGCGATGCTGTGTCTGCTTTCGGGCGAAATTGCCTATGATACGTGGTTTGCGTTCTTTGTGCAGGAGGAGATCGGACTGCGTGGTTCGGGGTGTGCAGCCTATGCCATCAACCCCGATTTTGCGATCATCTTAGAGACCACGACCGCAGCGGACTTAGACGGCGTGACGGGTGATGCAGCCGTGTGCAGACTCGGCGGGGGACCAGTCGTGAGCTTCATGGACAGACGCACGATCTATGATAAAGAGCTCTATCAACTGGGCTTTTCTGCGGCAAGGGAGCTCGGTATCCCCTGCCAGACCAAGACGAGGATCGCCGGCGGCAATGACGCCGGTGCCGTACACATCACACGAGAGGGCGTGCGCACGATGGCAATTTCCATCCCCTGCCGCTGTCTGCATTCCCCCTACTGCGTGGCACAGGTGAGCGATATGGAGCAGAGCCTGCTGCTTGCCGGTGCGATGCTCTCAAAGATTCAGGAGCTGTAACGAATGAAAAGCGAACAGGAAAAAATGCTTGCCGGGGCGCTCTACGACCCCTCCGACAAGGCCCTCGAAGCCAAGCGGATGCGTGCGCATGAGCTGTGCCGCCGCATCAATGCCACCCCGGAAACAGACACCGTGACCCGGAATGCGCTCTTGCAGGATCTGTTCGGCGCCGTCGGGGAGGGGACGTATATCACAGGTCCCTTGCAGGTCGATTACGGCGAATTTACGACAATCGGCGAACGCTGCTTTGTCAATTTCAATTTCACTGTGCTCGACACCTGTCCGGTGACGATCGGCAATGACGTGTTCTTCGGGCCAAACTGCTCCCTTTTGACACCTTTGCACCCTCTCCTGCCGGGGGAGCGAAAGCTCCGCCGCCGTGCAGACGGCTCTTACTATGATTTCGAGTACGGCGCACCCATCACCATCGGGGACGGCTGCTGGATCGCTTCCGATGTGAAAATACTGCCGGGTGTGACCATCGGCGCAGGCTCCGTCATCGGCGCCGGCAGTGTCGTCACCCGTGATATTCCGTCCGGCGTGCTTGCCGCCGGCAATCCCTGCCGTGTCCTGCGTCCCCTCACAGAGCAGGATGCCATGGGGATCTGAGACCCCTATCCCTTTCAAAAGGACGAACGCCTATGATCAAACTCATCAGCAAAGACTGCGACCTGAATACCTACCTCCTGCGCAAGACCTGGCGTGGGCGGAAGATGTATTCCTATTATAAGGCATACGGCATCGGCTACCCGTTCTGCCAGTTCTTCACGGTCGGCGAGACCGGTGTGATGCTGTGCTACAACAGCACCATGCTCATCGTCAGTGCGCCGGAGGACGAGTGTGAGAACTTAGCCCTCTTTATCCGGATGCACCAGCCGTTCCGCATCGAATGCGATGAACCGGTGCGTGCCGGACTTGCAGCGCTCTTGCCGGAGTATGCTTCCCTGCACCGCACGACATTTGAATTGCAGCCGGATCCTGCGGCGCAGTCGGCGGAGGAATTTGTCGAATTCAATCCCTCTCTGGAGGATGTGTACCGCATTTTGTCGGCAGGCTTCCCGAATTTGCAGGACTATTCCCTCTGGCTCACCGACACCTCCCACCGCTGCCGTCACGGCGTCAGCCATGTCATGACCTACAAGAACAGCACCACAGCGACCATCATGTTTGACATTGATGACCACGTCCTCGTGGGACAGGTCGCCACCCTTCCGGAAGCAAGGGGCTTGGGACACGCACGGATCTTCCTGCGCTGGCTGGCAGGGTTCCTGGCGCAGTTCGGCAAGCAGGCAGTGCTGTACGCACTGGACATCCGGGAGAGCTTTTACAGCGAGATCGGCTTTCGTGCCATCGAGGAGGAATATGTCCTCGAACGCTCGGAGGATGCACAGGATCAGATAACGAAAGGACTTTTGGACAATGGGAATTCGTGATTTTTTTACCATCGACGAACGCATTGAACATCTGGGACTGGAGGCAGAGCAGCAGTGCGCCCCGATGTTTGCGAAGATCGATGAGAACGCACGTCACAACGCCGCCAAGGTTCTCAAGGCGTTTGCGGACAATCGTGTGAGTGAACCGTGCTTCGGCATCAGCACCGGCTACGGCTACGGCGATATGGGCAGGGATGTGCTCGATGCGGTGTGGGCGCAGGTGCTCGGCGCTGAGGATGCGCTGGTGCGGCACAATTTCGTATCCGGCACCCATGCGCTGACGGTAGCGCTCTTTGGTGTGCTGCGTCCCGGTGACCGGATGGTCGCTGTGACGGGAAAGCCCTACGATACGATCGAACCGGTCATCGGTATTTCCGGGAATCCGGGGGACGGGTCACTGAAGGACTTCGGTGTGATCTACTCGCAGGTCGATCTGCGCAATGACGGCTCCCCCGATCTGGAGGGCATCGAAAAGCGTGTTTCGGGTGCGAAGCTTGCCTATATCCAGCGTTCCCGCGGCTATTCCATGCGTGAGGCATTCACGATCGGACAGCTCGAACAGATCTGCAAGGCAGTCCGCCGTGGCAATCCCGATGCGATCATCATGGTGGATAACTGCTACGGCGAATTTGTCGATACCAGAGAGCCCCTCGAAGTTGGCGCTGACGTCATCATCGGCTCGATGATCAAGAACGCCGGCGGCGGCATCGC
>CACXGK010000087.1 GCA_902767115.1 uncultured Ruminococcus sp.
CCATCTTTTTGGCCCGGTAGTTCAGTTGGTTAGAACGCCGCCCTGTCACGGCGGAGGTCGTGAGTTCGAGTCTCATCCGGGTCGCCAATGCTTCCGTAGCTCAGTCGGTAGAGCAGGGGACTGAAAATCCCCGTGTCATTGGTTCGATTCCGATCGGAAGCACCACAATTGCGGATTTAGCTCATCTGGTAGAGCGCCACCTTGCCAAGGTGGAGGTAGCGAGTTCGAGCCTCGTAATCCGCTCCACATATGTCGGGGGAATACTCTCGGCGTAGTCGAACAGTCCCGAAGCAATCGCTTCGGGACTCTTTTTATGCATTACAAAATTATGGTGTCAGTGACAAATATGATTGTGAAAAAATCCTCTTTACAAGCTTCATTACGAGTGTTATAATGAGGGTGAAAATGGTGGGCTTCCACAGGAGCATCCGAGGAGGTCTGCCGGCATAATATGAGGAGGATATACACTATGAATAAACATTGGATCGTTTTGCTTGCGGTTTCCGCTGCGTTGTTGGCGGCAATGACAGGGTGCGGCAGCAGCGGTACTGCGGATTCAGCGGAAACAACAGCCGTAACGGAGGCAACAACAGAGCAGAAGACTGAGGCAGAAACGGAATCGGCAAAACAGGATGACACCAAGAAGGTGGCAAGTGCTGATAAAGCGGACAGTGACAAGTCGGATGATGAGGAATTCTGGTGCATGGGTAAGAACGATACCTGCCAGAATAAAACAAGCTCGGCATACGATCTCTACTGCAATGCCTGCGACCCGGATGATAATAATATTGAGGGCGACCAGAGCGGCGACCGGACGGATGGTGCGGTCGGGGATAATGATTACGACGGCGATGTGGATAATGACGATTGGGAAGATGAATAGAACGGCTATGTGAATTCCCAGATGGATGCCTATGATGATGATCAGAAATCGGATGGCTATGTTGGCGACAATGACTATGACGGCGATGTGGACAACGACGACTGGGAAGATGAATGGGATAATTATTTGAATGATAAGATGGATGCCTATGACGGAGGATATGGGTATTGATCGGTACTGATGGGCGGAACTGTATATTTCGTAAAAGCAGGAGCAAAAAACTCCTGCTTTTTTTATCCCTCCCATGCAACATTTCAGCACTTTGAAAAGTACACCTGATGAAAGGGGGCGAGAGGATGCCAAAACACCCGACGGATGCCGAAGCGGAACGAGTTGTCCGGGCGTATGCTGATATGATCTACCGCATGGCGTTTGCACACGTCCGGAACCGGTCGGACGCAGACGATGTGATGCAGGAGGTGTTCCTGCGCTATCTGCGCAAGCGCCCGACGTTTGAAAGTGAGGAGCATTGCCGGCGCTGGCTGCTGCGTGTCACGGTCAACTGCGCCAAAAGCTGCAACAATACCGCATGGATGCGCTATGTGGTGCCGCTGGAGGAGGACGTATTTACAGAACCGGAGGAACAGCGGCTTTCGGATGCGCTGCTCAAGCTGCCGCCGAAGTATCGTGATGTCATCCATCTCCACTACTATGAGGGGTACAAAACAGAGGAGATCGCCGTGATCTTGCATCGCAAGCCGGCGACTGTCCGCTCGCAGCTTGCCCGTGCCAGGGAAAAGCTATCTGCCATCCTGAAGGAGGAACTGGAATGAAACGTGAGATCTATATCAATATGAACGAAAAGCTCCACCCCACCCCATCACGGGTCGAGACTGCGGCTCGCCTTGCACATCGCAAGCCGCACATCGCCTTAAAGAAAATGCTCGTATCCGCTGCGGCTGCGGCGGTACTGTGCGGCGGCATCTCACTCGGCGCATCGGCAAGTGAGGACTTCCGGCAAATGCTGTACGACATCTCCCCGATGCTTGCAGCGACGTTCAGTCCGGTCATGGAGTCCTGCGTCAGTGATAATATCCGAATGACAGTCGAGGCGGTTTACCTGAACAATGATGATGCGGAAGTGGTCGTTTCGTTTGAGGACCTGACTGGCGAGCGGGATATGGAGTACTTCGACCTTTGCGACAGCTACAGCCTGACGAGAGGGCTGCTGCCGTACAGCGGCGAGATTGGTTCCTACGGGATCACAAGCGATTACGACCCGGAAACCGGTATCAACCGCAAACATATTTATATACACGAACCCGGCGTGATCGACAAGGAAGGAAAGACACTCACGTTCAGTGTAAAGCGTGCGGTGTATGGCATGGAACATCAGACGGATATCCGGATGCCGGTGGAGCTGGCAGCGGTCTCCTGCGACCCGGCGACACGGTCGGCAGAGGAGACGCTGCTCTACAAGGACGTCTACAGAGGCTTCGGCGGCAGCAATATGGATACAGAGGATTTTGATTTCCGGGCGCAGAGGTACCTTGTGCCGCAGGAGTCGGTGGCGATCGGACAGGACATCGAGCTGACGGCGATAGGCTGGGTGAATGGGTATCTGCACGTTCAGACACGGAAGACAAATGATACAGGAATAGAGGGTGCAAGCTTCTGGCTGGTAAAGGACGGCGAAGAACGCAGGGAGAGCCTGAGTGCGATCTGGAGCCCGGAGAAGGGAACGGTATGCGAGGAGCTGTTTATGCCGATCGGGTGTGACGAGCTGAAGGATTGCGAGCTGCATGGTGATGTGATCTCCGGAGGGATAGAGAGTGAAGGAGACTGGAAGGTGAAATTCAGTCTAAAAAGTACGGATGGTAAAAATGTACAAAAATAATACAGATTAACTCCGTTTCTTCTGCTTGACAAATGCTTGAAATCGTGTTATAATAATAAAGCTGAAGGGCGAGAGTGATAAACGAAACGCTCCGAAAGCGCCGCAACTTGGGAAAACTGAAGAGCCTTAGAGGATAGAGTTTAGCGAAGAAGTGAGAAGCTAAGGAGATTCAATCCAGCCGGTCGGGAGACAAAGAGCTGGAGGGGTTGAAG
>CACXGK010000088.1 GCA_902767115.1 uncultured Ruminococcus sp.
GAAGATCACCTTTCCGTTCGATGCGTCAAACAGCGTCACGCCAAAGGTCGGACCGTGCTCATGACACTGCCAGAGCTCCAGACCGGGGCGCTCCGGAATGAAATCACCAAGGTGCTGGGCATCGCCGTGCCCCTTGCCGGACGTCCAGAGGAGCTTGCCGTTGTCGTCAATGACGCAGTCGCCCATGCTGATCTCCTGCTTGCCGTCGTTGTCCACGTCAGCGACCATGAGGTTGTGGTTACCCTGACCGGCAGCGCCTTCGGAGCCCTTGTTATTGGAATCAAACACCCAGCGGACGGAAAGCTTTTTGTCCACAACATCGACCGCCGAGATTGTCATGCGGGTGTAGTAGCCACGGTTATAGACCGCCGAGGGATGCACGCCGTCCAGATATGCGATGCCGCTGTTGAAGCGGTCAACACGGTTGCCGTATTTGTCGCCCCATTTGCTGACATCGCCTCTGGGCACCGGGAAGTTGATGGTATCAAGCGCAGCACCGGTCGCCCCCTCAAACAGTGTCATGTACTCCGCACCGTCGAGGATGTAGCCGCCGGGATTGCGGTAGTCCTTGGAGCCGTCGCCGATGACCTTGCCCGTACCGTCCTTGGTGCCGTCAGCGGTCTTGGTGATGAGCTCCGCCTTGCCGTCACAGTCGAAATCGGCAACGCACATCTGCGTGTAGTGCTGACCGGCACGGATGTTTTTGCCCAGATCCACACGCCAGAGCGTCTTGCCCTCAAGGGTCACGCAGTCGATGAACACATTGTCCGTGTAGCCTCCCTGGGAGTTATCGAGCGCCCTGGCTTCCCATTTGAGGAAGATCTCGTACTGACCGTCACCGTCCACGTCACCCACAACGCAATCATTCGGCGTATAGCCATTTCCAGGCGGATTCAGCGGCAGATCGAAATAATTCTGCCCCGATGTGAATTTGCAGTTGTCGGACGAAATGACCTGACCGCCGGATACAGTATCCACACGGTACTGCGAATCCGGTCTGCCGGAGCCGTCCCAGAAGCTGGTCGCCTCCCCTGCGTGGCTGGTGTAAATGAGGTCATTCCCACGGTACAGCCGAAACTCGGCATCGTCCGGGTCATTCGCATTGAAGCGCCAGCTCACGAACATTCCATTCCCGGACTTCACGGCGTAAATGCCCCGGTCGAGATACTCAACAATGTTGTTCCCGGTGCCGCCGACGCCGTAATCGGCGCTTGCCGGGAATGCAGGTGCCATCGACAGGCACATTCCAAGTGCTGCGATCCACGCAGCGATGCGTCTTTTGGTTTTCATCATAATTACCCCTTGTGTGTAATATGAAACGGATTATACATTGCGTTTACTTCTATGTTTAGTATACAGGATTTCACCATGGTTTACAATGCACTTTCCCATCATTTTCCTGACATTTTCAATCATTTTGCAAACTTGTTCACGATTTGTTCTCACATAGAGCGACAGCAGTCTCCTGCCGGACATGAGCTCCGCCCTTCGGGATGCACAAAAAGCCCCCTTACAGTTACCTGTAAAGGGGCTTTTCCAAAATCTATTGTTCGCTCATGCAGCCAAAGCTGCATCATCATGCATTGGCAATATTGTCAGAGGGCAGCGGCTTCATCGTCGGGAACAGCAGCACGTCACGGATGGACGGGCTGTCGGTGAGGAGCATGACCAGTCTGTCTACGCCGAAGCCCAGACCGCCCGTCGGGGGCAGACCGTACTCAAGTGCAGTCACATAGTCCTCGTCCACCTGGCAGTTCATATTGCCCTGCGCACGCTTGGCAGCGACCTGCTTCTCAAAACGCTCCTTCTGATCGATCGGGTCGTTCAGCTCGGAGAATGCATTACCCATCTCACGGGCATACATGAAGTACTCAAAACGCTCTGTAAATGCCGGATCATTGGGCTTTCTCTTAGCAAGCGGAGAATTCTCCACCGGATAATCATAGATGATGGTCGGCTGGATGAGCTTCTCCTCAACGAACTCATCAAAGAATGCGATCAGAACGTGACCCTTGGTAGCGTTCTTGCCTTCCTCGACCTCAACGCCCTTTGCCTTAGCGCAGGCTCTTGCGTCCTCGTCGGTTGCCCATTCGTTGTAATCCACGCCGGCATACTTCTTGACAGCCTCAACCATCGTCAGGCGCTCCCACGGCTTGCCGATGGCAATTTCAGTGCCCTGATAGGTGATGGTATCCGTGCCGCAAACGTTAATGGCGATGGTGCGGTACATATTCTCGATCAGATCCATCATGCCCAGATAATCGGTGTACGCCTGGTACATTTCCACAGACGTAAACTCCGGGTTGTGGGACGGATCCATGCCCTCGTTACGGAAAATTCTGCCGACCTCGTACACTCTGTCAAAGCCGCCCACGATCAGACGCTTGAGGTTGAGCTCGGTCTCGATACGCAGGTACATATCCATGTTCAGGGTGTTGTGGTGGGTCACAAAGGGCTTTGCAGAGGCGCCAATCTCGATCGGGAGCAGAACCGGGGTATCGACCTCGATATAGCCCATATTATCGAGATAGCTTCTGATCTCACGCATGATCTGGCTGCGCTTGACAAAGGTATCCTTGACATTCGGATTGCAGATGAGATCCAGATAGCGCTGACGATAGCGGGTGTCCTGATCCTTCAGACCGTGCCACTTCTCCGGGAGAGGCAGCAGGGACTTCGACAGGAGCGTTACCTTCTTGGCATGAACGGAGATCTCGCCCATTCTGGTACGGAACACAAAGCCCTCGATACCGATGATATCGCCGATATCCCACTTACGGAATGCCTCAAATTCCTCCTTGCCGATGTCGTTCATGCGGACATAGACCTGGATGCGGTCGGAATGGTCACGCACATCGATGAAGTGCGCCTTGCCCATTCTGCGCCAGCTCATGATCCTGCCGGCAATGCGGACAGTGGTCTCGGCGATCTGTGCCAGACCCTCACTGAGCTTATCCTCGTCCTCGCCTGCCGCTTCCTTCACCTTGGCTTCCTCAGCCTCGTAGAAAGCACGCAGCTCGGTGTTCTTATGGGTCACAGGGAAACTGGTCAGCGTAAACGGATCCTTGCCCTCCGCCTTCATTGCATTGAGCTTGTCCAGACGGATCTGGCGGTAGTCCGTGCTGTCGGTTTCCTGTGTATTCTGAATGTTCTGTTCTTCCTGCATTTGATTCACCTTTATATTTATAAATTTCGCATTACTTGGAAATGCCGATGACCTCGTAACGGATCTCGTTGCCGTTCGGGGTCTCCACGATGAAGGTATCACCGACACGCTTCTTCATAGCGACCTTGCCGATGGGGGACTCATCGGAGATCTTGTTCTCAAAGAAGTTTGCCTCATTGGTGCCGACGATCTTGAGCTCCTCGACCTCACCGGTCTCCAGGTCCTTGATGGTCATAACGGTACCCATGCCGACTTCCTCCAGGTTGATGTCCTCATCCTCAACGATATCCGCATGATCGAGGGTATACTGGATCTGCTGGATCTTGGCTTCGAGCTGAGCCTGTTCGTTTTTCGCCTCATCGTACTCTGCATTCTCAGAGAGGTCGCCGTAGGAACGTGCTTCCTTCAGCTTCTGCGCAATCTCAGGACGCTGAACGGTAATGAGTTCATTCAACTGTGCCTGTAAATTCTCATAGCCCTCACGGGACATCTGCTTTCTTTCCATGTGAAAAACTCCTTTCCGGAATACAAGGGTGCCGCAGCACCCCTTGAATCAACTATCCTTATTATTATAGTACATTTTGGCGTGCTTGTCAAGAGATAGCGGACATTTTCAGCAAAAACCCGGTTTTCAGGCGTTCCCCTCTCCCGATACCCCCAACAGCTTCCAAAAGACCTGATCGAGCGTGTCCCAGTCCTTTTCGACGTGCGGCACGAGGGTAGCGACAACCGCATCGAGCGATGCACTCTCCTGCTCGATGAAAGCATTGAGCGCATCCACACGGGGACCGGTGCCGATCTCAGGGGTCTCCCGTTTCAGGCGGAGCAGCTCCTCGACCTGGGGGCGGATGGAAGCCGGCAGCTCCGCAGCAGCCAGCTCCTCAAACAGCATCGGCGGCGGTGTGCCCTTGTCCAGAATCCAGCGGCAAGCCAAAATCGGACGCAGCACGTAGAAGTACTTTTTGAGGTAGACCTCGTCCCCCTTCAGGAACACCCGGTAATTGGTGCGTGCCATGCTCAGGTAGTGGTGCAAAGACGCCTTGGAAACGAAATACTGCTGTGCCATAGCAGCGATCTCCTCCCATTCGGGCGTGGTGCGGTAAATGATGGGAGAGCTGTTCCATTCAAAGACGGTGGGGTTGGATTTGTAGAGCAGGCGCAGGAATTTCTGGACATCCCAGCCGTTGATGTCATACACGTCATCGAGCTGCCACTCGATCACGTCCCGGATGCCTTCGAGCCGCAGATACTCCTTCGGTTCCCGGATGTAGATAAAGCGCACGTCATAGTCGCTGTCGGGCGACGCAAAGCCCCATGCACGGCTGCCGGATTCGACACAGTGCAGGATGCGGACGTGTTCCGTCTGCTCGATCTCGGTAAGTTTCTGCTGGATGCGTTGTTCGATGTTGTTCATGTTGACCTCCCTGTTCTTATTCTGATTGTGCCTTCATTATACCACAAATAACTGCAAATTGCAAGGAAAACGCCAGCCCCCCAGAAATCCGATCTGAGGGGCTGAACAGTGTTTGAAACATCAGGTGTCATCCATATCCATAAACTGGATCTTGCCGTAAACAGCGTCGCCTGCCTGGTTGGTCATGTCCTTGAGGGCGGTAACGACTGCGGTGCTCAGCTCGTCGCTCTTCTTTACGACTGCGACCTTGTAGATCACGTTGATCACACCATTCGGCGTTGCCTGCGGGCTCAGGAGCTTGCCGTGAGCGTCATTGAGCTGGCGGCATACTTCGTTGTAGGAAGCGGTGCTGTCCTCGCTCTTCTGCACGGCTACCACGAACTCATCGGAACCGGTACGGTAAACCGTGCCATCCTCAAAGGCATTGGTCAGTGCATTGGCGGTGTTGACGAGAACTGCATCACCGGCATCGTTGCCGTAGCAGGTATTGATCGCACTGAATTCGCTGATGTTGAACATCACGAAGTAACACGGACGATCCTTGTTCGGAACGATCTTATCCAGATCCATGGAGAACGATACACGGTTGCTGGCATCGGTCAGGATATCCTTGAACATTGCGGTGGTCAGGGATTCCTTGGTCTTTTCGGTCTTGTCGATCTGCTTGGTGAGCTTGCGGTTGATGGCTTCCTGGCGTCTGTTGAGGAAGCTGAAGATCAAAATCAGACCGATGATGAGGATACCGAAGATCGCAATGAAGATACGCATCTGGATGGTCATTGCGTAAACCTCGCCCTTCGGTGCATCCAGCATCAGGATCCAGCCGAAATCTGCCATGTAGGTGTAGGTCGAAATGAACTTGCCGTTATCGCCCTTGTACTCAAAGCTGCCGGTCGCATTGGCGGTCTTGCCCTTGACCTGATCGATGACGTTCAGGATCTTGGCATTGGTGGTCTCAGTGGTGATCTTGGTCTTGTCGGTGTGGAAGATGTAAGCGTTATTTGCGGTGTTCACCATGCTGTAGAACGAATCATCGATACCACGAATGGACAGGCTGTCGAGGTTCTGGATCAGCTCCTCGGTGTAGATACCGAGACCGACCAGACCGATCGGGTTGCCGTTGTCGTCGTAAACTGCCTTGTACATCGAAACGATCTGCTGACCGGTCGCAGGCGACATGATGATACCGGTATCATACACACCGTCACCGGCTGCGAGCATCGCATCCTGGAGCTGTTTCAGCGGCTCCGGATCCTTACGGGTGATCATGCCGACGGTATCCGGGTTAGTATGGGTCAGAACGTGGGTATTCCATTCACTGGCGTAGATACCCTCCAGACCGGTAATATCGGCGGAGAACTTCTCGGTGTATTCCTGCGCAGCCTTCTGTGCTTCCGGATCCTCCGGATTCAGGAGCAAAGTCTTGATCTGACCGGCACGGGAATAGGCAGTCAAGGTCTTTTCTGCATTGACAACAAAGTCCTCAATGATATGCGCACGCTCGTCCGTGATGGTCGCCATATGGTCGAGCGCATTCTGACGTGTGAGGGTACTGGAGGTCTTGGTCATGATGAGCGTCAGTGCGATCATGACAACAAGCTGGATGATCAGAATGATCGTAATACTGGAAATTTTCTTTTCCTTGGGTTGTGTCGTGTTTTTAGCCATGGTTTTGTTCATCCTTTCCACAATTTATTTCCGGAACAGGCGACCGAAAATGGTCTTGCTCTCCGGCTCGTCATCGTCATTGTCGTCGTCATCCGCAACGCTCATCAGGTCGCCGACACGGTTTTTCAGATAGCTGGCATTTGCGTTTTTCGCCTTGGAGCCGATGGCTGCCCCGACGTAATGTCCGGCGCCCTGCACGCTGCCGCTGCTCTGGGAGCTGGTGCCATTGCTGCTCACCGGTGCAGCGCCCTGGTACGGCATACTGCCGGAAAAACCGTTCATCATGCTCACAGGAGATGCGCCCTGATACGGCACGCTGCTGCTGGCATGGGAACCACTCATCTGCATTCCCTGCGGATAGGGTGCAGCCCCCATGAAATTATTGGAATTGCCGGCAGGCTGCTGGGGCTTTCCGATCTCCGTGATGGGCATCATGCGGTCAGGCAATGCCACCTTGCAGTTTACGTTCTCCGGACTCAGGGAAAGGATGTAGCGAATACATCCATTGCAAGGGAGCATGGGGGAACGGGAATAGGTTTTGATGAGCAGCATCGCCGTGATAACTGACTCGCCAGCCGCCTGCATATTCTGCATGGCGGTGATTTCGGCATGAATATTGACCTGTCTGCCGTCACGCATCTCGATCCGGTTGACGCCGGTATAGACACGATTGTTACCGGAGCAGATCACACAGACCGTATCATCCGGACTGACGTAAGCGCCGCTGTGAACCTGGTTTTGTGCAACGTCCTGTGCGATTTGAAATAAAGACTGGTACATGAATGCTTTCCTCCTTTTCCAGAATCATCGCCGGATAAAGCGCCTGCTTCATCCGATCAGGTTACATTTATTATACACCTAATTATCACTAATTGCAAGCATTTTCTGCAATTTCGGCGTCAAAGATGAAAACAATTAGTATTATTCATAAATCGTTTATGTGATTTTTGTGCAAATCAGCATATCACTTTTCTCTGTTTTTGTCACTTCTTCTATCTAAATCTACAGTTCGTATATTTTAAGCCTTAAATTATGCTGTATCTGCACATGGTCGATTTCATGCCAAATTATACAATTTGTATCATTCCAAAATGAAAAAGCAGCCGCAAGTTCCGCCTTGCAGCTGCTTGAAAATGCTATTTTGTCTCCTCCGGGTCGATCACCAGAGCCGCAGAACCGTAGGCTTTGAGCGGCTTGCCGGTCTCGTCACGTTCGAGGGTATAGCGCACAATGAACGGCACACGCCCGACCGTCAGCGGCAGGACACCTTCGATGGAGTCCTCCCCTGCTTCGAGCCGGCGGATCCAGTCACGATACTCGTCTGCGATCTCCGGCGGGAAAATGCCCATTTCGATTGCCGAATCCGGGTAATTCTCCAGCAGCGGCGGCAATCCCAGGTCACGCATACAGCGGAAGCACGGACGCATCCGCTTGGTGGCGATCTCGTACTCCCAGGCGTAGACGTTGATCTGCTCACTCGCATAGCGGAACCGCAGCTCGCTGTCACGCAGGATCTCGTAGCGTTTCTTCTCCGCCGTCACGTTCTGCACCATCGCATAGAAAATCGCCTGAGAACCGGCTTTTCCGATCATGCGGATGAAGCTGCGCACACAGATCTTGTCCTTGCCGCAGATCCTCGAACAGATGATACGCCAGGTATCACAGCTCTCCTCCTCGCCGGATTCCATCGCAAGGCGCAGGGTATTCTCATACACCTGGCGGTTTTCCTCGTCGAACACCTCCCACGGATCCGATTGCAGGATCTCGGCCTCGGTGGTGTGCATGGCGATCTCCTTGATGTATTTCTGGTTGACACGCAGGATCTCCATCCTGCCATCCTGATAGGTGAAAATCGCAGCGCCGCCAACATAGTGGTTGAAAATGAGCGTTTCGAGGGACTCAGGATTCCAGAATTTTCCGGCATCCATCGTGGAGATGAGGTCAAGCACCTTTTCCACGGGCTCGTGGTCGATCTGGCGGAGCTTCTCCACAAATTCCTCCGCCGTCACGGGCTTGGAATAGAGATAGCCCTGGATGTAGCTGCATCCGATGCTTTTCATGTAATCCGCCTGCTGCATGGTCTCTACGCCTTCCGCCACGACCGGGGTACCGAGCCATTTGGTCATCTGGACGATGGCGCTGATGATGGTGCCGCCTCTGTCGCCGACATTGCCCTTGTTGCCGCTGAGAAAGCGCATATCGAGCTTAATAACGTCCACTGCAAGGTCCTTGAGCACGTTCAGTGAGGAATAGCCGCTGCCGAAGTCGTCCATTTCCACGATGTATCCGAAGCCGTGGAGCTTTTCGAGCACGCTGGAAACCAGCTCCATGCCGCCGATCGCAGACGACTCGGTGATCTCCACATGAAGGAGATTGACCGGGATATCGTACTTGCACCGCATCGCCTCGATCTGCTCGACATAGTCCGAATGGTAGATGTCGTAGCGGGACATATTGAAGGAGATCGGGACAGTCGAAATGCCTTCATCCAGGCATTTGCGCTGAAACCGGCATACCTCCTCGAACACATGGAGATCCGCAAACCGGATCAGATCGTGATGCTCCAGCAGCGGAATGAAATCCGAGGGATACTGCATCCCGTTTTCCGGATCCTTCCAGCGCATCAGTGCCTCCGCACCGATCATGCGCCCGGTAGAGTGGTTCATTTTTGGCTGATAAACGACGAAAATATGGTTACTGTGCAGAGCCTCCCAAAAGCTGTTCAGAAGCTCCTCTGATGACATCCGTTTGTCCATGCGGTTCCCCCCTATATGGTAGTTTGTAAATGTTAGTGATTCTTATTTTGCGGCTTGTTTCTTTTGCAGTTTGTAGCGGCGTTTGTATGCATACATCCGGGCATCCGCCTCCTCGATGCAGGCACGGATGTCCTGATCGGAATGCTCCATGCAGGAAACACCGTAGGAAACGCTGATCGTCCTGCCTTTGAGATAGAGCTGTTCTGCCTCACGCTCCATCTCGCTGACAAGCGCCTGCGCACGCTTTATATCCGTTTCCGGCAGGACGAGGATGAATTCATCTCCGCCGACCCGGAACACATAGCTCCCCTCCGGCAGCACCGTGCGGAACAGCAAGACGCTCATGCGGATATACTCATCGCCCACGTAATGCCCGAAGGTGTCGTTGATCTCCTTGAGGTCATTGCAGTCTGCCGAAATGATCGCCATAGGCAGGTGGACGCTGGTCTTGATGCCGCTGGTGAATTTCTCAAAGCAATGGCGGTTATCGGCGCCGGTCAGCTCATCCTTCATCGCCTTTTCCTCCAGGCTCATACGCAGGAGCACCATTTCCGTCACGTCATTGATGAGGGCGATGATACCGGTGACATTGCCCTGCGCATCCCGGACGGGCTCCTTGATGAGCTCCAGAAATTCCCGGACGCCGTCGGATTTCTCCTCGATGATGTAGGAAGTACCTTTGCCGGTGCGCAGGATCTCCTGATCGGCTTCCATCGCTTTCCGGGCATTTTCCTTGTCCTTGCGGATATCGAGGTCGGTCTTGCCACGGATCGTCCAGTCGGGATCATCGGGATGTTCGAGGTGATGCCAGTAGTGAGTCGCAAAGACATACCGCCCCTTCTCGTCCTTCAGGAAAATATTCGAGGGCAGCTCACGCAGCATACTTTCGATCTCATAGAACGTCGCCGAATCCTTCAGGCGGATGGCATTCTCGATCCGGTGCAGGATCACGTCCTCCCAGAGGGGCGGCTCGATGATATCCACCGACCCACGGCGCAGGCATTCCACTGCCAGCGCCCGTTCCTGTTCGCTGCCGCAGTAGATCAGCATGGGAACAGCGGCGATCTGGCTGTCGGTATTGACCCACTGGAACAGCGCAAAATCATCCGCTGCCGCCTCGGCTGCCGTCAGGATGACCACCGAGATCGCACCGGTCTCCGCTTTGATAAAACCATAGTCCCGTATCGAATTGTCGTGATGCACGACCCGATAGTGGGGAGAGAGAAGCAGTTCGAGATCGTTCAGGTCATTGTCTGCATCAGAGATCAGCAGGACAGTGCGTTTCCGGTTTTCGGCATTCAGTAGCTCCATCTCATCCGCCTCCATTTGAATTTGCACAAAATTTCAGGAACAATGTGTCCTTAATTTGTATTATACCATAATCCCAACGGAAATGCAAGCATTTTTTTCGGTATCCGGGTGGACAAAAAGAAAAGACCGGATCACTCCGGTCTTTTCGTATTACCGTAAGTCACTGGATCATGCCAATGCCCCAGATGGTGAAATTGCCGCTGCCGCTAATGGAAACGTCGAGGTCTCCTGCGACATCCTGATAGTAGCCCAGCTCTGCGTCCGGACCGCCCCAGGTGTAGAGCTTGTTGCCGTTGATCTTGGTGGTCTTGCCATTGACGGTCACATCAATGCTGCCCATATCCTTGCTGTTTGCCTTGAATACCACGATAAAGCCCTTGGCATTTGCCTTGAACTTCATCGGAGCGCCGCCGCCCAGCTTGTAGCCGAACGGCAGGGAGCCGTAGCCCCTTTCCTCCACCCAGGAGCCTGCATCAAAGCCGGTGAGATCCTTGGGGTTGACATTCGTGCAGGATGCGTACTCTGCACCGTAAACGTAAGAGTTCGGCTGTACATACGCACCGGACTTATTCTCGGTCTTGAGTGCCTGACGCACGTAGTATGCCAGACAGTCTGCCACAAGCTGACCGCCCTTGTCATGCGGATGGTACTCATCCGAGAAGTAATCGCCGGTCTGGAGCAGACCGCTGTTGAATGCGCCTGTCAGGGCGTCGTCCATGCTGATGACCGGGATATCGAAGTTCTTGCCAATCGGGTACATCTGGCTCTGGCTGGAGAAACCGCCCTTGGAACGATTGATGATGATGCCGACAGCCGGTGCATTCGGGAGGTCGAGGAACTTCTTGATCACGCTCTCGAAGCTCTTTTTGTACAGGATATCCTCATGATCATTCACGGAAAATTCTATGAAGATGATGTCGGGCTTGGCAGCCACGATGTCCTTTTCGCTGCGCACCAGACCGACAACGGAGGAGGTACCGGACATACCGGCATTGATCTCGGTAAAGCTGCCCTTAGCAAAGGTCTCCTTCAAGTAGTTGGAGAACGGAGAGGAGTACTTCTTGCCCTCTGTGATGGAACCGCCAAGGTAAGCGACCGTCAGCGGCTCACCGGCTTCTGCGGCTGCAAGCTTGGCTGTCAGGCGGCTGGTATTGCCCATGTGCTTGATGGAGGACTGATAGAACGCCTGCATCTGCGGGGTCGCAGTCTCCTGGTAGGTATCCCACTTGGAATTGTCATAGCCAGTAGCAGGATTCTCAGTAGGAGTGGGGTCAGATGGCTGTTCGGTCGGATTTGCGAAGGATGTGATCTGACCGTGGATGTACTTGGTGAGCAGGACAAGATCCTTGACCTCTGCCTTGCCGCTGCCATCCACGTCTGCGCAAGCCTCGTCAGAAGCGTTTGCAAAGCCGCTTACGACACCACGCTTTGCCAGAGATAGGTCGAAAACATCGATGCTGCCGTCAGCGTTGACATCACCTGCAACGACCGGATGTGCGGTGCTCTTGCCGGCGCCGGGGATCACCGTACCAGCCGGTGCGCCGATGACGTCATCCACTGTGAAATTGTTTGTGCTGTCGTCAGTCTCGACATAGAGCACCAGATTCTTGGCGCCTGCCGGGATGGCGAATTCGGTGTTGGAAAGCTGTACCCACTCGCCCTTAGCGGCAGTCTGGGTATCCACCTTGTCGTAATGCGCCTCGCCTGCGGCATCGTTGTATTGCAGCGTCAGGTGGAACTTATCGGTTGCGCTGCCGGAATCAAAGCGGACATTCGCAGAGAAGCTGTAGCTCTCGCCAGCCTTGAATGCGTTATTCAGGGTCTTGGCAGCGCCGTTCCAGCTCGAAGTGCGGTCTGTGGTATACAGCGCACCGCTGCCCTCGTAGGCTACATCCTTGGTGCTGCTGACACTTGCAGGACCTCTGCCGGTCCAGCCGTTCACGCTGCCCTCGAAGGTGTCGTGGAAGTAGTAGCCGTCAGCATCCGGTTCGATCACGACCGGTGCATTCCACTCAGCACGCTCATAGTCAAAGTAGTCGATATCCGCATAGCCGCCTGTGCTCTTGGTCGGGTAGCTGTAGATCGCACTGCGGTAGCCGGTAAAGAGCTTGAGGTCATAGGTCATACCCAGTGTATCGCCGATCTTTGTCCAGTTGCTGCCGTCGGTGGAATAGAAAAATTCCGCCTTGTCGATGTTGTTGGACACGTTGAAGTTCGCATCCACGGTGTTGAAATTGAAATTCACCTTGAGGTAAGCCGTATCGCCGGACAGCGGCACCTCCTGGATGATCTTGTCATAGCTGTCTACGACCTGGGCATTGTTGCCGCCGTAAACGCCGTTCTTTGCCATGTAAATATATTTTTTGCCGCTGTCATCCACACGCACGCCCACGTTGCCGTAATTGAACTGGAATGCGGACAGACCAGCGTGATCGCCGGGCTTCATACCGGTGGTATCGAGCTTGATCGCACTGGAGCAGGACGGACCCTCGGTACGCATGGTGAGGGTATTGCGTGCATTCATGATGCTCTTGGCAATGTGCTCGTTGTGCAGGCGCAGGTAGCCCTCACGCTCGGTAACAGACCACGCCTTGTTGTCCGGGTTGTGGTTCCACTGCCATTCGAGAGCGAGCTTATTCGACGAATAGTTGAATTCGTCGTCCTTTGCAAGGAAGGTACCCTTGTAGTCGCCGGGGACTGTGATGGTGGTCGGCGCCTTGCCGTTGACACCGAGCATCGGCCAGCCGTCCACCCAGTTGACCGGCACGAGAACCGGGATTCTGCCGACGCTGCCGTGATCCTGGAACATCAGACCATACCATGCACCATCCGGCGTATCCACGATGCCGCCCTGTGCGACGCCGCTGCCGTAGGTGCCGAGTCCGGAGTCGAGAATGGTCTTGCCCTCGTAGGGTCCTGTGATGCTCTTGCTGCGGTAGCAAAGCTCCAGACGCCCGTGACCACTCGGCCATGCAATCACGAATACATAGTAATAATCACCGATCTTCTGGACATGAGAGCCCTCGCCGGCGAGGTTGTCCAGACCTGTCTTGAAGATGGTCTGATCGACACCGCCCTGCTTGAAGCCCGTCATGTCGGCGTTGAACTCCTTGATCTTGATCTCACCGCCGCCGCCGTAGACGAGGTAATTTCTGCCGTCGTCGTCGAGCCACATGGACGCATCATGGTACATACCATTGAGCTCGGTGCGTGTCCAGTTTCCGCTTTCGATGTCCTTGGTCTTGTAGATGTAGGATTTGCCGGTGCCGTAGCTGCCGAAGAATACGTAATACGTGCCGTTCTTGTAACGCAGCGAGGTCGCCCACTGACCATGCGCATAGTCGTGCTCATTGCCGACGAGGTTCTGCTTGTTTCCGTCTGCGTAGGTATCGTACACGTAGCCGCAGATCTCCCAGGATGCCAGATCCTTGGACTTCATGATCGGCACGCCCGGCGTGAAGAACATGGTCGTGCTGACCATATAATACGTGTCCCCAACACGAATGATGTCGTCATCCGGCACATCCGA
Organism: uncultured Ruminococcus sp.; assembly: GCA_902767115.1. GTDB lineage: Bacteria > Bacillota > Clostridia > Oscillospirales > Ruminococcaceae > UBA3855. Next base: position 13,845 of record CACXGK010000088.1, read on the forward strand.
CCAGATAAACGGATTGGCGATGGTGCTCTCCGCTGAAGCCGGCAGGCTGACAGTCGGCATCAGAGCACCAACGGATGCGCAGCACAGCAGCGCTGTGAACGCAGCGGTCAGTTTCTTAAAATTCATAACGAATCCCCCTTTATGGATCTTCTCTGTGACGCACCGTAAAGCAATTCGCAGCACTTTACGGCGCAAGTCTTTTTGCATTTGTTTTGAACAGATATTTTACAAGATCTTCTTCATAAATTATACATCTTTTCCAGTCAATGCACAACTGATGATTTGCAGATTTGGTGGAGAAAATGAATATTTATATGCAATTTTCCAAATTGTATAAAAAATCCCCTTGCTGCATTCACTGAAATGCTCCCCTTTTGTTAGACAATGTGGTATAATAGAGATATACCGAATCAAAGTCTAACGAAAGGGGGCATTTTTATGC
>CACXGK010000089.1 GCA_902767115.1 uncultured Ruminococcus sp.
GATGAAAACCCGACCGGACGGCGACCAGGGCTTTCAGCCCTGGACCTGACCAGCTTTTTGAAAAAAGCTGGACCAAAAACTTTTGCGTTTGCTTCACGCCTTCAAGAATGCTTTTTTGACAGACTGTGCTGTGCAGCGAAGTACACAGCAGCCTGTTTGCCATATCGGTCATCATTTCTTTTGGGGGTTCCAGTCGAGCAGATCGGAGAGGACAAGGGGCTTTGCGTAGTAATACCCCTGGAAGCTCTGGATCTGGTATTTCTGGAGAATATCTCGCATACCCTCGGTCTCGATGCCCTCCACGCAGACCTTTGCGCCGTAGGTGGATGCAGCACCGACAAATGCCTGCATGAGCTGACGCTCCTTTTCGTCCTCCTCGATGCGCAGAACAAAGCTGCGGTCGATCTTGATCGTGTCAAACGGCAGATTCTTGACCAGTCCGATCGAGGAAAAGCCCGTGCCGAAATCATCCAGCGCAATGCGGATGCCCTGCCCACGCAGGTTGACGATCACGTTCTTGAGCAGATCCATGTCGAGCAGGCGGCAGCGCTCTGTGATCTCCAGACACAGGTGCTCCGGCGGCAAGTCCTCCTCACGCAGCAAAGCCAGTACCATATCCACAAAATCCGGCTTTTCGAGCTGGGTGTAGGAGAGGTTGACATTGATGACGAAGTTCGGGTATTTCCGGATGATCGCCTTGCCGGCACGGATCGCTGTGCGGATGACCCACTGTCCCAGGTCGCAGAACAGGGAATCCTTTTCGAGCACCGGGATGAAGTGGTCAGGCGGCACCATGCCGTATTCATCGCTTTTCCAACGGAGCAGTGCTTCAGCGCCGATGAGCTCCTCGGTATGCGCATCCACGACCGGCTGATAGAGCAGGTAGAAGCCGTAGAACTGCTGCGTGATGGACGCACGGATGGCGTGAAGCTTTTCGATGCGGTGCTTGTTGTCGTTGTTCAGGTCGTTGCCGAATTCGACCAGATCGCCCTGGCGCCGGATCTTGGATTCGCCGTGTGCAAAGTTCAGACAGGCATAAACGGTCTCGTAGTCGATATCAAAATGATCGACAGCTAAAAGCCCTGCATTGAGGTCGAGAATGACGTGCTTGTTATCGACGGTCAGACGCTCACGGCAGTACTGCCGCAATTCGTCATAGCGCTCGTGGATCTCCACGCCGCTCATCTGGCTGAGTACAGCAAATTTGGTGCCGTCAAGACGGTAAACGAGCGAATCATCGCCCATTTGTTCACGCAGATAACGGCTGAAATTTTGGAGCACATGGTTGCCGAACTGGTAGCCGTAGACCTCGTTGATCTCCGAGAATTTGCCGACACCGATCAGACAGATCATGGCTTTGGTATTGCTGCGGATGTTGGTTTGCAGATCCTCGAAGAAGCCGTAGAGATTGCGAAGTCCCGTCAGGGAATCGATCCGATCCTGCATTCCCAGGCAGCGGATCACACCGGCGAAGTATACCGGTTCGCCGTTTTCGTCACGCAGCATGATCCCCCGGCAGGTGCAAACTTCATAAATCCCGTCCGCTTTTCTGGCACGGAATTGCAGGTCTGTGCTGTTGGAGATGCCGGCGAGGATCGTATTGACGCTGATGCGGCAGCTTTCCAGATCGTCCGGGTGGATGTGTTCCTCCCAGGCGCTGCCTGCGTGATACATATATTCCGAAGGCAGTCCAAAGAGCGTGACGGCTGTTCTGGACCAGCGGGAATAGCTGTATTGCAGGTCGCAGAAGAAGACATAGGCGCCCTCAGCCGTCATGGAAAATGCCTGGAACATTTCATCAACGATCCGCTTTTTGTCAGCCGGGATCGGCTCATCGATGGTAAAACGCTTTTCGAGCAGCTCCTGGATGCCGACCTGCTTGAGCCGCTGCTTGTCCTGGTACATCTGGTTGTCCGCACGTTCAAAGACCTGTGCAAAGCTGATGTCCTTCTTCGGGTCGAAAACGGCAAGTCCAGCCGCCACGACGGGCTTTCCATCGGACATGAGATTTTCGAGGGACTGGTTGCGGAGCTTTTTGAGCAAAGTCTCCCGGTCGTCGTAGTCCGAGCTGCGCACGAACACGGCGAATTCATCACCACCGATGCGGAACACCGGGCAGTGTGTAAAGATCGAGCAGATCATCCGGCAGGCAGCACAGATATAGCCGTCACCTGCCTTGTGACCGTGCAGGTCATTGATCTGTTTGAGATTGTTGATATCGCACACCACGATCGCAAAGGGCAGGTAATTTGTTCCATTGCGGATATTGGTCTGCACGGCACGCTCCAGCTCCTCAAAGGCGTTCTTGTTCTTGATGCCGGTCAGCTCGTCACGTCTTGCCAGCTCGTTGGCTTCGTTCAGTGCCCGGATCTGTTCCCGTTCCCGTCTTGCCTCCTCCTCGATGTTTTCCACACCGACGATGATATGGGTGCGGTCGCTGGTGCGCATAATGGTCATGCGGGTACACTGGTTCTTGCCGTCAACGACCAGAGTGTAATCCGCACTGAACTGCTTGCGTTCCTGGAGGGTGTGGATGATATAGTCCTTCGACAAAAACTCGGTGATGCGTGCCCGGTCGAGCGGATGGACGAGCACAGCAGTATTGCGCTCGGCATCGGCAAAAAAGTTCTTGCCCTCCTCCTGCAATTCCAGTGTGCCATAGATGCCGTCATTATTGTAGGACGCATAATTGCCGGTTTCCGTATCCACATAGTACAGCACGTCGTAATGCAGCGCCAGACTCTCAGCGATCTGTCCGTAGGTGACGCCTTTTTTCAGGGCTTCCTCCACGGTGACCTCGGCGTCGATATTTTCCATGCAGGTGATGATATGCTTGTGGTCATTTGCCCACATTTCACGCTGCCGGTAATGGATGGTCTTCCCGTCCACGACCACACGGTATGTCATGGAGAAATGTCCGCTGCTCTCCAGATGGGGCAGGATATTCTCCCTGGTATGCAAGGCAAGGACACGCTCGCAGTCGTCGGGATGCACATATTTCCGGACGTGTTCCCGGTACTTGGTAAAATAGTCATGCTCCGGCTCCCGGATGTCGAGGTTGGAATACAGATTTTCCGGTGTGAGCTTGAGATAATCACCGGTCTTCATGTTGATGTAGAACAGGGAATCATAGTGGCTTGCAAGGGAGCTGGTGATCTGGTTGTAGATGGCACACTCCTGCTCGATCACTGCCGCCGACTGCCGGCGCTTGACCTCCTTGTCGATGTTGAGAATGCCAAAGATGTAGCAATCGCTGGTTTCGCTGACGCTGCGGATCATGCGCAGGGTGTGATAAACGGGCTTGCCGTCGATCATCATGCGGAACTCGATATTCTGCTCGCCGTTTCCGGAGGTGTTCTGCGGTGCATCGGCACTGAGGAATTTCTGAAAGAGATGCCGGTCCTCCTCATAGACCATCTGCTCGATATCGCAAGGCGAGGCATCTGCGTAATCGTCGCCCTGGTGTTCCAGATAAAGCTTGTGGGTCTGCGGATCGATCGTGTAGCACCGGTATTCATTGGTAACGGCATTGATATAGTAAACGCTGGAATAATCCATCAGTAATGCTTCGGCAATGGTTTGTAGGATCGTGTCATGACTGCTCATGATGCTGCCCTCCTAACTGTATCTTAGAGCCTGTTTAGTATCTTCCAGCAGCCGTCTTTTCGGCATCCTTCCGTCCTGATTTCGTCTGTCCTCCTTGCAATACAGCAA
>CACXGK010000090.1 GCA_902767115.1 uncultured Ruminococcus sp.
ATACCCACATATTTATATTACCATTATACAAGATTTCAGGGCAAACTGTCTATTGCATTTGGTGCTGTGTTTGTGGGGGATGTTGGATAAAGGAAATTGCCCACCCCGGATGTGTGGGGTGGGCAGTGTAAATTTAGAATGGTCTACGGTTTCTGCATTCCTTGCACACCGAACTATTCTTGGGGTTGGTAGTGCCACATCTAAGGCAAGTCCACCAACCGCCGCCTGCAAAAGCACGATCTACTTCCTGGAGTCTCCGATTTCTTTCTGCCTGTTTCTCCAATTCGCGTGCTCTTTTTTTGCCCTCAGTATCAAACAATCCCATAACATCACCTCCCCCCTGATAGAATCAGCGTATTACGCTACCTCACATTATTCTATTCATTATTTTTCTTTACAAAAGTCCATTTTTTTCAAATCTTTCACGTAAAAGTCGCAAAATTGCGAACATTGCATTCGCATTATCTTGCATAACATCCAAATAGTTTGGAAAACTAGTCTCTCCTCCATGCTGAACAATAGATATTGTAAGCTGTTGTGCACACATTGAAAAAAGAACACCAAAATTATCCCCATCCCACAAGTCATCATATTCATTATATTGTTCATAATACAATTCACTGATAGAATGAATCATATCTATTAAATTTTTAGAAACCGTCAATTCGTTAATTATTACTTTATGAACAGCGTCTAATAGTGCGACATCACTGGCATTTTTTAAATTATCATAGTGGTCATTTATTAATGTCACCTTTCTTCTTGTCTGCTTTACATATTCAGCATAGTAGTCATCCATTCCCTTTGTTTCCAAGCTTCCTCGCCTCCTTATCTAATGCATTTCTTACTGCCCACTTGGTGCTTTCATCACACCTGTAAATTGCTCCGATATTTCTTCAGCGAACTTAAAATAGATATACATATTTTGACTTCGGTCTGTAATCGAACAATCCTCCGTTTGTTGCATAACGCTATGCAAGTGACAATTCAATAGTTCACTCATTCGCTCAAACGTACACCTTGTGTCAGGTATCAAATCAAACTGGCAACACCTATTCTGAGAGTAAAGAATTACAGAGATTCCATTTTTATTAGCATCAATCTCATAGTCTTTTAGCTCATACTTTTCTAAAACGAATTCTGTCGAAATTAAGGGATCAAAATAGTTTTCAATTTTCACAACACCCTTCCGCATAGTTGATTCACCTCCTCCATATAATAATCTGTAGCAAATGATAGATGTTTGGGTTATATTAATTATAGCCCAATCCGGGCTATAAGTCAATACTTTTAACGAAATTTTGTAAAATAAGTATATTGGATGGTGAAAAGTTTATGCAATATATACGAATCAGAAATCTCAGAGAAGACAAAGACCTCACGCAGCAACAAATGGCAGATGTTTTGAACTGTTCCCAGCGCTGTTACAGCCATTACGAAACCGGCACACGCTACATCCCCACCGAAACCCTCATCAAGATCGCCGACTTTCACGGTGTTTCCATCGACTACCTCCTCGGCAGAACCGATAAAAAAGAAATCAATCAATAAAAGGACAGCCCGGTACACTTGGTACGGACTGTCCTTTCTGTTTTCTCCTTGACTTTCTCCCCTCTGCATGGTATAATAAAACCAGAAAGGGGGCGGTGCGCATGGCACTGGCAGATGTATTGAGAAAAGAGTACCATCTCTCTGAGGAACAGATCACACAGGTCGTCAATTTCACACTCTTTCTGGAGGGTCAGAACACCCCCAAGCCGATCGCCTTCCGTGAAGACGGCACGCCGATCTATCGCAGAGCCGGGGCTTTCAAGGGCAAAGGCTGGATGGCGGATGATTTTGATGAACCGCTGGATGAATTCAAGGAGTATATGGAATGATTCTACTCGACACACACGCAATCTATTGGTTTCTCTCCGAAAATCCAAAACTTCCCGAAAAAACCAGACGCCTGATCGAATCCGATCACAAGGTCTACGTCAGCATTCTCAGTTTCTGGGAAATGTCTATCAAAAGCAGCATCGGAAAAATGGAGTTGCCTGCTTCCATTACTGAAATGATTCGGGAATGCAAGCGAATGGGTTTTACGCTTCTTGTGATCGAGCCCTCACACCTTGAACGTCTGAAAAGCCTTCCGAAGATCCACGGTGATCCCTTTGACCGTCTGTTGATCTGTCAGGCACAGGAGGAATCCCTGACACTCGTTACACGGGACGAAAACATCCCGAAATACGACGTTGGTACTCTCTGGTAAACCGCATAGCAAAATAAGGACAGCCCGTCACCTCGGCGGACTGTCCTTTTTATTTCATTCACGTTCATGCATTCAGCACAAACTCCCCATTCACATAATCGCAGGTCAGCTCCGTTCCCGGTGCCGGGTCCTTGCCGATGATGAATTTCGCCACAAGTGTCTCGATCTTCTGCTGGAGATAGCGGCGCAGCGGTCTGGCACCGAAGGACACATCATAGCTGTTGTCCACGACTGCCTGCTTTGCGGCATCTGTCAGCTTGATGCCAAGCTGCTTCTCTTTCAGGCGACGCTGGAGGTCAGAGAGCAGCAGGTCAACGATGCGGAAAATTTCCTCACGCTGCAGCGGCTTGTAGAACACGATCTCGTCCAGACGGTTGAGGAATTCCGGTCGGAACTGCTGGTGCAGCAGGGCATTCACCTGCGCCCTTGCATCCTCCGAAATGCTCCCGTCCGGCTGCATTCCGTCCAGAATATACGGGCTGCCGAGATTCGATGTCAGAATCAGGATGGTGTTCTTGAAGTCCACCGTCCGTCCCTGTGAATCGGTGATGCGCCCGTCGTCGAGCACTTGCAGCAGCAGGTTGAACACATCCGGGTGTGCCTTCTCGACCTCATCGAGCAGCACAACCGAATACGGCTTGCGGCGCACGGCTTCTGTCAGCTGACCGCCCTCCTCGTAGCCAACGTATCCGGGAGGCGCTCCGATCAGGCGGCTCACGCTGAATTTCTCCATATATTCGCTCATGTCGATGCGCACCATGGCGTCCTCATCGTCAAAGAGCGCCTGCGCCAGCGCCTTGGCAAGCTCCGTCTTACCGACACCGGTCGGTCCCAAGAACAGGAAGCTGCCGATCGGGCGGTTCGGGTCCTGGATGCCTGCACGGGAGCGCAGGATGGCTTCGCTGACCTTGGTGACGGCTTCGTCCTGACCGATCACACGCTCGTGGAGAATATCCTCCATGCGCAGGAGCTTTTCACGCTCGCCCTCCATCAGCTTGGCGACCGGGATGCCCGTCCAGCGGCAGATAATCTTGGCGATCTCCTCCGCCGTGACTTCGCTTCTCAGGATCGACTGCGATGCGCCGCTGCTTGCGGAACTCTGCTCCTCAGCTTCGATCTGCTTCTGGAGCTCCGGAATCTTGCCGTATTTGAGCTCGGCAGCCTTGTTCAGGTCGTACTCACGCTCGGCACGTTCCATGTCGGCAGTTGCCTGTTCGAGTTCCTCACGAAGCTTCTGAACTTTGGTAATGCCGGACTTTTCGTTTTCCCACCTTGCCTTCATTTCAGCAAATTTGTCACGCAGCTCGGCAAGCTCCTTCTGAATTTCCGCAAGGTGCTCCTGTGAGAGCTTGTCGGTTTCCTTTTTAAGGGCAGTTTCCTCGATCTCCAGACGAATCATCTGGCGTGAGATATCGTCCAGTTCCTGCGGCATGGAATCCATCTCCGTGCGGATCATCGCACACGCCTCATCCACGAGGTCAATTGCCTTGTCGGGGAGGAATCTGTCAGAGATATAGCGGTCGGAGAGAGTCGCAGCAGCAAGGAGTGCAGCATCGTGGATCTTGACGCCGTGGAACACCTCATAGCGCTCCTTCAAACCACGCAGGATCGAGACTGTATCCTCCACCGTCGGCTCCGGCACCATAACCGGCTGGAACCGGCGTTCAAGTGCCTGGTCTTTTTCAATATACTGCCGATATTCGTTCAGGGTCGTTGCACCGATGCAGTGCAGCTCACCACGGGCAAGCATGGGCTTTAGGAGATTGCCGGCATCCATCGCACCGTCGGTCTTGCCGGCGCCGACGATGGTGTGCAGCTCGTCGATAAAGAGGATGATGCCGCCCTCGCTTTTCTTGATCTCCTGCAAAACGGCTTTCAGACGCTCCTCGAATTCGCCACGGTACTTCGCACCGGCGATCAGCGCACCGAGGTCAAGGGAGAAAATTTTGCGTTCCTTCAAGGAATCCGGCACATCGCCACGCACGATACGCAGCGCCAGTCCCTCGGCGATGGCAGTTTTACCAACGCCCGGTTCACCGATGAGGACGGGGTTGTTCTTGGATTTACGGGAGAGGATGCGGATGACGTTGCGGATCTCACTGTCACGCCCGATCACGGGGTCAAGCTTGTTCTTCCGGGCAAGCTCCGTGAGGTCAGAGCCGTATTTCGTGAGGACGTCATAGGTATCCTCCGGATTTTCGGAAGTGACCCTCGTATTGCCACGCACCTGCATGAGTGCCTGGAGGAAAGCATCCTTAGTGATATGGTACTGGTCAAGGATCTTTTTCAGACGGGAGTCCGGCTTTTCGATCAGGCAGAGCGTGATGTGCTCGACAGACACGTACTCGTCCTTCATCTTCGCCGCAAGCTGTTCCGCCGCCGTCAATGCCACGTCCACGTCACGGGAGACATACACCTTATCCGGCTCTCTGCCCGAACCGGTCACAGCCGGCATACTGTCGATCTCGGACTGCAAGGTACGGCGCAGGGCATTGGCATCCACGCCAAGCTTCTGCATCATCTGCCCGATCAGTCCGCCTTCCTGCGATACCAGTGCAAAAAACAGATGCACCTGCTCGATCTGCTGGCTCTGTGCCGCAATCGCCGTGCTCTGCGCATTCTGGATGGCTTCCAGAGACTTCTGTGTAAATTTCTGTGCGTTCATAGCGTTACCTCCTTTTTAGAAATGGGGCTTTGCCCCAAACAATGCTAACTACCTGATTTTTAGCTTTGCGCCATTTGCGAAGCATTTGGCGCATTGCGTTGATAGATGATAGGCTTTCTCTTATCGCTGTCTCATCAGCGGCGATCCGCCGCCAGGACTATGCAGCCCTGCACCCGCAGTTTGTCTTCTGTGCTAAATCGAATGCGTGATATCTTTACTATCGGCTTGAAATGCCCGTTCTAATCGGGCAGCCGCCGCATTCGGGTCGGCGATGCCGGCGAAATAGGCTTTGAGATACCGGTCAAACGTCCGGACATAGCCGCCGATCAGCTCGCCGAGCGTTTCCTCGTCCACGCCCGGATTGCGGATGGAGCGCTCCAGGCGTCCCGGTGCGATGCGGTACACCGTCCCGGCAGCCTGCGGCACGTAATGCTCCTCCAGCGCCATCCAGAGCCGGAAGAACTGCTCCAGCACGACCAGCAAGGTCTGGTTCTGCGTCCGGAGCTGGATGCGCAGCCGCCCGTCCTCGCCGTCCTTCGGTGAGCGGTACAGCTCCACGAAATACTGCACGGTCGGCTTGTACTTATAATCAAGCTGGCTCTGGAGCGAGAGCATATGCGCCGAGGTCTGTGTCTGGATGCGGAAGCTCTCACCAAGCGCCTCCATCCGGGAGAACACCTGCTGCATCCGCATTTCCGGTGTGACGCAGGACAGCCGTTCGGCAAGGATCTGGTTGATGAGATTCGACCGGCTCGTGTGGAGCTGGTACGCCAGTGCGTCCACCGCCGCCACGACCTCATCCGCCAGCGCTAAGCTATAGATGCTTTTCTTCACGGTTCTCACCTTCTTCATAATTTGCGATTCGGATTATTAACTTTGCTTACAAGTTTAGTATAGCACATCTTTCAAGACTTGTCAAGTGTTTTTAATAATTTTATTTGCAAATTATTTTTGCGAGCCAAAATCCCGGAACGCAGCGTCCCATGCCGCATTCCGGGATTTTCTCAGGAGTGCTCCCGCATCATTTGCTTCCGGTAAGGATTCCCCCTCCGGGCATCAAAACCGTCCAAAAGATAGTCCCCATGGATGTAATCTCCATACGTCAGATCCATGTAGTAATTGCAGAAGATCTGCTCGGCATAAATGATCGTCCCCTCCCCGTCCGTCAGGGCATACACAAAACCGTAATACGGGTCGGCATTCACAGCCAGGAGCTCATAGGTCGTTTCCTCCTGCACGCCATAATAGCCAATGTAATCCGTCGATGCATAGGCATTCAGCCGTTCACATTCCGCCTTGTAGCTGTCCGCATCGTACTGCACGACAAGATACCCCAGATACTGCGCATCCCACGGATTATAGTAGACCATCCGGTAATCCTGCACATTCATCTCCGGCGTGATCTTCTCAGGAAAAATGCTCTCGTCCATCCCCCATTTGTTCCGGAAATTCTCGTCCGCCTGCGGACCGCTGCGGTACAGCGTGTACTCCGACACATCGTCATGCACCTCGACCTCGGTCTCCGCAACCCAGAGGGCTCTAACACCCAATATCACCATAGTGACGCCGAACAGGATGCCAAGGATGCCGATGACCAATCCAACAATCCAGAGCCTGCTCTTTTTCTTGGCTTTTCCATACGCCTGTGCAGCTCTGCGTGACATCTCGGCATCGAACAGGTAGCGTTCCATATAATCGCTGCCGCACAGGCGCTCCCACGTCTTGCGGCAGTCCTCGCATACACGGACGTGCGCCTCCACCGCCGCACGGCTTTCGGCACTCGCCACATTGTCGTGACACAGCGGCATCAGGTCACGAATCAATTCACACGGTTCCTTCATTGCAATCCCTCCTGTATTTTCAGCTTTGCCCGGTGATATGTCACCCGTGCCCAGCTCTCAGATTTCTGATACATTGCCGCAATCTCAGAAAACGGCAGTTCCTCCAGCACACGCATCCGGAATACGCTCCGGTACGGTTCATCGAGCTGCTCCATCCGGCTGCGGATGGCATTTGCCATCTCCTTGTCGTCCGTCTGGCTTTCCACATCTACCGCCATATCCGCACACACCAGCAAGGCGTCCTGCGGCAGTTTACGTTTCCGGCGTTTGAGCTCACGAAACAACTCATGCTTTGCGATCTGGCACACCCATACCGAAAAACGACATTCACCCCGGTAGCGTTCCTTTGAACGCAGCGCCCGGAAAAACGCCTCCTGCGTGATCTCCTCCGCCATACTCTCGTCGCCGCACAATCGCATCAGATAGCGGAACACCTCCGGATAAGCTGACAGGTACAGTTCCTCAAAATCCATCACTGTTCCACCTCCTTCTATTCATATGAGCCGGCAGCGCCCAGTTTGTTACAAAAAAATTTCCGGATCCTGCATCATCTGGAACACTGCGAAAAAACTAAAAACATCCGACCCTATAGCCGGATGTTTTCATAAAGAGGAAGGTAAAAAATGTACAGCTTAATTTTGAGCTTTCGCCCATCTGCACTGCAAGCTGTCACTTTCCGAAAAACCAATACTTTAACTGGAACCGAAGCTCCACTGCGCTATAGTTAAAGCATTTAATTTTTCTACAACAAATTCTTAAACCCATTTCCTGAAAATCTGCAATCGAAAAGCCGGATGCGTTTGAGAGGGGAAACATCCTGCTTCTCTATTCTCAGGAGATCCAAGTATTTGCTGTTTTCATTATTTTACTAAATTTCGGGGTGCAATTCAATACGCAATTATCTGCTATACTAACTTTTTATATCATGAAGTGAACGGATTTGTGCCGTTTCCAAGGATTTCTCGCTTTATAATATGAATAATTTATTAAATCCATATTTTCTATTTTAAGTTCATATTTACTTCATTTATCAACATAGGACAATTTCCGTATATTTTGTACAGTCTTTTTCCAGATTCTTTGAGAAACCACACAGGACTGCGGAAACTCTGCCTCTCATACAACAACAGCGCACCGGCACCCTGTCAGACAGGAATGCCGGTGCCATAAAGAGGTAGAGAGAGGTGATTACGGTACGTCAACTGCCACAGCACTCGCAATGCCGGCGGTCACAAGCTCCTCACCGCACTGCACGCCGTTGGCAAATACCGCATACGTCATGCCGTCATACACATCCGGTGTGGACAGGAACACGGTATTAAACGTATACGGGCTGGTCTCGTTCAGGAACTGCATCCCATTGCAGTTGATGGTCGCCCACGAACCTGCCGGGAGGTCGGTGTTATACCGCACGCAGATCGAGCACTGTGTGGATGTGCCGGCATCCGGCTGGGCATTGCCGCAGCCGACCGCATAGACATAGCCGCCAGTCAGCGTAAACGCCGCACCGCTGTACAGACCGCTCTTGTCCGTACCGCCGCCGTAGGCAAATACGGTGCCGCCGGAGATGTGCAGTGTGCCCTTGGACTTGATGCCGTTGGTGTTGCCGGTGACACGCAGGGTGCTGCCGGAAACAGTGATATCGTCATTGGCGACCATGCCGGACTTGATCGCCGTCACGGTGATATCGCCGTTTTTGATGATGATGTCGTCGTCGGAGGAAATGCCGTGCTCGACGGTGCCGTTGACATTCAGCATTCCTGCGCCCTTGATCTCCAGGGTATCATTCGTGCAGATACACCCGTCATACACACCGGAAAAGCCGTCAGTCAGGTAGTTGGCGGTGCCTTCGATGAGCGTCAGGGTCAGCTTCTTGGCGTCGGTGCAAAGAATCGCAGGGCCGCCGGGATTGTTGATATCCACGCCGTTGAGCTTGAGCTTGACCTTCTCCACGGTATTGACCTCGACCATACCGGTCAGACTGCCGGTGAGAATGTAGGTGCCGCCGGTGGTGATCGTATAGGTCGCACCGTTGAGCACAATGCCGTCGCCCTCGTAGGTGTTGGTGTTGAAGTCAATGACACCGGCTACGACCTTTTCCTCCGCAGTCGCATCGGCTTCGGGAGCCGGGTCGGTCATGGCTTCGGTCGTGGCTTCCGTTGCTGCTTCTGTGGCAGCGGTCGTGGTGGCGTTGGAGGCATTGGCTGCCGCCGTTATCGATTGCGAGCTGCCGGAGGACTTGGAACTGGTGGACTTGGAGCCGGAGGACTTCTTGTCACTGTCGGACTTAGAGCTGTCCGCTGACTTTGTGGTCGTGGTCGTGGTCTCGGACTTCACGGCAGTGGTGCCGGATGTGGTGGCAGAGGTACTTTTCTTGACGGTGACCTTCTTGACATCGACCGGTGCATCGTCGTCCTCGTCATCGTCCTCATCCTCCTCGTCCTCAGCTTCCGTTGTTTCTGTCTCTGCCTGGGAGTCGGAGCCGGAGAGCAAAGCGGCACTCTGGCTCGTGAGGGAGACCTCCTCCTCGGACTTCTGACCGCAGGCGGCTGTGCCAAGGCATAAAGTCAGTGCCGTCAGGAGACACATTACATTTCTGAGCTGCTTCATATACAATTCCTCCATTCATACGCAAAGCCGGGCTTTGCTGGTAGTATCCGTTGCACTTGCATCCATGTACAGCAAACCGCCGGATGGTTCGCCACCCGGCGTGTTACTGGGGTATTTGTATCCTGCATTGAGGTGGTCATGCAGGTGGGGGCTGCTTACTTCTCGTAGATCTTGTCGTCGTACTTGAACAGGGTCAGGGTGATGGTCATGTTACCATTGAGGGTTCTGAGCTCATCGATCATCTTCTTCTGATCGACATTGGTCGGGAGCTGGATGCTGTAGATGCAGTCGAACATGGAACCGAAGTTGGTTGTCTTGACTCTGCGCAGTCTCCAGGATGCGCAGTACTTGTTCAGTACGGAATCGAACAGACCGTCATAGTTGAGGTTTTCCGGAACAGCGATCTTCAGGGTCATGTCAGAGGTCTTGGGGGCTGCGAAGTTGAGCATATTCAGAACGAACAGCACGATTGCCATTGCCACGAGGAAAATCACTGCGTATGCGATATAGCCCATACCGGTCACAACGCCGAGTGCCATTGCCATGAAGACGTAGCCGATGTCCTTCGGGTCAGCCGCAACGCTTCTGTAACGGGTCAGTCCGAAGATACCTGCGATCGCAATACCGCCGATGAAGTTGATGAGCATCAGCAGTACACACACGATCGGCGGCAGCATGATGAGGGTGATGGCATAGCTCTGGGTGTAGCCTTCCTTCTTGTGGGTGAGCATATACAGGATGCTCACGCCGAAGCCCAGGACGATCGAAGCGATCAGGCAGGCGATGAATGTACCGGTCGATACGGTAGCAGCAGTGGTACCGTAAACAGCATCTGTGGTCTGGAGCAGAGAATCAAACATCATAATACTTCCTTTCTTCTGAATGAGAGTTTCGTGGGTGAACAGCGAACCGTGATTTTCGTTTACGGAAGGATCACGCCGCCTGCGGTCTTGCGGTTCTCATAGTAACCGGAATTGGTTTTCTGGATGATGGGCTTTGCGGAAAGCACATCGTCTTCCTTCTTCTCCTTGAAATAGCCCTCATTGTAGAGCTTGTTGCGGATGTAGCGCTGATACGCTCTGCCGTACTTGGAGAAGCTGATCTTGTAGATCTTGAGCTCCGAGAGCTTCTGGGACAGCCACAGGGGCATGGCGCCTGCGATCTTGACCTCCATCAGTCTCTGGTTCGGGGCGATGATCTGTGCGCCGTAGCTCGGCAGTGCGAGGGAAAGATCGTAGCGGCGTTCCGTGATCTGACGGTCAAAGGTCAGTCGGAAATCCGGGTCATCCTTGCCAAAGAAGGCGCTGCGCTGGTAGCTGATGTACTGCTTCGGGATAACCGGGTAATTCTCCAGGAACACGTCCAGCTCGGAGAAGATCTGCTTCTGGAGGTATTTGGTGAGATCTACGGGCTTCTGCTTCTGGAGCAGATACGCATCGGATTCGGTGAGCGTCATGGTCACACGGCGCTTGGTCACGATACCGCCGACCTTCTTTTTGATCTCCAGGAACACCTTGTCGTCAGGCTTTGCCGGGGAGAAGTAGCTTCTCAGGCGAATCTTTTCCTTGTAGTAGGGCTTTTCCAGGGAGGTGCGGATCAGGTAGTCATCCGGTGTATCGTAATAAAGATTGTAGATACCGTAATCCTTGCCGCCGACGCAGAACTTGTCGGGATCCATGTACTTGTGGATCTCCACCAGGAGCTTTTCATACTGTTCCATGTTCAGCATGAACTTGATCTCTTTTCTCATGAAAGTACTAATAGCCATATATTCGATACCCGAGGTGCGCCCCGTGTATCCACCGCCCCTTTCTTTTTTGGATTTTGGAAAGCAGACCGGAGCTTTTTGACGTTCTCTCCGTGTTCTGCATTGCTTGTGTTGTCTGATTACAGTTATATTATAAGGCTCTCTTCTTAAAAGAATCTTAAAGTAAACTAAAATTTTCTTTCAGGAAAGATTTTTTTCATGCAAATGCACGTCACTCCAAAAGCAGCGAAAAAATGCAGAGCAAACGGGTTCTGACACATTTCGCACAGCTTGTATGCTACAATAAAGAAAATAAACAAAAGGAGAGACACACATCATGCAGATCTATTACGATACGCAGACAGCCGAGCTGCACGTCCGGCTCGACGGCGAGATCGACCATCATTCAAGCATCCCGATGCGTGCGGAGATCGATGCCGCCATCTATGCACATCTGCCACACACGGTCATTCTGGACTTTTCGGAGGTCAGCTTTATGGACAGCTCCGGCATCGGGCTCATCATGGGACGCTACAAAATCCTCCAGCCGCTCGGATGCAGCATCATCCTCCAGGACCCTGCGCCGCATATCAGCCGGATCCTGCGGCTGGCAGGCATGG
The DNA here is from genome assembly GCA_902767115.1 of uncultured Ruminococcus sp. GTDB lineage: Bacteria > Bacillota > Clostridia > Oscillospirales > Ruminococcaceae > UBA3855. The sequence goes on from CACXGK010000090.1 coordinate 11,738, forward strand.
AGCGCATGGCAAGCATCCGCCAGTCCGTACCAAAGGAGGCGATCAAATGAAGATCCTGAACGAATTCAAATGCAGCTTTCAGGCGCAGTCCGCCAATGAAGCGCTGGCACGGGCGGCAGTCTCGGCATTTCTCATCCCGGCGGATCCCACCGCCCAGGAGCTTGCCGACCTGCGCACCGTCATCTCCGAAGCCGTCACCAATGCCATCGTCCACGGCTACCGTGGCACGACCGGAACGGTTGCCGTCTGCCTGCGGATGCTGCCCGACCGGGTGATCTACATCCGTGTCACCGACAAGGGCTGCGGCATTCCCGACGTGGAAAAGGCAATGGAGCCCCTGTACACCTCGGCACCGGAGGAGGATCGTGCCGGGCTTGGCTTTGCCATCATGCAGACCTTCACCGACTCGCTTCATGTGCGCAGCGTCCCCGGTCAGGGAACTGTCCTGACCATGCGCAGACGGTTAGGAGTGCAGAATGCCGAAGAAAGCGCTGACTGAACGTGCCGTTGATCCGGCGGAGCACCTGGGACTGGTGCATCTGTGTGCCAACCGGTTCCGGAACCGGGGGATCCCCTACGAGGATCTGTATTCTGCCGGATGCGAGGGGCTTGTCAAAGCCGCAAACGTTTTCGATACGAGCCGTGGTGTGCAGTTCTCCACCTACGCTGTACCGGTCATCCTCGGCGAGATCAAAAGGCTCTTTCGCAGCAGCGGGACTGTCCATGTTTCACGGAGTCTCCGGGAATTGTCCCTGCGTGTCCAGCAGCTTCGGGAAGCCTACTTAAAGCAGCATGGCAGCGAGCCGCCTCTATCCGTCCTTGCCGAACAGACGGGCAGCTCTCCGGAGGAGATCACGACTGCACTTTGCGCCTGCTCACCGGTGCTGTCACTCACTGCGCCCGATGAGGAGGAAGGACAGCTCGATATCGCCGTGCCTGCACCGGACGAGCAGATCAGCGACAGTCTGGCACTGCGTCAGGTTCTTGCCACGCTCGACCCCAAGGATCGGCTGCTCCTGGAGCTGCGGTATTTCAAGGAACTCACGCAGAGCAAGACTGCTCAGGCGCTCGGCATGACACAAGTACAGGTGTCACGCCGGGAAAAGAAGCTGCTGCTCTATCTGCGGCAGGAATTGCTCAGGTAAGGATACACCGGAACGCCGTCGGCAGTGAATAGGTCTCTGCCAGCTCCTCCGGACTTGCCCAGAGAAAAGCATCCGGCATCTCACGGCATTCGATAAAAACGCCCTGCATTTCCCATGTGATATGGGTGAAAATATGCTTGCGTTCCACGATCTTGGTCAGCTCCCTTGGGGACGCCTGCCACTGGCTGCACTGGGCGATCATATCTTCCGGGGACAGACTTCCCTCCACATTGGGCAGCTCCCACAGGGACGCTAAAAGTCCCTGTGACGGGCGCTTCCGGATAGCGATCTTCCCCTCGCACATCATCACAAAGACCGTCCGCTGTTCGATGCGGCGGTCATTCTTTTTCTCCCGGACCGGCAGCATTCCCGTGCTCCCATGCCGGTACGCCATGCACAGCGTCTGCAAGGGGCATTCCCCGCAGTGCGGTGCGCCGTTCGGGACGCACACCACGGCGCCGATCTCGATGAGGGACTGCGTGAGCATCCCGGCGTTTTCGGACGGGTAGACGGCGGCAAGCTGTGCGGTCATATCCGCCTTGATCTTGGAGTCGAGGACATTGCGGAAGTCCTCCTGGAGCCGAGCCATGACACGCAGCACATTGCCGTCCACAGCAGGTGTGGGCAGGTCATAGCAGATCGAGCAGACCGCACCGGCGGTATAGTCCCCGATGCCGGGAAGCGCACGGATCGCTGCATAGTCTGTCGGGAATACGCCGCCATGCTCGTGCATAATGCACTGTGCGGCTTTTTGCAGATTGCGGACACGGTTGTAATAGCCAAGCCCTTCCCAGAGCTTGAGAAGCTTATCCTCCGGGCATTCCGCCAGCGCTGCAATGTCCGGCAGGCTCTCCAGGAATCTCGCATAATAGCCCTTGACCGCCTCCACACGGGTCTGCTGAAGCATGATCTCCGAAAGCCACACATGATAGGGCTCCCGTGTTCTCCGCCACGGCAGATCACGGTGGTGTGCCGGATACCAGGCAAGCATGGGGGCAATGAGCTCCCCCGGCAAAGCGGCTTTCCGCATAGACAGCGCACGCATCCGGGCGATGAGTTTTTCATAGATCGGCATCATCTGCGGTTCGGTGCAGTACTCGCCGATCTCGTCCGTGTACAGCCAGCGGACGCTGCGGTTCTCATCGGGCTTGTCCGCCACCGCCTGATCGGTCGGTGCGATCAGACCGTAGGTCACATTGAAATGCTGATGCGCCGCAACGGGCACCCCGTGCTTTTCATGCGGCGGCACCGGCAGGATATCGATGGACAGGATCCGCCGTGTCAGCGGATAGATGCGTGTCACAGACGTTTCCTCCCGTGCCTCACGGATGGCAACGCCGAGCAGATCCGGGTCGCCGTCGGCGTGACCGCCCGTCCAGCCGACGGACTGGTAGATCAGGTGGTACGCCATGAGCGTCTGCGTCAGATCCGGCGACAGAATGAACCCCGAACAGGTGATATGCCCTGCCGGACAGTCCCGTTCGAGCAAGGTGTCTCCATATGTCCCAAGCTGCCGGAGAAGCTCGGCTTTGGCAGCCGCTTCTGTCTCGGTATAGGGTTCAAACGATGCGATCTCCTCTGCAAGCCGTGACACAGCCAGACCTCCTTTTCTTTGCCGGATACACGAATCCCCCTCATGCATGGAGGGGGATATTTTTTCACGTCGGTGTATTTTTGATGACATTGCGAGCCTTGATGACGATGTTCTTGTCGTTCTCATACGTCAGCATATGGGAGGCGTGACCGATGTCCACCCATCTGACCTCGGAGATCTCCTCCTCCTGCGGCACATAGTCATAGTTGCGTGCCTTGCCGATAAAGTACACCACGATCTTCTGGGTGTCACGCTTCGGCGAATAGGACACGGTCTCCCGGAATGTGGGATCAATGATGACGTCGATGGATGTTTCCTCCTTGATCTCCCGGATCGCAGTCTCGATCTCCGTTTCACCGGCTTCCACATGACCCTTGGGGAAGGACCAGTGACCGGAATTGATGTGCCGGATGAGCAGGATCTCAATATTCCCATGAAATCTGCGATACACAATGGCACCGCAGGATTTTTCATGACGCATGGGCGCTTCGCTTCCTTTCCTAACTGCTGTCAGCGCCTGTGCGTCCGTCAAACGCCGCTCGGACGGCAGAGCGTATTCTGACAGCTTTGTAATCTTTTGTTGTATCTATTATAACATAATTTATCTATTTTGTCCACAACTTTTTTCAGAATCCTATGAAAATCGCAGCTACTTTTTTCGCCGCACAGCCCTACAGTACGGCTTCTTCCTGAAAATCTGGCGAAATTTGAAAAAAAGTGTTTACGAAACAGTCTTTTTGTGGTACAATAAAAGAAGTGACCGCATCCGGCGGCAGTGTAGAACAAGCCACTTCATACTATTTTTCTTCTAATCGCTTAATAAGCGATTAGAAGAAAACCGCGTGCTGCGCACGCTATGTTTTGCGCAGCATAGCTGCA